>NZ_JBJMIE010000678.1:0-12022 GCF_045807065.1 Actinophytocola sp. | reverse complement strand
GGTCCCGCGTCCAGGCGAGGAAGCCGTCGATCGCCCGCTCGGTGTCGGCGGACTCGGCCAGCCGGGCCGCGCCGAACTCGCGGACGGTCTCCAGCATCCGGAACCGCACGCCCGTCGGGGTGTCGGTCACCTTGAGCAGCGACTGGTCGACCAGGTGCTCCAGCAGGTCGAACGATTCGGCGCCCAGCACGTGGTCCGCCGCCTCGGCCGTCGAACCCCCGCAGAAGACCGACAGGGTCCGCAAGGCCCGCTGGCCGTCGGCGTCCAGCAGGTGCCAGCTCCAGTCGACGACCGCCCGCAGCGTGTGGTGGCGCTCGGGCGCGTCCCGGCGGCCGCCGCGGAGCAGCGCGAACCGGTCCGCGAGCCGCCGGTTGATCTCGGCGACCGACAGGACCCGCACCCGCGCGGCGGCCAGCTCGACGGCGAGCGGGAGGCCGTCGAGGCGGGCGCACAGCTCGGCGACGGCATCCGCCGGCAGGTCGACGCCGGAGCGGGCGGCGGTGGCGCGCTGGCGGAACAGCTCCTCGGTGGTGGCCTGGTCCAGCTCCGGCAGGAGGTAGACCGACTCCGACGACAGGCCGAGCGGCGCCCGACTGGTGGTGAGGATCCGCAGGTCGCGCGCCACGGCGACGAGCGTGGCGACCAGGTCCGCGGTCGCGGCGAGCACGTGCTCGCAGTTGTCGAGCACGAGCAGCGCACCCGGGCCGAGCGCGTCCACGATGCCGGTGACGGACTTCGCGCCGAGGTGCGGCAGCTCGACGACACCGAGGGCCGACGCGACCTCGGCGACCACGTTCCCGTCCCTGGCGACGCCGGCAAGGCTGACGAACTCCACGGCCCGCCTGGTGGACCGCCTGCTCACGGCGTGGGCGAGGCGGGTCTTGCCCAGCCCGCCGGGCCCCACGACCGACACCACCCGCGCGCTGCCCAGCAGGTCGGCGACGGCGGCGAGGTCGGCGTCCCGGCCCAGCAGCGGGTTCGGCTCGTGCGCGACACCCCGCCGGACGCTCGGCTGCTCGTCCTGGAGCAGCCGCTGGTGCGCCTGGCGCAGCGCGGGGCCCGGGTCGGCACCCAGCTCGTCCCGCAGCGCGCGGCGGTAGGCGTCGTAGCGGGCCATGGCCGCGGCCGGGCTCGTGGTCACGGCCTCGGCCCTGAGGAGCTCCGCGAGGATCTCCTCGTCACGCGGGTACTCGACGGCCAGCTCCGCGAGCGCGCCGAAGGCGTCGGCGTGCCGTTCGAGGCGGGCGAGCGCGAGGGCCCGCGCGCGTGTGAGGGTGCGGTAGGTGACCGCTCGCTCGGCCCGCAGGTCGGTGAGGGGGTCCTGGGGCTCCTCGGTCTTCGGTGGGCCTGCCCACAGCGCCAGGCCCGCCTCGGCGTGGTGGAGTGCCGTGGCGTGATCGCCGTGTTTGGCGGCCTGGGCGGCCCGGGCGGCGTGCTGGAGGACGGCCTGGGCGTCGACCTGCTCCTCGGCCAGCGCGAGGCGGTAGCCGGTGGGGGTGCGGGTGATGAGGGTGTCGCCGAGCTGGGCGCGGATGCGCGAGACCAGGATCTGGAGGGCCTTGGTGGGGTTGTCCGGCCGGTCCTCCGGCCAGATGCCGTCGACCAGCCGCGCCGCGCTCGCGCCGGCGGGCTCGCCGGCGAGCAGGGCCAGGAGGGCGCGCAGCCGGGGACCGGTGATCTCCCTCCCCCGGAACGCGACACGTGAGAGCACGGTCAACTCGACGGTCACATCGAGGAGGCTAGTCCCGTTAGGTTTGTGGCATGACACGTGCTTTGGTGCTGGGTGGCGGCGGGATCACCGGGATCGCGTGGGAGTGGGGGGTGCTCGCGGGCCTCGCGTCCGCCGGGGTCGACCTGCGCTCGGCGGACCTGGTGATCGGCACGTCCGCCGGGTCCGTGGTCGGGGCGCAGGTGGCCAACGGGCTCGACCCGGCGCAGCGGTACCAGGCCCAGCTCGTGCCGCCGGACGGGGAGATCGCCGCGGCATTCGGCCCGACGACGATGGCCCGGTTCGCGCTCGCGATGGTGGGATCCCAGGCGCCGCAGCGGGTCCGGCAGCGGATCGGCCGCCTCGCGCGGCGAGCGCCGACCACGGCGACGGAGGCGGACCGGATCGCGGTGATCGAGTCGCGGCTGCCGGTCCAGTCGTGGCCGTCCTCGGTGCGGTTGCTGATCACGGCCGTGGACATCGAGACCGGGGCGTTCCGGGTGTTCGACCGGGACGGCGGGGTGCCGCTGGTGCGGGCGGTGGCGGCCAGCTGCGCGGTGCCCGGCGTGTGGCCACCGGTCACCATCGAGGGCAAGCGGTACATGGACGGCGGGGTGCGGTCGGGATCCAACGCGGACCTGGCCGAGGGGTGCTCGCGGGTGGTCGTGCTGTCCCCGATGCCCCGCTCCTTCGGCCCGATGACCGGCGTCGCCGCACAGGTCGAGGAGCTGCGCCGGTCCGCGGAGGTGGCGCTGGTGACGCCGGACGCCGCCGCTTCCCGGGCCTTCGGACGCAACATGCTCGACCCGGCGGCCCGCGCCGCCGCCGCCCGCGCCGGCCTGGCACAGGCGTCGTCGGTGGTGGCCGCGGTGCGCGAGGTATGGAGCTAGCCCGGGCCTAGAGGCGGCCGAAGAGCCAGTGGTCGGTTCGGCCCGGGTCGCGGACCGCGGACTCGATGTCGGTCGCCGAGACAGACTCGCTCGACTGTGCCATGTGGAGTACCGCGTCCGCCAGTGCGGCGATCTCGCGTTCGAAGCCGTCGCCGGTCTCCACGTGGTGGAGGAACTCGGTGCGGTCGACCGAGCCGTCGGTGTTCATGTCGGCGCTGTTCGCGATCGCCTGCCACAGGGCTGCGTAGCCCGCGCGTACGGCTCTGGCCGCCAGTGAACCCGGTGGTGCGCCGCATGCCTGGGCCAGTCGCAGGGCGTAGACGGCCAGGTCGTCGCCCGTCAGCTCGCCGTCGTGGTCCGCGTCGAACCAGTCGAAACCCGTGCGGGCGCGGACGATCCGCGTCGCCCAGTCGATGATCGCGTCCAGGCCGGCGGCCAGCAGGTCCACGTGGTTGGCGCCGTCGTGCCGGTCGAAGATCACGTCCGCGCCCGCGTAGCGCAGCTCCGTGACGAACGACGCGACCACCTCCGCCGGCACGATGTCGTCGGCCGTGCCCGCGGTGACGTAGACCGGGCGGTCCATTCTCGTCACCGGCACGCGGCACGCCTCCAGGATCGCGGCCATGCCGGGACGGTGGTGCACGTCGGTCAGGCCCGCGTCGTCGTTGGTGAGGCCGCGCGTGGCCCGGTACATCTCGACGAGCGTCGCGCGGGTGGCCAGCTCCACGAGATCGCGGCCGGTGGCCGTGAGGAAGACGCGGGCGTCGACGTCCGGGTGCGCGACCCGCACACCCGCAAGCAGGAACGGCAGCAGCAGCGACACCGGCCGCCCGCCCGCCGCCGTCAGGAACCGCACCAGGGTCGGGAGGTTCACCGGTGGGGCCAACGCGACCGTGCCGCGGAAGTCCAGCTCCGGTGCGTAGCGGGTGGCCATCAGCGCGGTGAACAGCGCGGCGTGGGCACCCTGGGAGAAGCCGACCACCAGCCAGGTCCGACCGACTCGGTCGTGGAGGTGCCGCGCGGCGCGGACGATGTCGATGACGTCGTCCGCCACCGCCTCGCCGTGGAAGTACGGGTGGGGACCGGGAGTCGCGAGGCCTTCGTAGTCCGTGGCGGCCACGGCGTAGCCCGCGGCGAGCCAGCGTCCCACGTGGTCCCGTTCGTGACGGGTCAGGCCGGCCCGGGACGGGGCACAGTGGTCCGCGAGGCCGGTGGTGCCGTGGGCATAGCTCACCACCGGCCATCCGCTCGGCGGGGCGGAACCGAACGGGACGAACACCGAGCCGCTCACCGCGCGCCAGGCGCCGTCGTAGCCGACGCCCCGGTACACGACTCGGGTTCCGTCCGCGGCGTGCGCGGGCAACAGGTTCTCTGGCAGTGGGTGTCGTTCGAGCACGTCGCCGGTTCGCACAGTTCCTGAACGTAACTCTCGCCACGAGCGGAAAGCGCTCATGTCACCCCGCCGAACCGCGACATCACCCCGATGCCGCAACGAGTTCTAGCGGCGGTAACTCCAGCGACGGCCGTTGCGCACGGGCATTCTGTTGCCGATGCCGGCCATGTGCAGGGCCAGGCACAGCAGACCGGCGGCGATGAACGCGCTCGGGCCGATGACCGGCGACGCGTCCGCCAGGTCCATGATCAGCGCGATGGCGAAGAAGACCGCACCGAGTATCGCAACCATGGGGGGATCCTTTCGGGGGTAGAGATCTTCGGCCGTGAGTACCCGCCCTATACCCTTGCCAATCTCGCGCGTTCACCCGTGGATTGGTCAACTTGACAGAGGACATACCACTTCGCCGGCGGTCGGAAGTCCAGTGGGGCGACCCGGACTTCACCGTCCGCGTCGCCACCACGGACGAGCTGTTGCGCATCCAGCGGGAGAACGTCGTCAACGAGTGGGCACGGCGGTGGAGCTCGGAGGACGCGCTGCTGCGCCAGGTCGAGTCGGTCGCCGGGGTGTTCCTGTGTCCGATGCTGCGCAACGGCGGACCGGTCGCCGAACCCGAGTCCTACCGGTGCTGGGCGTGGTTCGTGCTCGGCGGCGAGGACGGCACCCGCGGCGTGACCCTTCTGGACGTCAGCCGCGCCGTCTTCGAGACACTGCCGGAGCTCGAGAGCCCGACCGAGCTGCGCCGCGTCATCAAGGCCACCATGGCCCGCGTGATGCTCGGCTCCCGCTTCGAGGACATGTGGTGAACGGTCCACACGGACCTTCCGCGATGTCCACGATGGACGGCTAGGCGCCCACCGCGCCGTCGATGCGTTCGCGGAGCAGGTCCGCGTGGCCGTTGTGGCGCGCGTACTCCTCCACCATGTGGATCAGCACCCACCGCAGGGACACCGTGCCGCGCCAGCCGTCCTCGCCGGTGACGTCCAGGTCCGGCGCGTTCGCGGTGAACCGCTCCGCGAACGCCACCTCCACCCGCCACGCCGCCCACGCCCCGGCGATGACCGCCGCGTCCGCGACCGCGCCGTCGAAGTCGCCGTCCGGGGCGTCGGCCGAGGAGAACAGTGGCGGCGCGTCCTGCCCGGCGAGCACCTGGCGGAACCACCGGCGCTCGACGTCCGCGAGGTGCCGCACCAACCCGAGCAGCGACAGCGTGGACGGCGGCACCGACCGCTCGGCCAGCTCCGCGGCGAGCCCGGCGCACTTCACCTCCAGCGTCGCGCGCTGCGCCCGGAGGGTCGCGGCGAGCACGGCCCGCTCGTCGCCGGTCACGGGGGTCGCGAACCGGGGGTCGTCCTCGCCGCCGAACAGCTGCGCCCTGCGTGTCGCCATGCCGGCAGGTTAGCGACCCAGCAGGCGGCGGGCCGAACCCCATCCGCTCGGCCACGTCCGGCCCACGCACGTCGGTGGGCGAGCGGCCGGGCGGCGCGTTCGACGACGGTGACCTCGTGCCCGGCCCGGACCAGCCAGAACGCGAGCGACGGCCCAGCGAGACCGGCGCCGGAAACTCAGGATTTCCATAATTTCTCTCCCCCTTTTCCTGACCAACGGTCAGACAATCCGAGCGCACATATCTGACCACCGGTCAGGCAACGTTATGCTGAGAACATGCTCAGCACCCGCGCGCAGATACTCGCCGCCGCCCGCCGTCTGTTCGTCCAGCAGGGCTACCAGCACACGTCGGTCCGCGAGATCGCCGAGCAGCTGGGCATGACCAAGACCGCGGTGCTGTACCACTTCCCCACCAAGGCGGACATCCTCGCCGCGGTCGCCGAGCCGTTCCTGGCCGACATGGCGGCGGCGCTCGACGGCGTCACGTCGCGGGAGGAGGTGTTCGCGGGGATCGTCGACGTGTACCTGCGGCACCGCACCCTGTTGCGGGACAACGTGATGCACGACCTCGCGCTGCTGGCCCAGGCCCCGACGGTCAGCCGGTTCCGGGACCTGATGTTCCAGGCCAACCGGCTCGCGGCGGGCCCGGACCCGACCCTGCGCGACAAGGTGCGCGCAGCCCAGGCCATCGCCGCGCTCAGCGACCCGGTCATCGCCCACGCCGACGAGCCGGCCGACGAGCTGCGTGCGGAGGTCCTGCGCGGCGTCTCGCGGCTGTACGCGGAGTGAGTCCAGGGGCGCCAGGAGTCCGGCTCCGCGGTGGCCGTCCGCCGACACCAGGCGCTGCAACGCCTGACGCGGCAGGGTCAGGCGGCCTTGGCCAGGCGGTGGCGGAGGAGGACCGGGAGCGTGGCCACGTCGTTGATGGTGAACGACGGCAGCGGCGGGATCCGCTCCGGCGGCACGGCCAGGTGCAGCCTGGGGAAGCGGTCGAGCAGTATCCGGATCGCCACCTCGGCCTCCAGCAGTGCCCGGTCGGCCGCCGGGCAGGAGTGCGGGCCGACGCCGAACGCCAGGTGTTCCTTGCTCGCCCGGTCGATGTCGAAGATCTCCGGGTCCTCGTGCACGTTCGGGTCGCGGCCGTGGGCCAGGTGGTTGAGGAGGATCGCCTCGCCCGCGCGGACGGTCACGCCGTCGCCCAGGTCGATGTCCTCCTCGGCCCGGCGCAGCACCGAGGCCACCGGGCAGTGCACCCGCAGAGACTCCTCCAGTGCGTCGGGCCAGCGGTTGGGTTGGGTGATCAACGTCGCCAGCTGGTCCGGGTTCGCCAGCAGCTCCCGGATGGTGTGGTTGATCAGCGCGACCGTCGCCCGGCTGCCGAAGCCGGCCGTCACGGGCAGCCGCCGTGAGTAGGTCGCCCGCAGGTCGATTGGCTCGTCGGCCGGCTGCGCGGCCAGCTCGTCCAGCAGCGTCGCCACATCCGGGCGCGGCGGCGTGATCGGCTCCGGACCCGGCGCCACGTGCCCGGAGACACCCGGGTGTGCCGACAGGAAACGCACCACCTCGCCCCGGCTGACCGACCACGCCGGCCGGCCGTCCGGCAGCTCGACGGCCACCGCGGGCCCCGCCGCTCGCAGCTCGTCGGCCTGTGCGTACAGGTACCGGCCGCCCCGGCCATCGATCTTCACGGACGCTCGCGCGCTGAAGTCGGTCATCCCGCGCCTCCTGACCTACCCGATCAGGGAAACCTAACCCCACGGGGAAACCGCCGGGTAACTGGCCGAACCATTGCCGCGCACCGGAAATCGCGCCTAGCCTGGTAGGCATGAGCGCCGAGCGCACCGAACGGATACTGGCGGAGGCCAAATACCTCGCACTGTCCACGGTGTCCGCCCACGGGGAGCCGTGGTCGGCCGTGCTGCAGTACGCCCGGCTCTCCCAGCCGCTGCGTTTCCTGTTCGGCTCGGCCACACAGTCCAGGCACAGCAGGCACATCACCGCGAACCCGACCGTGAGCGGCTCGCTGTTCGTGACGGGCGACGGCGACCTGACGGCGGTCGACGGCGCACAGTTCACCGGCACCTGCCGCGAGCTCACCGAGGACGAGGTCCACCGGCACCACGGCACGTTCTACGACGCCCTGCTCCCCGACGAGAAGGACCGCGCGGAGTACACACTTCCGGTGGCGGCGCTCCTCGCGCCGGCGAACCACCGCATCTACCAGATCACCGTGGACCGGCTCTGGCTCATCGACACGAGCACGTGGCTCGAGGACCGCATCGACCGCCGCGTCGAGGTGGCGGTCCCCTAATCCGCCACGGTCGACCAGAACGCCGTCTCGTAGGCGTTGACCATCCGAGCGACCCGCAGCAGCGCCACCGGGTAGTCTCCTTCGGACAGTCCGGTGACGACGGTGTCCACCGCGAGCTTCAGCACTTCTTCCGGTGTGTCCGCGAAGAACCGGAAGTGCGCGACCGCCTGCTCGGTGAACCCGTACCGGGCGACCAGGGCGTCCGCGGCACGCGTGTAGTACCCGCCGGACTCCTCGACGTTCACCAGCAACGCGAACGGCAGCGCCGACCGCGGCCCGAACGCGGCGGTCTGCGCCAGGAAGGCCGGGTACGCCTGCGCGAGGGGCCGCGGTTCGTACGCACGCAGGTCCGCCTCCGACAGGTCCACCGCGGCGGCGAAGTCCAGCAACAGCCGCAGCGCCTCCTCCTCGCCCTCCGCCAGACCCGCGAACAACGGCGACGACGGGAACCGCTCGGCCAGCAGCGCGCAGCTCCGCCGGTCACTCGACACCAGCCAGTACAGCTCCCCCGCCAACACACGCAGCCGGGCGGGTGTCACCGTGCCGGTCTCCAACGCGCCGAGGAAGCGGTTGGGGGTTCGGACAAGGGACTGTTGGGCCTGTTCCACCAGTGCGCCGACGTCCATCACTGCCTCCGGATCTTGCGATGCAGGTTCGGCCGGGTGGACGGCCCGGGCACCGGCTCCGCGATCCACGGCCCCTCGATGGACGCGTCCAGCACCCCCTCCTCCAGCCATGTGTAGCTGTCCGCCAGCACCCGCGCGGCGACCGCCGCGTCGTGGGTGTCCGTGTTGACCCGCAAGCGGTCGCTCAGCTCGGCCACCCGCCGCCGTGACTGCCGGCAGAACGCGTCGGCCAGCTCGACCGCCGAGTCCCCGAGTGCCTTGGCGTACACGCAGGAGGCGGTCATCGCGTACAGCTCGGCGGCGATGTCGACCACGCGACCGAGGAACAGCTGCCGCTCGCCGATCTCCGCGCCCCACCGCGCCTTTCCGGTGTCGAGCCGCCCGGCCAGCCGCCGCGCCGCCCGGTCCGCGAACCGCACGTGCTCGCCGAGCACCCCGAACGACCGCGCCGACTCACCGGCCCGCGCCGGACGCCCGTGCCCGGGAACCTCCGCCGCCAGCACGTCGGTGGCGATGAACACCCGCAACGCCTCGGTGGACCCGTCGAAGATGCGACCGATCCTGGTGTCCCGCAACAACTGCTCGACCGGCACCCCGCGCTCACCACGCGCGGCCGCCGACTCGGCCGTCTCGTATCCGCGCCCGCCGCGGATCTGCACCAGCTCGTCCGCGATCCGCCAGGCCATCTCCGACGCGAACAGCTTGGCCAGCTCACCCTCCACGCGGGTGTCGACCACCCCGGCGTCCGCGTGCCGCCCGGTCACCTCGACCATGGCCTCCAACGCGAACCCGGTCGCCGCGATGAACGCGATCTTGCTGGCCACGGCCTCGTGCGCACCGATCGGCCGGTCCCACTGGACGCGCACCCGCGACCACTCACGGGCGATCTTCAGGCTCCACTTGGCCACCGCGGCACAGACCGCCGGCAGCGACAGCCGCCCGGTGTCCTGCGCGGCGAGTGCGACCTCGAGCCCCTGCCCCTCCGGACCGATCAGCCGATCCGCCGGCACGAAGACGTCGTGCAGCCGGATCACCCCGTTCTCCAGCCCACGCAACCCGAGGAACGAGTTGCGGTACTCGACCGTGAACCCGGGCGCGTCGGTCTCGACCACGAAGGCGGACATCCCACCGGGTGCCATGGCCATCACGGCGAGGAAGTCCGCGAGCACCCCGTTGGTGGTCCAGAGCTTCACTCCATCGAGGACATACCCGCCGTCGACCGGTGTCGCGGTGGTACGCACGCGGAAGGGGTCGTTGCCGATGTCCGGCTCGGTGAGGATGAACCCGGAGATCTCCCGCACACACCTGGGCAGCAGCTCACGCTTCTGCTCATCGGTCCCGAACAACCGCAACGGCTGGACCAGCCCGATGGCCTGGTGCGCACCGAGCAGCTCCCCCAGCGAGGAGTGCGTGCTGCAGACGATCATCAACGCCCGGTGGTAACACACCCCGGGCAACCCCAACCCGCCGTACTCCCGGGGAATCTTGATGGCGAACGCACCGAGGTCCTTGAGCCCGTTGATGACCTCGTCCGGAATCCGGTCCTCCCGCTCGATGAGCCGCGCGTCGACCTTCTCCTCGCAGAAGGTGCGCAACCGAGCCAGGAACTCCTCGCTGTCCGGGTCGAGCCCAAGCGGCGGCAGGGAGTCGAGAAGGTCGACCCGAAGCCGCCCCGAGAACAGCTCGCGACCGAAGCTCACCCTGTCCACTGTCAGTCACGCATCCACTGTGGACTGCTGCGACTCGTCCTGGACCGGCGCACCCGTGGGCGGCACGTGCCTGAGCCGAGTGGCCGCCACCACAGCCCCCACCGCGGCAACCACCGCGGCGATGACCGCGGCGAGGTTGAGCCCACTGGTGAACGCGGCCCGGGCCGGCCCCAGCACCGTGCTGGCGACCTCCGAAGGGAGCCCCTGCGCGGCGGACACCGCACCGTCGAGACTTTCCCGCGCCGCGCCCGCGACACCCGCCGGCAACCCACCGGGCAACACGATGTCGTTGCGGTAGGCGGCAACCCCGACGCTGCCGATCAACGCGACACCCAGGGAAAGCCCGAGGTCGTTGGCCGTGGTGGACAGCCCGGACGCGGCCCCGGCCTTCTCCGGCGGTACGGACCCGACGATGAGCCCGGTGGTGAGCGCCATGGCCGGGTTGACGGCCGGATAGAGCACGATGAACCCGGCGAGCAGCAACGGCAGCCCAGTCGTGCTGTTCACCTGCGTGAGCATGAGGTACCCGACGACCTGCACGGCAAGCCCACCCGCGATGATGTACCCGGGCCGCACCCGCCGCGCCAGGATCGGCGAGAACAGCGACACCCCAACAAGAACCAGGGCGGCGGGCAGGATCGCAAGCCCGGTCCGCAACGGCGACAATGCCGCGACGAGCTGCAGGTACTGGGTGAACATCAGGTAGATGCCCCCCATGGCCAACGCGGCAAGGATGTAAACGGAAAGCGCCCCGGACACCGTCCGGTTGGCGAACAACCGCACGTCGAGCAACGGCGCACTGGACCGCAGCTGCCGCACCACGAACCAGACCCCGAACGCGACCCCGACGACGATCCCCCCGAGCGCGACCGCCCCCGAGTCATCCTTGGCGAGCGTCTTGACACCATAGATCAACGGCAACAGCGTGGCGAGCAACAACCCGACGCTGAGCAGGTCAAGTTTGCCGGCCCCCGGGTCCTTGTGCTCCGGCAGCAGGAAGGGCGCCCCAACGGCCACTAGAGCCATGACGGGCACGGCGACCAGGAACGTGGCCCGCCAGTTGAACACCTCGATCAACACCCCGGACAGCAGAGGCCCAAGCGCGACACCAACGGAGATGCTGGCCGCCCAGGCCCCAATCGCGATCCCACGCTGCTTGGGGTTGAGGAACATCGAGAAGATCAACCCGAGGGTGGCCGGCATGACCGCCGCGGCCGCGACGCCGAGTATCGCCCGCCAAAAGATCATCCACCCGGGATCCCCGGTAAAGGCGGCAACGAACGAGACGACCGCGAACACCGCAGCCCCAACGGTAAACACAAGCCGACGCCCAACCCGATCACCGAGCGTACCCATGGCCACAAGGAACCCGGCCATGAGAAACCCGTAGATGTCGACGATCCACAACATCTGCGTGCTGCTGGGCCGCAAGTCCGCGGCAATGTGCGGAATAGCGAGAAACAGGATCGTCAACATCATGAACAGAAGCAGCGACGGCAGGACCAACAGCCCAAGCCCCACCCACTCCTTACGCCCAGCAACCAACTGCGACGGTTCACCAGTAGTGGACATGGGCTAACCTTCCCGAACCGAGTGATTTCAAAGGGCAAGCCTTCCCTCGACGGTAGGGACCGCGAGTAACAACCCGGTAATCGACTCAGGAAACCTGCCGAGGGCGAACAGGGCGACCAAAACCCCCGTGACGAAGGTGACGAACGCGACCGAGCCCCGTGACCAGAGTGGCGGAGCCGAACCCAGCCACGTCGCCAAAGTGACGAAGGCGACCCGAGCCCCAGGCGCAAGGTGACGCAGGCGGCCCGAGCCCCGTGGTCGAGGTGACGCAGGCGACCCAAGCCCCCGTGCCCAAGGTGACGGAGCCGGACCCAGCCCTATGGCCAGGGTGGCGAAACAGACCTCCCCCCAAGGCAGTTCGGTGGTGGTGGCGGGGGCAAGGCAGGCAGGCGCCAGCCTGCCCCCGAAGGGGCCTGCCCAGGGC
>NZ_JBJMIE010000677.1:0-11551 GCF_045807065.1 Actinophytocola sp. | reverse complement strand
GGATTCGGGCTGCACAGGCACGCCAGCCCCCGAGGAGGACGAGACCGATGCCTATCGCAACACCCGAGGTCTACGCGGAGATGCTGGACAGGGCGAGGAACAACGAGTTCGCCTACCCAGCGATCAACGTCACCTCCTCGGAGACCCTCAACGCCGCGCTGCGGGGCTTCGCCGAGGCGCAGAGCGACGGCATCGTGCAGGTGTCCACCGGCGGCGCCGAGTTCGCCTCCGGCACCAAGGTCAAGGACATGGTCACCGGTGCGACCGCCCTGGCCGAGTACGCGCACGTCGTGGCCGCCAAGTACCCGGTGAACATCGCCCTGCACACCGACCACTGCCCGAAGGACAAGCTCGACGGCTTCGTCCGCCCGCTGCTGGAGATCAGCCGCGAGCGCGTGGCCAAGGGCCTGAACCCGCTGTTCCAGTCGCACATGTGGGACGGCTCGGCCACCGAGCTGCACGAGAACCTCTCGATCGCCGCCGAACTGCTGGACCTCGCGGTCAAGGCGAAGATCATCCTCGAGGTGGAGATCGGGGTTGTCGGCGGCGAGGAGGACGGCGTCGCTAACGAGATCAACGAGAAGCTCTACACCGCGGCGGGCGACTACGAGCACACCGTGGACGCGCTCGGCGGCGGCGAGAAGGGCCGCTACCTGCTGGCGGCGACCTTCGGCAACGTGCACGGCGTCTACAAGCCCGGCAACGTCAAGCTGCGCCCGGACGTGCTCAAGCGCGGCCAGGAGGTCGTCGCGGAGAAGCTGGGCAAGCCGGGTGAGAAGCCGTTCGAGCTGGTCTTCCACGGCGGCTCCGGCTCGCTGCTCGAGGAGATCCACGAGGCCCTGTCGTACGGCGTCGTGAAGATGAACATCGACACGGACACCCAGTACGCGTTCACCCGTCCGGTGGTCGCCCACATGTTCACCAACTACGACGGCGTGCTGAAGATCGACGGCGAGGTCGGCAACAAGAAGGTCTACGACCCGCGTTCGTACCTGAAGGCGGCGGAGCAGGGCATGGCCGCCCGCGTCACGGAGGCGTGCGAGCAGCTGAAGTCGGCCGGCCGAATGCTGGCGGGCTGACGATGACGCTGCAGGAGAACCTGTTCGGTGGCCCGCCCGCCACGCACCTGCCCGACCGGCCCGAGCCGCAGGCGGCGCTGGAGGGTGGCACCGAGCCGTCGAAGGTCGTCACCGAGTGGCCCGACTTCAGCGAGGGCTGGGCGGCGCTCGCCGAGCTGGCGCTGACGGAGAACAACCCGGTCGCGGCCTACGCCTACGCCCGGACGGGCTACCACCGCGGTCTCGACCAGCTGCGTCGTGCCGGCTGGAAGGGGCACGGCCCGGTCCCGTGGTCGCACCGGCCGAACCGCGGCTTCCTCCGCGCGCTGGCCGCGCTGTCGAAGGCGGCGCACGGCATCGGCGAGACCGAGGAGTACGAGCGCTGCAAGCAGTTCCTCGCCGACTCCGACCCCGACGCCCCGGCCCAGCTCGGCCTGGCCTGATGCCGTGAAGGGCGCTTCCGGGACGCTCCAACGTCCCGAAAGCGCCCTTCGCCGCGTTCAGCAGGCGGCGAGCATGTCCGCCAGCGCGCCGTGCTCCGCCGAGGTGACCGTCAGCTCGTAGACGTACTTCACCCGCGTGTAGGCCCGCGCGTACTCACACCACTCCGACTCCAGCGGCGGCTTCCACTCGTCCGGGGTGTGGTCGCCCTTCTCCTGGTTCACGTTGTCCGTGACCGCCCACAACTGCGGCGAGTCCAGGTCGTTGGCGAACGCCTCCCGCTCGGCCGTCGTCCAGCCGGCCGCGCCGGACCGCCAGGCCACCGCGAGGGGCACCATGTGGTCGATGTCTACATCGGACGGTTGGGTCCACGTTTCCCCGTCGTACGGGCTGGTCCAGCTGCCCGACGTCGGCGCGCAGTCGCTGCCCACCTCGACCCCGTCGCCGTCCCGTTCGAGGACCTCTTCCCTTGTGTTGCAGGCACCTTCGACCGTGTGCCAGTGCGGGAACTTGTCCCGGTCGTAGCCGTTCATCGAACCGTCCGGCGCCACCGTCAACGCCGCCAGCTCCGCCTTGGCCGTGCTCGCCGACGGGATCCCCGGCGGCTGGGCCTGTGCCTGACCGCCGAGGCCCACCACGGCCCCGGCGGTCAGCAGTAATGAGGCGACAAACGCTTTCCCCGACATTCGCCCTCCCGGTCATAGTGCCCGCATCGACGATGCGGCACAGCCGATCGGCAGGGCAATGGCCTGGAGGAAAAGCCGACTTTCGTTGTGGGCCAAAGGGATCAGACCGGGCAGGGTGGCCTGTTGGCGTCCTGCGGGTCCACCCAGTAGCCGAACGACGGTTGCGTCGGGCTGATCAGCGCCGCCGAGCAGCCGCGGGCGCGGATCGTCTCGTTCGAGTAGCCGACCCCCGTGTCCAGTCCGGCGATGTTTCGCAGCTGTACCACCGGTTCGTCGAAGTACACGTGCGCGCGGCCCTTCGGCAGCAGGCACGTCGACGGCACGAAACCCCAGACGCCGTAGCCGGCGCCGGGGCGCGGGGCGCTCACCAGCGCGACCGCGCCGTCGGTCGTCACGTACCGGTAGCTCACCTTCGTCAGGTCCAGGCCGGGCACCGCCTGTGCCGGGTCGACCCGGTCCGGGCCGTTCGGGTCGCGCACGTAGTTGAGCGACGGCACGCAGCCGGCCGCGAGCGAGACCCCGGTGCCGAAGGTGATCCGCCGCCAGCCGCCGTCCACGAGCCGCAGCGAGCGGAAGGGGGCGTTGATCGCGCCGACCCAGTCCCGCCACCGGTCGGCGTCCGTGCCGCACCGCTCCGGCACGCCGGCCAACCCGCCGGACTGGCCGGCCTTCGTCAGGTGTCCACGCAGGACCCAGCCGACCGGCGTCGCCATCGCGTGCCGTGGCGACAACCGCACCCGCACCCAGTCGCCGCAGTACGCCTGGACCTCCGCGACATCGCCGGCCGCCGCGTTGGCCAGCACCAGCCGGCCCGGGTACTCGCGGAGCGTCGCCCGGTCGGCGGAGATGGTGTCGGTGGGCGCGGCCTCCCCGTAGGCCGGCGCCACCAGGGCCAGCGCCATTGCCAGCAACACGATTCGTAGTTTCATGCGGCCATTGCAGGCCGTGCCCGCGCGGAGTTCAGCCCGCGCTGCCCGGACGGACAAGAACGTTGCTCAGTGGATCGCGCGCAGGTCCTCGGTGTGCCGGTACCACGTCCACCGGGTCGCCGGCCGGGGGTGCGGCACGCCGTCGAGCACCGGGACCGTCGCGTCGACACCGAACTGCACCGCGCGGCCGGAGTAGACCCCCGGCCGTCGCAGCCGGCCCCGCACCACCCGCACCTCGACGCCGGCCGGCCCCGGGGTCACCTCGATCCGGCTGGCGTCGCCGCGCAGCGCGACCGCGTCGTCGCAGTACACGGTGCCACTGACCGACGACAGCACGCCGAGCCCGACCAGCACCCCGCCCGCGTCGTCCCGGACCAGCGGAACCGGACGATCACCGGCGGTGAGCGCCAGTCCGACCGTGTCCACCGGCAGACCCCACACGCGGGCGACCACCGATCTCTGGTGATCCACCGGCACGAACCCGACGGGCACGTCCGCCACCCGATCGGTGCGTAACAGTCTGAGCACGACGGCGGCCAGGTCAGCGTCGGTGCCGTGCACCACGACCCGGTCGTACTCGTCGCCCTTCAGCAGGGGATCGACGTCGTTCCGGCTCGGTGTGGCAGGGATCTCGTGCGGCATCGATCCCGTGCTCGACGCCAGTTTTGGCCAGTCACCGCTGGTGACGGCCATCCCACAACCGAGTATTAGTGCAACCACTGACGGACTCCTGGTCTACGCTCAATCACCGGCATTTCGCCCAGCCCTTATTCCATGACAGCGGAGATGCTCGCTCCGCAAGCTCCGCTCAGAGGGGAGTCTCACATGCCGGCCATCGTGCTCATCGGCGCCCAGTGGGGCGACGAAGGTAAAGGCAAGGCGACAGACCTGCTGGGCGAGCAGGTCCAGTGGGTGGTGCGCTACCAGGGCGGCAACAACGCCGGTCACACGGTCGTGTTGCCTGACGGCCAGGACTTCGCGCTCCACCTGATCCCTTCGGGCATCCTCACGCCCGGCGTGACCAACGTGATCGGCAACGGCGTGGTGGTCGACCCCGGCGTGCTGCTGACCGAGCTGGCAGGCCTGGAGGAGCGCGGCGTGGACACGTCGCGCCTGCTGATCTCCGCGGACGCGCACCTGATCATGCCCTACCACGTGGCGATCGACAAAGTCACCGAGCGGTACCTCGGCAAGGCCAAGATCGGCACCACCGGCCGCGGCATCGGTCCGGCCTACCAGGACAAGGTGTCCCGGGTGGGCGTGCGCGTCCAGGACCTGCTCGACGAGAAGATCCTGCGGCAGAAGGTCGAGGCCGCGCTCGACGTCAAGAACCAGATCCTGGTCAAGGTCTACAACCGCAAGGGGCTCGACCCCGAGCAGGTCGTGGACGCGGTGCTGGAGGCCGGCGAGAAGTTCGCGCACCGCATCGCCGACACGCGGCTGCTGCTGAACCAGGCGCTGGAGCGCGGCGAGCGCGTGCTGCTGGAGGGCTCGCAGGGCACGCTGCTCGACGTCGACCACGGCACCTACCCGTTCGTCACGTCGTCGAACCCGACCGCCGGCGGCGCGGCCGCCGGCTCGGGCATCGGCCCGACCCGGATCACGACCGTGATCGGCATCCTCAAGGCGTACACGACACGGGTCGGCTCCGGCCCGTTCCCCACGGAGCTGCACGACGAGATGGGCGAGCGGCTGCGCAAGACGGGCGGCGAGTTCGGCGTCACCACCGGCCGCTCGCGCCGGACGGGCTGGTTCGACGCGGTGATCGCCCGGTACGCGGCGCGGGTCAACGGGATCACCGACTACTTCCTGACCAAGCTCGACGTGCTCTCCGGGCTGGCCCGGGTGCCGATCTGCGTGGCGTACAAGGTGAACGGCGAGACCGTGCACGACATGCCGATGACGCAGACGGACGTCCACCACGCCGTCCCGGTCTACGAGGAGCTGCCCGGCTGGTGGGAGGACATCTCCGAGTGCCGCACCTTCGAGGAGCTGCCGGCGAACGCGCGGGCGTACGTGGAGCGCCTGGAGGAGCTGTCCGGGGCCCGGTTCTCCGCGATCGGCGTCGGTCCGGGCCGCGACCAGACCATCGTCCGCCACTCGATGCTCGGCTGAGCGGCGCGTTCGGTACCTCTCGTCGAAGATCGTGTCGCGCTGGCGGAAACCTCTCCGGAGGAGAAGGTGACGAAGCGGTTACACCTCTGATCCACTGGCTGTGGTGACCGGTAGGTTGCGCATGGTGACCAGGTCTACGGAAGACATGGACCTCGCTGCCACGGTCGGCGAGCACGATGAGGAACGTCCGGCCCGGCGGTTGACCGGCCGCTGGGAGCGGTTCGTGTGGGTGGCGTCGATCGCCGTCGCGCTCCTGGTGCTCAAGCAGGTCTTCTGGCCCTTCGCCACCGGCAACCAGTTCTACCTGGTGATCTTCCTCGGGCTCACGCTGCCGATGGTGTTCCTGTGCTACCGCATGGGTGGCACCGCGGGAGAGCCGGACAACCCGGGGCCGCTGGACTGGGCGCTCGCCGTGGTCGCGCTGCTGGTCGGCCTGTACCCGGTGCTGCCGATCGGCGGCGGTGACTTCGCGGGCGGCTACGACGCCTTCCTCGACCGGCAGGGGATTCTCTCCACGCCGGACATCATCGCGGGCGCGCTGCTGCTGGTCCTGGTCCTGGAGGCGACCCGCCGCACGACCGGGCTGGTGCTGCCGGTGGTGTGCCTGGTGTTCCTGGCGTACGCGTACTACGGCGGTTATCTGCCGCAGGACTGGGACATCGCGCACGCGGGCGTGGACTTCAGCCAGATCATCAACGCGCTGTACAACGACCAGAGCGGCTTCTACGGCATCCCGCTCGACGTGGCGGCGACCTACATCGTGCTGTTCACGATCTACGGCGCGGTGCTGTCGGCGTCCGGCGCCGGCACGTTCTTCGTGGACCTGAGCTTCGCCGCGTTCCGCCGGTCCCGCACCGCACCCGGCCGCACGGCCGCGATGTCGGGCTTCCTGCTGGGTACGGTCTCCGGCTCCGGCACCGCCACGACGGTGAGCCTCGGCGCGATCACCTGGCCCGTGCTGCGCCGTGCCGGCTACCCGCGCGAGAACGCGGGCGGACTGCTCGCGGCGTCGGGCATCGGCGCGATCCTGTCACCGCCGACGCTGGGTGCGGCGGCGTTCATCATCGCGGAGTACCTGCAGGTCTCGTACTTCACGGTGCTGCTGTGGGCGATCGTGCCGACGGTCCTTTACTACCTGGGCATCGCGTTCGCGGTGGAGGCGGACGCACGGCGGTTCGGCGCGAAGGCGGTGGACATCGAGACCCCGCCGGTGTGGCAGGTGTTGAAGCACGGCGGTTACCACTTCCTGTCGCTGGTGATCATCGTGGTGTTCCTGGCACTGGACATCCCGCCGTTCACCGCGGTGGTCTACGCGACCGGCGTCGCGGCGCTGTTCGCGCTGATCTCCCAACTGGTCCGCGGCGGCTCGGTCCTCGGCTGGCTGCGCCTCGTCGCCGACGCGCTGGCGGAAGGCATCCGCGGGGCGCTGCCGGTGGTCGCGGTCTGCGCGGCGGCCGGCGTGATCACGTCGACGATCACCAAGACGGGCCTCGGCCAGGAGTTGGCGGCGGCACTCGTCGACGGGGCGCGGAACATGGCGTCCAACGAGACCGCGGTCCTGGTGCTGACGGCGGTCTTCGCGGCGGTCGCGGTGAGCGTGCTCGGCCTGGCGGTGCCGGTGACCGCGTCGTTCATCATCGCGTGGGTCGTTCTCGGGCCCGCGCTGGCGCACCTCCACGTCGCGCCGCCGGAAGTCGCGATGTTCATCTTCTACTACGCGGTGCTGTCCGAGGTGACCCCGCCGACCGCGCTGGCGGCGGTCGCGGCGGCCGCGATCACCGGCGGTTCGGTGATGAAGACGATGTGGCAGACGTGGAAGTACACGCTGCCTGCGTTCCTGGTGCCGTTGGCGTTCGTGTTGACGGACAACGGATCCGCGTTGTTGCTCCAACAGGACGCTGTGACGGTGTTGTGGGTCGCGGTAGTGTCCGCGCTCGGCGTGGCGGCGCTGGCGGTCGTCACGGGCGGCTGGCTGTTCGGCCCGGCGCGCTGGCCGGAACGTGCCCTGTGCGTACCGGCCGCCCTCCTTCTGCTCTATCTACAACCGCTGTCGATAGCGATAGGCGTCGGTTTCTTCGTGGCGGCGGTCGTGGTCCATCTCGCCGGCCGCCGCACCCCGAGAGAACAAGGAGCCCCATGATGCGTGCTCTGCGGATAGCGTCCGCCGTGCTGGCGGTTGCCCTGGTGGCCGCGGCGTGCGGTGGTAAACAGGCGAGCAACTCGTCGAGCGGGTCGTCCAACAGCTGCAAGGCGTCCAGCGGCAGGATCACCATCGCGACGGGCAACACGGGCGGCGTGTACTACACGCTCGGTGGCGGTCTGGCGCAGCTCATCAGCGACAACACCCCGCTCAAGGCCACGGCCGCGGAGACCGGTGCCTCCGTGCAGAACATCCAGCAGCTGGTGGCCGGCGACTACGACGTCGCCTTCGCGCTGGCCGACACGGCGGCGGACGCGGTCGAGGGCAAGGCGTCCTTCGACGGGAAGCCGCAGGACATCCGCGCGCTGGCCCGCATCTACCCGAACTACACGCAGGTGGTGGTCCGGGTGGACAGCGGCATCAACAGCATGGCGGACATGAAGGGCAAGCGGATCTCGACGGGCTCGCCGAAGTCCGGCACCGAGGTGATCGCGAACCGCCTGCTGACGGCCGCCGGCCTGTCGGACGGCGACATCTCCGCCCAGCGCCTGGCACTGCGCCCGACCGTGGACCAGATGAAGGCCGGCCAGATCGACGGCCTTATCTGGTCGGGTGGTCTACCGACGCCGGAGCTGACCGACCTGACCACCTCGGTGGACGTGAAGTTCATCGACGTGACGGACCTGCTGGACGAGCTGAAGAAGGTCAACCCGGTCTACGAGGACGGCGTGCTGCCGGCGGACACGTACGGCCTGGCGAAGGACGTCCCGAGCATCGTGGTGCCGAACATGCTGCTGGTGCGATCGGACTTCCCGAACAACAACGCGTGCGCCATCACCAAGCTGATCTTCGACAAGAAGGACGACCTGGTGAAGGTCCACCAGGCCGCGAGCGCCCTGGACTGGGCGAAGGCCTCGGACACCGCCCCGGTGAAGCTCCACCCCGGCGCGGCCCAGGCCCTGGACGCGAAGTAGCTCAGCCTTTCCCCGCGGTGCCGTGCCTGGACTTCTCCCGGCACGGCACCGCGCGCGACCTTCGGTATCGCACGGGTTCGAGCAGGTCCCGGCCCTGGCGCTGCCCCTGTCGGATGAGGCATCTACGCTCTTTGCTCGTGCGTGTCCTGGTGATCGGGTCCGGTGCGCGCGAGCACGCGCTGCTGCTCGCGTTGTCCCACGACCCCACGGAGACGGCGCTGGCGTGCGCCCCCGGCAACGCGGGCACGGCGGCGGTCGCCGAGTCCTACGGTGTCGACGTCACCGACCCCGTCGCTGTTGCCGCGCGTGCCCGGGAGTGGGACGCGGACCTGGTCGTGATCGGCCCGGAGGTGCCACTGGTGGCCGGCGCGGCCGACGCCGTGCGCGCGGCCGGCATCGCGTGCTTCGGTCCGTCCGCCGCGGCCGCCCGCATCGAGGGCTCGAAGGCGTTCGCCAAGGAGGTCATGCAGGCCGCCGGCGTGCCGACCGCCCACGGCGAGATCGTGATCAACCCGGCCAAGCTGGACGCGGCCCTGTCCCGCTTCGGCCCGACGTGGGTCGTGAAGGACGACGGCCTGGCAGCCGGCAAGGGTGTTCTGGTCACGACCGACCTGGCCGCGGCACGCAACCACGCCATGATCCTGCTGGAGAACGGCCACCCGGTCCTGCTGGAGTCGTTCCTGGACGGTCCGGAGGCCTCGCTGTTCTGCGTGGTCGACGGCACCACGGTGGTCCCCCTCCTGCCGGCGCAGGACTTCAAGCGCGTCGGCGATGACGACGCGGGCCCGAACACGGGCGGCATGGGTGCCTACGCACCGCTCCCATGGGCCCCGGCGGACCTGGTGAAAGACGTGGTGGCCAAGATCATCCAGCCGGTGGTCGACGAACTGGCCGCCCGCGGCACCGCGTTCTCCGGCCTCCTGTACGCGGGCCTGGCCCTGACGAGCAACGGCCCGCAGGTGATCGAGTTCAACTGCCGCTTCGGCGACCCGGAAACCCAGGCCGTACTGGCCCTGCTCCGCACCCCGATCGCCGCCCTGCTGAACGCCGCCGCGACGGGCACCCTGGCCGCCCACCCCCCACTCGAGTGGCACGACGGCTACGCCGTGACGGTCGTGATCGCCGCCGAGGGCTACCCGGCCCGCCCCCGCACCGGCGACGTCATCACGGGCGCCGAACACCCCGACATCCTCCACGCGGGCACCCGCCGCCGCGACGACGGCGCGATCGTGTCCGCAGGCGGCCGCGTCCTGTCGGTCGTCGGCACAGGCTCGACTCTGACCGAGGCCCGGGAGGACGCATACCGCAAGGTGTCCGAGGTCCACCTGGCCGGCTCCCACCACCGCACGGACATAGCCGCGAGAGCCGCCAAGGGCGAGGTAACCACTCGGTAGCGGTTCATCCGATCAGCGGAACCGCTGGTGCCACTTCTTCGCCAAAGTTCAGGTGAGCCCCGCACGGCCTTGGTAGCCTGCGGAAAGAGACCGGCCCGTCACCAAGAGTGGGGAGCGACGACATGTACCTCGCCGGCGACATAGCCAGCGGCGTCGAGGCCGCCTTCACCAAGGTCAACAAGGCCACCAGCGCCATCACGTCCGGCACCTTCACCGTAACCAAGGACAACGTCCTCGCAGCGGGCCGCATAATCGAATCCCAGGCCGACGCCCTCCAGTTGGTGTGGAGGCATCGCGGTAGAGATCTTCGCGTCGAGCCGCCAGGCAAGGACGATGTGAGTGTCCGTATGGCGAAGGCATGGAATGACGTCCTTGTCGACGACAACGACTCTTACTACAACCGAATCAGGGACTACATCGTCGGCTTGAAGAAGTTGGCTGTTCAGCTGGGTGACGCTGCCAAGACCTACGGCTACACCGAGGATCAGATCGCCACGGCATTCGGGACAAAGGGTGCGTAGGACCTCGAGCCTTCTCTTGGCGCTCGTGGCTATAGCATTCGTGGCGGCGTGCACAGTGAGTGAAGCTGGTGACGCGACCTCCGGTGCTACTACAGACGCCAGTACCGGCAGTAGCTCACCGTCATCCGATGACGTGAGTCCTTCCTCGGTCGAGGTCCCGCCTCCGCCCCGTGACCTATCACTCGACGGCATCGATCCATGCGCGCTGTTCAGCGAATCGCAACGTGCGGATCTTCAGATCGACCAGGTCACGCCCGATGACGGCAGCGACGCCGGGACGATCTACAAGGACATGAAGGCCTGCAGCCTGGACAAGGACGCCGGAGAGCCGTTCATTACCTACGACGTGGTAGCCGTCACGAATATCGACGTGTCTTGGTGGATCAACAAGCCGCACAATGCGGACGTCAAATTGATCTCCATCGGCGGTTATCCCGCTGCCGAGTTCCATCTCCTGGGTGGCGGGAAGCATGAATGCGCTGTCGCCGTCGGCGTTGCGAAGAACCAACATCTGCACGTTGAGATGGCTCCTATCAGCGACGGCATCACGGGAGATGCCATCTGCCAGGGTAGTAAGGAAGCGGCCGAGATGGCGCTGCAGACTCTGCAGAGCATGAGGTAAGGAAGTAGCTATGGCCGGGGACCACGGACTGAGTGATCTGCGCTTCGACGGGTACAACAATGAGTTGTTGGCCCAGCAGGTGAACGGCCTGCGTAACGGGCCCGGGCCGGACTCTCTCTACGACGCCGTCAGTGCGTTGATGAAGCTGGCCGACGGCCTCTCGGACACGGACGCGGCGCTTCGTCAGCAGCTCGCCGACATCGGGGTCACCTGGCAGGGTGAGGCGGCCGAAGGCGGCACCTCCGCCACCAAGGACGCCAGCATCTACGCCGACCAGTCCCAAGGCCCGGTGACCGACTCCGCGCAAGGTGTCGACTTCCAGGGTGCCGCCTTCTCGACCGGCAAGAACAACGCCCCGGACTCGACCTCGCTCAAGGGACCGACCGAGGAGAACGGCTTCGACCAGTTCATGGGCTTCTTCGGTCACACCACCGATCACGCCCAGCAGGTCAAGGACACCAACGCGTCCCGGCAGCAGGCCATCGACGCCATGACGGGCTACCAGTCCAGCAGTTCCTCCGCGCTGGGCAAGTCGCAGGCCCTCCCGGTTCCGCCGGGCATGAACCTCAACGCCCAGCCGGTCGACACCGCCACCCACATCTCCTCCGTCAGTGGCTTCAGCTCGTCCGGAGGGCTCAACCCCGCCGGGGGCCCGGCCGGCGGGAGTACCT
>NZ_JBJMIE010000676.1:0-14523 GCF_045807065.1 Actinophytocola sp. | reverse complement strand
TCCCGACCCTCGCCACCAACACGATCGGCACGGCCTGCGAGATCGCGAAGACGGGCCTGTCCGACCTGGAATGGGACAGGTACGTCGGCGATCTCCCGTACCGGGAGAGCTGCTAGCGAGCCGACCACGACGTCGGCCAACACACCCACGCCGGCCACCGCCAGCGCCGCGATCGCCGCCACCGGTGGGGGCCACCGCGCGTCGGCCGGCCGCCACGCTGTCGGCTCAGGTCAGGATCGCCAGTTCGCCGTACAGGTAACCCGCGTTGATCCGCACCATCTGGGCGAGTCCGGCGCCCCGCTGTTCCGGCAGCGGCCGCACCGCGCCGATGGTGCTCTCCAGGTCGCCGTTCTGCACGTAGGCCAGAGCGGAGTCGACCTGGTTCATCGGCACCGTGACGGTGTACAGGGCGTCAAGCGCGATGCCCACGCAGCCGGCTGCCGAGATCCCGCGACTTCTGCGCCACGAGTGAAACAGGTCCGTTTCGTGCGCCGGATTCTTCTCCTGGCCCGCGTGGCGACGATCCGCTGGGCGGGCACGACGGACGCGGCGAGCTGTTCGCCGCGCAGCTGCGCCTTATCAGCTGTAAACTTTTGACTGTTGGTCGGCGGCTTGACACACCGCCGACCAACACCTCCCAAAACGCCCCAGTGCACGCAAGGAGCACGCATGGACGACATCGCCATCGGCGGCACGAGACTTGACCACGCCGGCGCCCAGAAGGATCACTCGGCGGGGTTCTCGGCCGGCATGCGGCCCGACCTCGTCGTCACCGCGGCGACCCGCCCGTTCGGCGTCCGGGTGATCGGGGCCAGGAGCGGGACCAGTGTGGTGACCACCGAATGGTTCGACACGGTGCAGCGGCGGGCTGAGTGGATCGCTCAGGCCCAGGACGTCACCGTCGACCTGCGTCCCCTGATCCGGCTCACCGACCACGACGAAGTCGGCACCTTTCTCGGCGGGCGCGAGGTGGCCTCCCTGCAGGTCCTCGCGCAGGAGGCACGCGAGGAGGCTCGGCAGGCCGGGTTGCGCCACGCCGACCTCGAACTCCGCATCGCGACCGCCGAACTCCGCGCGGTGTTGCCGACCGCGACCGCGATCGTGGCCGACCTGGCCAGCGCGCTGGTTGGGGAGGGCAATCCGTTCGTCGAGGAGGTCCGCGACGCCACGGGCAACGCGATCTGGACCCAGGACTACACAGAGTGCACGCACATCATCGACACCGACGTCGTCGATCGCGTCGCGGAACACCTGAGCGTCGGTTTGGACTACGCCGACGCCAGCGCCGTGGGCTGGGAACCGTTCACCGATGCCCAACTCGCCGCGTGGGCCGGCACCACCACGCTCTGGGGTGAGTACTACTCGCTCACCCTGCCCACCACGCCCCGGTCGGGCGCAGCCGCCCACTAGCGGACGACCGTCGATGGCGGCACCACCGCGGGAACGTCAGCCCTGAGTACGCGGCGAACAGTCCGGGATGGACACATCCCGCCTGGATATCGACTGATCTCGCCTGGCGTCGCGAGCGCCGCGTCCAGCACCACAGCACGCGTCCGGCCGCGTCGCCTTGGCCCGCCGTGAGTGCACCCGCACTCCGATGCCCGCCTCACCCGACAGCGTGCCGTGTCCAGCCCAGGCGCGAGCACGTCGTCCACCGATCTCACCACGCCACGTCGAACACGGCTCCACACCACGGAACGGAACACCCTCATCGTGAACACCACTCCACACCACACACCACCCAGATACTTCACCAGCTCGGACATCGCCGCCCACTTCGGTGTCACCGTCGCGGCCGTCTCCAACTGGCGCCGCCGCTACGGTTCTGGCTCGCCGACGCCGTTTCCCGCACCGGACGAAGACCACCCCATACCGCTGTGGCAGCAGGATCGCTGGCCAGAGATCGACGCCTGGCAGGAACGCCGCCGCGGATCACGTCGAGGCCCGCGCACCACCCTGCTCCAGCAGCCTGACGGACTGCACCTGTCGATAGCCACCATGGCCGAGAAGCTGAATGTGACGCCAGCGACCGTTCGCCGCTGGCGCCGCATCCCGATGCCCACACCGTTTCCCCTACCGGACAAGGAGATCATCCAGAAGACGCGGACCATTCCCTTGTGGCGCGAGGAACAATGGCCGGACATCCAGGCGTGGCGCGAGTGGCATCTCACCAGCGGAGCCGGTCGGCAACGCTCAACCCGAGCCTCCCAGCATGAAGTCCCGTCCGGACAGGACCCGCAGGCAACGCTGCCGCCGCCGTCGCACTACCTGAACGCGCGTCGCGGGTCCTCCCGGACGGGGGTCCGACGCGGACACGTTCGACGCGCCAGCGTTCGTCGAATGGTGCGATAGGACCCACGCCGAAACCATTGCCTCCCAACAACATGCGCCTTATTGGCTGTATACTTTGACATGTTGGGGTGACGCCCGACGCAGCTGTTCTCCCAAAACAACCCGAAAGGAACGCGCACATGGCCACCACTGGCCCCGACCCCACTGTGGACTTCACGCAAGCCGCTGCGGCCGTGATCAACTCCGTCGAGAACATCCGAGGTGGCCTCGCCAGCCGACACCTCCGGATACTGCTGGGCTTCTCAGCGTGTCGCACCGGCAACCCGTCCATACCGGGATGGCACAACCACGAGCAGTGCCGTGTCTCGACGGGCCGGCGGATCGCCGAAGCACTCTGGAACATCTGTGACGAGGTCAAGTTCACCGGTCCGGCATCCAGCGAGCGGATCGCCGCCAATCTTGTCGACCTGCACAGGGCGTTTCGCACCGAGACCGCCCTGCGGCGGTCACTGGGACAGCGCTAGCTGTCCACCCAACCCAACTCCTGAACGGGGCCAGGTTCGCCGCTTGCGGGCCTGGCCCCGGTTGCTACTCGGGGCGCGAGGTGGATGCATGCACACAAAGCCGACAAGGACCCCAGTGAGAGCGGGCTAGGCCGGCCCATTCGCCAACTGGTCCTCGAACGCGGCCCCCTCGCTGCTGTCCGTTGTGGCCGCTGGTGGGCCAGATCGCACGTCGGGTTCTGGCTGAGCCCTGCGTCGAGCAGCCCGTCGCGGAAGGCGAGGCGGGGGCGGCGGGAAGCCGACCTCTTCCAACTCTTCCGCGGTCCACCCCGCCGCCTGCGCAGCCCGGTAGGTGGCATGCCACTGCTCAAGATTGGTCTTGATAGTGGCTTCCGCTTGCGCCTTCAGTTCCCGGCCCTGACGCGCGGCCTCCTGCTGCAACTCCTGATACTTCTGGCGCGCCGCTTGCAGCACCTCCTGGCCACGCTGCCGCGCTCGTTCGGCGAGCTCCTCGGCCCGCCGGCGGGCGATGCGCCGCGTCTCGTCGGGATCGGCCCCGACCTGGGCAGCGTCCGCAAGCGCGGCGAGCGCGTCCATGCGCGGCTGCACCACCACCCGAGCCAGCACCGCCTCGGCGCTCTTCAGCGCACCCTTGTTCATGCGAGCGCGCGACGACGTGGTCGCGCGAGCGCGTGTCTTGTTCTCCCCCATGCCATTCGATCGTAGCCGCGGTTGAGGACACGCAGGAAAGCCAACAGCTCAGCGACATCTCCGCGCGCTACCGGAGGTCGTTCACAACGCAGACCTGCTCTTTTTTAGCTGTAAACTTTTACATGTTGGTCGGGGTGACGCTCGGTCCACCACACCTCCCAAAACATCCCCCTTTTCTTTCTTCTGCAGTACTGCCATGCGCGCTGCCGCAACGCCTCCTCACCGGGTTCTGAACGTCGTCGACGCGGTTGGTCAACCGGGCGGCGCGACGCCCGGAGGGATCGACGCCCCCGAGGGGAGGTGACCCCGGTGCTGATCCTCAACGGTGGCGGGCTTCCCACGCTCGAACGGTGCCGCATCCAGTACCCGGGCGGGGACACCCATCTCGGTCGGTTGGCCCGGCCCCGGCACATCAGCAAGCTGCGCGCCACACTGGACGCCGGGTTCAAGGTCGGGATCGACTGCGACGCGTTCAGCGACTGGAACCTGGACCGGTTCGTCGCGATGATCGGGCAGATCGAGCGGCAACTCTGGGGTCGGGTTCTCACCCACACGGAGCGGATCGCCGCGCTCGCGCCGATCGGGCTGGACCGTCCCGCCGGGTGGCCGCCACGGGTATTGAAGGCGCCGCCGGCCTGGCACCGGAATCTGTTGTTCGTCTGTGTGCCCGACGTGCCGTTCGACGCGGCGGCGACCGCGCGCCGGTGGTCGGAATGGGCGCCGCTGCTGGCGAACCTGCCCCTTGCGCTGTGCGTGCAGGACGGCGCCACCGTGACCGGAATCCCGTGGAATTGGCCCGGCCTGCGGTGCTTGTTCATGGCGTTAACCGACCGGTCTTTCTGCTGTTCGTGGTGTGTGTCAGCCGATCGTGATCTTCAGGTGGCGTGCTTCGTAACCGACTCTGTTTGTGATGTTGCTGGTGTCGTCGACAGGGGTCGTGTGGTCGTGCGGTTGGTGATCGGAGATGTCCGGGTTCAGGAGGTTGTGCGTGGTGGCGGTCGCCGCGCGTACACGATCGTCGGGGCGGACGTGGCCGTACTGCCGCTCGTCGATGGATTCCTCCGTGGTTGTGAGCCGGGCACGGCGCGAACATATGCGTACATGCTTGTTGATCATTTGCGGTGGTTGCCCACGGAGGGCCTGACGTTGGCGACGACGACGTTGCGGGATCTGCAGCGGTACATGGGCTTGGTCGGGGCCGAGCACCGGGGGCCTTACGGCGCGCCGTGGCGGGTGGGGAAGCGTCCGCTTGGGCAGAGTGGGCTGGAGGTGATGGCCGCGTGCTTGAAGGGCCTGTACGCCTTTCAGGGGTCGCAGGGCGTCAACCGCGAGCTGGCCGAGCACCTGGATCAGTCCCGGTTGCCGACCAAGGCTGACCGGCGGCGGGTGTTTCTCGGGCACACGCTGCGGGAGATGCCCGCGAACCCCTTGACGCCTGGGAAGGTCGTCCGTCGCCGGCACCCGAAGATGGCGCCGGAGGGTGCCCGTGGACGGCTGGTCGACGGTCGGGCGGCGGCGCGGGATCGCATGATTGTCACTTGGCTGGCCGACGGCGGCTTCCGGGTTGGTGAGTTGTGTGGCTTGCACCTGGCCGACCTGCACCTGCGGGAGGCAGCGGCCTGCGGTGAGTGTCGGGCACCGCACGTGCACATCTGCCATCGCGAGGGCAACGTGAACCGGAGCCGGGTCAAGACCAAGCATCCGTGGCGTGTGGTTGACGGGGTGATCTGCGGTGGCATGGTGCGCCGGGTGAGTCCGGCGATGATCTCGACCTACTTCGACTACATGACCAGCGAGTATCCCCGCGATGCCGGGCACGGCATGGTGCTGGTCCAGTTGCACGGCGCCCGCGCCGGGCAGCCGCTGGCCACGGTCGGGGTACGGCGGATGTTGCAGCGCGCCGGCCGGGAGCTGGAGCTGGGGAAGGTGCTGCCGCACCAGTTCCGGCACAGCTTCGCCACCGGGGTGCTGGACGCCTCGGGCGGCAACCTCGTCTACGCCCGGGACGCCGGTGGCTGGGCCTCGGCTACGACGGTCGATGAGATCTACGGCCACGCCGACGTGCACGACCCGAAGTTCGCCGCCGCGCTCAACCGGGTCTGGGCAGGTGAGCAGTGAGCGTTCAGCTGGAGTTGGTTCCGCTGGAGCAGCCGAGCCGGGTCACCCGTGACCGACTGGAGTTGCTGACCGCGCTGTTGCACGGGCCGGGCGTGGACGAGCTTTATCGGCAGGAGGTGATCGAGTTCCCGGCCGATGATCCGGTCTATGGCTGGGGCTGCACCATCCCCAAGTGCGGGTGTCCCCGCGTCTGGATTGAGGGCGCCAGGATGTGTAAGACGCACTACGAGCAGTGGCTGACGGCACGCGCGGCCGGCTCGACCCGCGCGGAGTTCAACAGCGGCGCCGTTGCTCTCAAAGGTACGCGCACACCGCTGCAGGAGTGCCAGATCTGCCCTGGCCGCCCGGTCCTGAGCCGGAGCACCACGTTGTGTCGTCGGCACGACGGGAACTGGGACTATCACCGCGACCGGCTCGAAGGGTCCTTTGAGGACTGGCTGGCTGAGCAGCGGCCCTACCCGGGCTACGAGCGTTGCCAGGTGGTGGTCTGCGTCAACCTGGCCGAGAGCCCGCTCGGGTTCTGCGGCCCGCACCGTGAGAACTACCACGACGCCGGTCGGCCGGGCGGCGCGCGGCTGCCGGTCAACTGGGTGCGCCGGTTCGAGGACCAGGGTCTGCCCGTTCCGGTGGGGGTCGACGATCCGGCGGCGTTGCGGGCGTGGTGTCGGATCGCGCGGACGGTCCGGCATGGCGGCGAGGTCAGCCTGCTGGGCCTGCGGCCGCTGCTGATGGCGGAGCTGCAGTGGGGCTTGCACCGGCACGCCCTGCGGAAGGCGTCCGCGCACTGGGCGCTGGGCTGGATCACGGCGTTCGTGCATTACTGCCGGGTGCGGGACCTGGCCTGCCTGGACGCGGTTGATGTCGACGGCTGCTCGCACACCGACCGGATGATGACGGTGGAGATCCGCAACGAGCTGCGGTTGGTCTACTTCAGCCCGGCGGACTCGAAGGAGGCCGGGTTCATCGAGACCGAGCACTTCGGTCGCCGGCTGTCCGTGACTTCTAGCTACTTCGATCTCACCGGTGTCGAGGTCCGCTGGTTGCGGGACCTGCTCTGGGACCACCTGGCCGCGCGGCTACGATCGGCGCAGTGCCCGCGTTCGCGCAAGCCGTTCGACGGGCTGCGACACGGCGCGCAGGCGCTGAGTGCGTTCCTGGTGCTCGACGCGCCCGCCGGCGGTGAGGACCCGCGGCTGCTGCACGCCGAGCACATGCAGCGCTTCGTCGCCGATGTCCGGCACCGGGAACGCGAAGGGCTCCCGCAGTTGGGCTGGCGCCGCGCCGACCGGGAGCCCTCGATCCTCACCGAGCACACCCGCCGCGACATCTTCAACTACGCTCGCCGGCTGCTGATCGACGCGCTCGAGTCCGGCGAGACCAACCAGCTCGGACTGGACCCGAAGTTCATCGCCGCGCTGCCCAACGGCGGGGACAACAAGAAGATCTCCCGCAACCCGTTCACCGACGAAGTCGCCCGTGCCCTGGTCGACGAGACCAACCTCGCCCGGCTGGGCAGCCCCGAGTTCGACCCCTATGACCGCGGTTACCGCGACGTCTGGGAGACCATCGCCGCGACCGGGCGGCGCTGCTCGGAGGTGCTCAACCTGCGCTTGGACTGCATCGGTCACTACAACGGCCTGCCGATGCTCTGGCACGACCAGACCAAGGTCGGCAACTACAACGCCGGCATCCGTATACCGCAACGGATCTACGACGTCCTGGACGCACGCCGCCGCAAGACGTTGGTCCATTTTGAACACCGCAATGCCCGCCAGCCCACACCACAGGAACGCGTGACGATGGCGTTGTTTCCCTCCCGCACCCGCAATCGCGGCGAAGCCCGCGCGATCGCCTACTCCGCCTTCAACCAACCCTTCCGGGACTGGGTGGCCAGTCTGGACCTTGGGCACTGCGTCGCGCACCAGGCCCGGCACACCCTGGCCACCAAGCTGCTCAAGCACGGCGCCACGCTCAGCCACATCCGCCAGTACCTCGGCCAGGTGTCCGAGCGGATGGCCGAGCACTACACCAAGGTCGCCGGCTCCGAACTCGACGACATCCTCCAGGTCGTCTGGGTCGCCGGCCCCGGCACCCCGAACCCCGGCCAACTGCTCTCCACCGACATCACCGCCCCACTGGACCGGCACAAAGCACTCGCGATGGCGTTGAACCTCAGCCGCAGCAGCACCCCGGCCGAGGGCGGGTTCTGCACCTTCCAACCCGTCGTCGACGGCGGCGCCTGCCCCTACAAGCTGGACTGCGAGAACTGCGACCGGTTCGTCATGTCCGGCGCCGACCTGCTCTACTGGCGCCGCAAGCAGGAACAGTGGCACTCCATCGCAGAACGTGCACCCGACGACGCCACCGCCGACTACCTGCACAAGGTGTTCGAACCCACCGCATAGGCCATCGCCGGCCTGGAGAAGGCCCTGGCCGCGCTCGGCCTCCTCGACGACGCCCTCGCCCTGGACCTGCGGCGCCCGCAGGACTACTTCCACCGCGTCTGGAACGTCGGCTTCCTCACCACCGACCTCAAGTACGCCGCCAACGACGCCACGGACGACACCGAGCCTGGCGAGTCGACCGCCGATTTGGACGTGTCATGACGACCGCACCGCAGACTCAGGCCGCGCTCGCCGCCCGACGTCGCAAAGTCGACGCGATGCTGGATCGTGTCCGCGCCACGATCACGCAGATGACCCGTGATCATGCGCCGGTCACCGTCCAGGCGATCAGCCGGCGCGCGGACGTCTCCCGCGCGTTCCTCTACCAGAACGCCCAGGCCCGCGCCCTGGTCACCGACGCCCTCACCAACGCTGGCGCGCAGCGGCAGCACGCCGTTCACGCTGCGGACCAGGCCGCCGAGTTGGCCTGGCGCGAACGCGCGCTCAACGCCGAAGAGGCCCTCAAGACGGCGCACGGCGAGATTCGCAGCCAGCGCGTCCGCATCGCCGAGCTCCTCGGCCGCATCCGCGACCTCGAACTCGACCTGCCTCAGGACGCCGTCCAACGACTCGCCACCGAGAACACCACTCTCAAACAACACAACCGCACCCTGGCTGCCGAGGTCAAGAACCTGACCGATCGGCTGACCGCATCCCGCAGCAACAACCGGTCCCTGGAACGCGAACTCTCCGAGCTACAGGCTGAGATCCTCGACCCTCAGACCACACGACATCTTCGATCACTCGAACCAGTTGCTGAACCACGACCATAGGATCGATCCCACACAGCGCGCGCGTTCCGACGGGGGTCAAGCCCCCTTCGGGACTTCGGAGGAACCAATGATTGACGCAGCAGAAGAGCTGCATGGCATCTACTCCGGCCTGTCTGATGCCTGGCGCACCTGGATGTCGGACAAGTCGATCGTTGAGAACTCTCCTGCGGCTCAGTGGCTCCGCGACGATCTGCCGGACACGACCGTCACCACGTTCGAGGTGCTGCTTAAGGGCATCGAGTTTTCTGTCATGGAAACTGGCTTGGCTGTCCGAGACCACCTCCGCAGTCTGACGAGCGCCTATCCAACCCCTGCAATTCGCCAGGCGGATCCGGAAGCGTCGCCATGGCCGGGATCGTCAGCGTTTACTCTGGCTCGTTCAATCCTTGAGGGAACTGCGTTGATCACGTGGTTGCTCGACGGCACGGTCGATCACGACGAACGCGCGCGACGATCAGCCCGACTGATCCTCTGGTCAGCACATCACGGCACCAGGTGGGCCGATGCCACCGGCAACACCCACGAACCGACTGCTACACCCGACTACTGGAAGCAGATCATCGAGGAAGCCGGATTCCCCGTCACAACTGTGCAGGGACAATTCGTAGTCGAGAGGCGCTTCCAGCACACCGAGGTCATCAGTGCCGCCTTCGGCGATCACGGCAAACACCTCTACAGCCGATGGAGCGGTGCAGCCCACCATGCACCCTGGGTGCTCACGCCCGGCACCTACCTCCGCCCGGACGAGAACGGGGGCGGCCATTACATGGGGACGAGCTCACGTCTCGCTGATCACGTCGACGCCGCCGCGGATGTCAGCGACCTACTCCTCACAAGCTCGGAATCAATCCGGACCTACTGGGGACGCACCGACACCGACCAGCGTCGCGAACAAATCAGCGTCCGGGCGGCCGAACTTCGGACCGACGCTGCTCAGCTTCGAGCAGGCCAGGACTCACACGAGAGCTGACAACCGAAGCCTCTCGGCGGAGCAGGCCGGACGTTGACCGGTTGATTCCCACGTCAAACCCTATGTAGAATCTCTACATGGCCGACTTTCAGGTGACCACCACGGTCGCCAGCGTGCTCGGGGAGTTTCTGGAGGACGTCGACCAGCCTCAGTATGGCTTTGACCTCATGCGGCGTTGCGGGTTGGCGAGTGGGTCGCTCTATCCAATCCTCGCCCGGCTTGAGCGGGCAGGCTGGATCGTGGGCAAGGTCGAGGAGGTCGACCCCGCACACAAGGCTCGTCCGCCACGGAAGTACTACCTGCTCACCGGTCACGGAGTGGTTGAAGCGACCAGAGAGCTGGCCGTTCTCAGCGCGAAGCTGCGTCTACCGTCGACCCTTCTGCCTCAGCCCACCGGGGAAGGGGGTTTCGCATGAAAACCTTCCTCACCGCGCTCGGCAGCCTGCTGCTCTTCGTCCTCGGCAACGCGGTCGGGAGCGTCCTGAGCAAAGAGGTGGAGGGGTGGCTGGATCAGATCAGCTTCGCCATCCTGCGCCTGGCTCGATGGAGGCTTCCCGTTGAGCTACGGGAGCAGAAGCACGACCAAGAGTGGAAGCCCGAGCTGAACCACATCATCGCTGAGCTGAAAGAACGCCCGCTCACCAGGCTGCGGAGGGGACTGTGCTTCGCGACTGGGTTGCTGTGGTCTGCCCGCAAGATTGCTCGTGAGGCGGGAATTCCGACACTCTGGGCTCGAGGGCGACAAGCCTTCGCCGGCGCGAGCCTGCGGATGAAGTTCTGCATATACGTCGCGAGCTTCGTAGCCGTGTGCACCCTGGTGACGGTGAGCTTCCTGCTCGGCGCTGCCGCCATCACAGCACACGGCGGCACCGTTCCGGCTTTCATGTCGGACACGACGACCAACCCCCTGATAGCAGGCACGACACTTCTGTGGCTCATATGCCCACAGATCCTCCTCATCGCAGCGCCGATTTCGACCAGTGAGCAACATCCCCAACCGATACGGGCACGGCGGAAGGCGTCCACCTAGCTCAGTCAGAGCCAGCCCATCCAAGCGCACTCAGATCGGCGCGGACCTGGATCAGGGTCCGCGCCGATCTGTGCGTTGAATCCGGGCGAGCCTGACTGGCCAACCATCCGTACCGAAAGTCACGTCGCACACCTGCGTGAGACGCAGAACCCCAGCTAGACGCCGGTCTACGGAACGTTCTGGTCGGTTAAATGGCCGGCAGCACGGACTTCAAGCTCTCCGACCAGATGGCCGCGATTTGTCGCGAAGGCAAGCGGCGTGGCCTGTGGATCCACGCCGGCCGGGTCAACACCCCCGACCGGATCGACCACATGCTCGGACTGGGATTCGTCGACAGCATCGACGGGAGCGCCTTCGACAAGTTCCGCGACACGCACCTGCCCTGGGCACTCAAGCAACTCTCCACCACACCCGACGAGGTCACTGCGGCGCCACTGCAGGGCCTGCTCGACCTCCCACTCGCTTCGGCCGCCCGTTCGTCGCGCGCGGCGCTGAGTGCGGGAGATGTGCGATGACCCTGCGCCGCCGCCACGTCTACGAACGTCCCGACCTCACGGGCCGCAAGCCCGCAACGGTGGTGTTCTGCAACGGCCTGGGCCTGGACTCCCAGACACTGCTCCATCTCTGGTGCAACGATCCCTCCACACGCGACTTCCCGCTCGACGAACTGTTGGTGATCACCGCCATCGTCGGTGACGAGTACGCGGCGACGACCGCCGCGGCAAATGTCGGTAATTCCGGCTATCAGAACATGAGGAGTTCTCACTCGTCGATGCATCAAACTTCCCTTTCCAGGGCAGGCCATGCTGGGCGCTCAAGCCGCGCCCGAACACCGTCGGCCGCGCTGATGTGTGGTCAGCAGAAGATGGCGATGTCGAAGGCCCTGTCCTGCTGGACGAAGGGCTTGTCCTGCTCAGAGCCCGGATCGGTGGGGTTGCAGATCCGCACAAGCGTCTGGTTCGAGACGGTGCGCGCGGCGATGGCGAACCCCGGCGTGTGGAGGACACCGTCGCCGAGTTCTACCTACGGTGACCACTACAACTCAATCAGTGATGGTATGACGCACCTCGGCACGCCTGAGCCAAACGCGAGTGACCGTCTGCCGTTACGTGGGCGAAGTACTTTGCCGCCGGTGCGCCTGGCCCACCGGGATCGCACTTCTGCCAGGAACCCCCCGGTGGCCCGCCACGGTGGGCGGTCCATACGTAGTTGTCCGTATCTCCATGGCGCGTCGACCACTCTTCTCTTGCATGGACAGAACCCTGGCGGCCAAGGACTTGCGGCAGGTGCTCGACCTCCTCCACGCCATCCACGACAACGACACCGCGACCACGCTGCCCCAGCCGGTGTTCGCCGCGGTTGCCGCCCCGGTCGGCTGTGAGTCCGCGGTCTACATCCGGCTCGACGCGGCAACGCCTCGGGTGACGGTCGTCGGAGACGAGCCGGCCGACGTCGACGCCGGCCGCAGCCCGGCGTTCTCCCGAGTCGTCGGTGAACACCCGCTGTTCCGCGCCTACCGGGCAGGGCGGATCGTGCCGCACTCCTCGGTCGCCCTGAGCGACGTAGCGAACACCCGCCAACTCACCGGGCTCCGGCTGTATCGCGAGTTCCACGAGCCGGTGGGCATCGTGGAACAGTTCATCGGCGTGGTGCGCGAGGACCGGCCCCACGTGTCGGCCCTGGTGTTTCACCGGGACCGGCGCGTGGGGTGCGCGACCGTGACCGGGCGGTGCTCGACCTGCTTTCGCACCAAATCTCCGAAGCCGAACGGCACCGCTACCGCCTTGCCGGCCTACCGCAGTAGTGCCGACACTGCGCCGGCACGACGAGCACCTGGACCCTGGCACAGCCACTGCTGGCCAATCTCACCCCGGGGAACGTGAGTGGTCAAGCACCTCGCCGCCGGCCTGACCGACCGCGAGATCGCCCACGCCTGACCATCAGCCCACGCATCACCGGCAAGCACCTCGAGAACATCTACGCCAAGCTCGGCGTGACCAACCGGGCCAGTCTCATCGCCGCTGTCCACTCACGCTGGGCCTGGAAGAGGGGCGGGGTCTTGTAATTTTCGACGTTTACAGTCCCACCGGGCAACCGGTACGGGCTATGGAACTGCAGGTGCGTGACACGTGCACCGCTGACACCTGTCATTTTGAAGCCGGCCGCAACCGCGCCACCCGAGCGATCTCATCGATCGCTTCTTCACTCAACGATCGAACGATACGCGCACGACGGGCAGCGGTCGAGTTGGTGCCGAGTGAGCCCTTGGTGAACCAGTCGCGGAAATCCTGACCGCAGTTCGGCGCCGGTAGCACGCGCGGCTTAGCAGCTGTGCCTCTGTGCGGCGTGGTCCGATCAGCTTCGGTGCGAGACCGCTCGCTGGTCGCCGCAAGATCGCTCAGAAAGGTGACAACGCGCTCGGCCCGCTGCAGCATGCCCCGGCGCTTCAGCTCTGCGATGCAGTTCAGCAACACGCGATCGCTACGAGCAGATTCGATAACCTTGATGATGTGCGCGACCTCGACCTCGCCCTCAGCTCTGGGGAGTGCGCGTCCGACCGCGTGGGCCACCCGCGTGTCGCGGATAACGATCACGAGGTGCCGCGCCACCAGCGCCAGCACCACGGCGGCGACTACGCCGCCTGCGATCGTCCAGATGAGCGGCCAGTCGACGTCACTGGTCGACGACGACGTCTGCTGTTTGGAACTGGAGGTCGTGGTGGTGGGGGTCGTGGTGGTGGGTGTCGCATCCGAAGAACCGTCGGAACCTGTGATCCAGTTGCTGAGGAGCGTCAGCCCGAGGCCGAGCGCCGCTATCCCACCTAGAAACAGCACGACGAAGCCGAGGCCCTTCAGTCCTTCCCAGATTCCGCGCCGGTGGCGGTAGAGGCCTCTGCCCGTCGCGGCGACTGCCCGTCCGGAAGCCGCGCCTGCACGCATGAGGCGGCGTTGTGCGTTGACGGCGGGCAGCAACGGCAACAACGCGATATGTGGCATGCGGTCGTTCACCACAATGCGCAACGCCGACAGCGGCCACATCAGCAGGAATGCCGAGACGGCGAGTGCTGCAAGGGCACGGGAATCCCGGACGCCGGGCATAGCCAAGGGAACCAGCAGCGACACTCGCACGAGCAGTCCCAGCACCCGGTAGGAGTGTCCGGTTTGCCGCCGGAAGACGGCCGTCACCGCGTTGCGCACCACCTGGATCGGCACCAACAGCCGAACTCGCGGACTCCACGAGTAACGCGGATGCGTGGAGATCATCAGCAGAGATAGATGGGAGATGGCGACGTAACTGACCGCCAGGGCTAGTTCCGCCCACACGCCGGGAATTGCTGCACCCAGCGTCCAGATGGTCAGCCCGGCGACGCCCAGGGCGAGCACCGCGTCGACGTAAGGGATCGCCAGCTGCAGACGCAGCGTACGCGCGAGTTTCCCGACCGGATCCGCGCGGCGCACCCAGGCGCGCACCGTTTCCAGTCGCGGGCGGCGCAGTGCCCCGGTCAGCCACTGGGTCACGAGGCCTCGTCGCACGTATCGCCCGAGATCGTCCGGCACCATCGGCAGACCGCCCAGCTGACGGTAGGCCTCCTCGCGCAACATAGGACTACCGGACGAGAAAGCCTTGTTAAGCAGTAAAAGTTGATACTCCGATGTCGTGAGGGGCAAGGCTTCGAGCGCCG
>NZ_JBJMIE010000675.1:0-5611 GCF_045807065.1 Actinophytocola sp. | reverse complement strand
GTTCCAGGTAAAGGCGATCGGGACACACCGGGGTGTGCCGTCCGTGGCGACGTAGGCCAAGCGGGTCAGGTCCCGGGCCAGCAGCTCCCGGCTGAGCGGGCGGTTCAGGACTTCGGTGACTTCGTTCGGTAGCATGGCAAACCTTCCGTTATCCGAGCTCTTCGGCCAGGGCGATGATGATCCCCGCGGGGCCGCGGAGGTAACCCATCCGGTAGCTGTTCTCGATCTGGCCCACCTCGCCGATGAGCTCGGCGCCATGCGTGCGCAGCCGGGCGACGACGTCGTCGATGTCCTTGACGGCGAACAGGATGCGCCGTAGGCCCAGCGCGTTCACCGGGGCGTTCCGCGAGGCGTCGACCGCCGGCGGCGTCTGGAACCTCATCAGTTCGAGTCGGCCGTGGCCGTCCGGGGTCCGCATCATCGCGATGTCGCACCGGACGGCGTCCAGTCCGACGATCTGGTCCACCCACGGTCCCTCGACCAGCGCCCGGCCTTCCAGCTCCATACCGAGCTCGACGAAGAACGCGATGGCGGCGTCGAGCTCCTCGATGACGATGCCGATGTTGTCCATCCGTTCGAGCACGAGTTCTCCTTCGTCCGGGGGCCCCGCGACGGAGCCGGGGCCATGTTCTCAGGTGCGGTCGTAGAGCAGGCAGAGCGCGCCGCTCTCGGTCGCTGAGCCGCGATGTCGCCGCCATCCTGCTCCCGCGGCGCCGTCACCGCGGTCGCCGGGTCCGTGCCGGCGAGCCGCGTCCTACGACTCGGTTGGGCAGCTGCTGAATACCCGACCGAGGAATAGGTCTGACCTGCGCGGGTATGCGGTTGGTCGCCGATGCCGATCGTCGTGCGCCATGGGGACTCCGCAGCGTGGTGGGAGATGTGATGACAGGCGATTCGATCGACGAGCACGGGAGCCTGCCCCTGCGGTCGCCGGCCGGGAGCCGTGACGAGCCGGAGCTCGAGGAAGCCTTCGACCGGATCATCGCCGAGGGTCGCGACCGGCTTGGGCGTCCGTTGCTGCCGCTGGTGGCCACCGGGCTGCTCGGCGGCGTCGACGTCGCCGTGGGGGTGCTGGCCTTCCTGGTCGTCAAGCACGAGACCGGGCAGCCGCTGCTGGCCGCCGCCGCGTTCACGATCGGGTTCATCGCGCTGTTGCTCGCCCGCAGCGAGCTGTTCACCGAGAACTTCCTGGTCCCGGTCACCGCGTTGGCGGCCGGTAACGGTTCCTTCTCACGGTTGGTCCGGCTGTGGCTGGTCACTCTCGCCGCGAACCTGGCCGGCGGTTTCGTGATGGCGGGCATGATCGTCGTCGCGTTGCCCGACCTGCGTGGCACCGCGGCCGCGACCGGTGGTCACTTCGCCACGCTGGGCACGTCCTGGCGCTCGTTGGCGCTGGCCGTGCTGGCCGGCGCGGTGATCACGCTCATGACCCGCATGCAGCACGCGACCAACGACATGGGAGTCAAGCTCGTCGCCGCGGTCGCCATGTCGTTCCTTCTCGTCGGGGCACAGTTGTTCCACTCGATACTCGACTCCATCGTCATGTTCGCCGGCCTGCTGGGCGGTCAGGCGCACTACTCGTGGGCCGACTGGGCGATCGCGCTGGCCTGGTCGTCGCTGGGCAACCTCCTGGGCGGCATCGGCCTGGTCACCTCGATCCGACTGCTCCGGGTGTCACACCGAGTCGAAGAGGCGCAGCGCGATGCCCGCGAAGAAGGGCGAGTCGCCTGACGGACCGGTCCGCGGCCTCGCTACGGTCAGTGGCCGGCACTCTGGCCGCCATCGACGTGCAGGATCTCGCCGGTGACGAAGGGGGCGTTCTCGAGATAGACGATCGCGTCGACGACGTCACCGACCTCGCCCAATCGCCCGAGTGGGTGAAGCCGGGCGAGAGAGTCACCGTACGCATCCGAGTTCCGGGTCTTGATGACACCCAACGCGACCGCGTTGCTGCGGATGCCGCGGGCCGCGTACTCGATGGCCAGGGCCCTGGTGGCGGACTGCAGCCCGCCCTTGGTCAGGGAGGCCAGCACCGAGTTGACCGACGCGTCGGCGTGGTCGGCCAGACTGGTGCTGATCTGGACGAGGTGACCGCTGCCCTGGCGGAGCATCTGCTCGACAGCGAGCTGCGTGATGCGGAAGAACCCGGCCAGGTTGACGCCGGTGGCGGCCTCGTAGTCATCCCGGGTGTACTCGGTGAACGGCTTGGCGATGAAGATGCCTGCGTTGTTGACCAGGGTGTCGATGCGACCGAACCGCTCGACCGCGGCGGCGGCCACGCGCTCGGCCGTGGAGGGGTCGGCGATATCGCCCCGGACGGCGAGGACGTCCGGGTCCGGCACGGGGGCGATGCTCCGCGACGTCGCGACGACGGCGTAGCCCAGCTTGCCGTACGCCACCACCAGGGCGGCACCGATGCCCTGCGACGCACCGGTGATGACGGCGACCTTCTTGCCGGGCACGCTCACGACGACCTCCTTCTGTGGTGACGTGCGAATCGATGCCCAGGGGCGGGTTACCTGTGGGGCGGCCCGAGGTAGGGGAACCGGGTCAGCAGGTCGTCGTGCGGAGGCACTCCGCCCGAGGTGACCTTTCCGTTGGTCAGGAAGGCCATCCGGGCGCTGAAGACGTCGTCGGTGAGGCCGCGCCCGTTGGGGTAGGCGGCCGGACGGGCGCGGTCGTAGCGCAGGATGTCCGGCAGGACCGTGGCGGCTGCCGCTGCTGCCGCCGTGGGCTCGTAGCCGTTCTCCGCCAGCAGTTTCGACCACGGCTCCAGGTACTTCGCCCTGTCGTCGGCCGGATGCCCGGCGTTGTACTCGTCCTTGGCGTACTCGGGGTTGATGAACGGGTTGATCGTCGGATGCCCGCCGCGGTCCACCTGGACGAGCGCGCCGTCGCGGCGGACGCTGACAGTCGCCCACAGGCCGATCGCGGGCTGCGGCCCGAGCATCTCGTCGGGCACCTCGAGCGCGATGCACTGCACGTCCTTGCCGGCGAACGCGTCCTCCCCCGTCCACTCGAAACCGTGCAGCGCGCCCTCGGCGTCGGCGAAGAAGGGATCGCTGCGGACTCCGATGAACAGCCCGCAGGGGCCTGCCCGCAACGGTTGCGCGACGGCGTCGAGGCCCACCGGTACGGCACTCGCGAGCACCTCGCCGGCCGGCTCGGCGCGCCGGGCGTCGGCGTCCGTGGCGTAGTGGACAGCACCGGTCTGCAGGCCGTCCTCGGCCGTGGTGAACACGAAGGAGAAGGCGGCGTCCGCCTGGTTGTCCCCGTCGTTGTCGATGTTGATGCGGTAGACCGCGTCGGGGTGGAACTCCCGGCTCATCAGGAACGGCGGGGTCGCGCTCAGACCCGTGGTGAACGGGTTCACGTCGATGATCACCACCGTCCGGCCGCTGTCGCCGGCCGCCGGGAAGACGTAGAGGTCGGTCAGGTCCAGGCGCGCGTCGTCACCCGGGAACTTGAGGTAGGCCGCACTGAAGTGGTTGGACATGTCCGGCGCCTACTTCAGGATCTGCAACAGCCGGTCCGCCAGGATCGCGGCCGAGTGGGGGTTCTGCCCGGTGATCAGGTTGCGGTCCTCCACCATGTACGGCTTCCAGATCTCGCCGCGGCTGAACTCGACGCCGAGTCCCTGCAGTTCGTCCTCCAGCAGCCACCGCGTCCTGGAGGCGAGCCCGACGGCCTCCTCCTCGTCGTTGGTGAAGCACGTGACCCGGTAACCCTTGAAGGGAGACACGCCGTGGATCCTGGTGGCCAGCATCGCGGCGGGGGCGTGACACACGATCGCGAGCGGCCTGCCCGAGGCGAGCTGTTCGGTGAGTATCCGTCCCGCGTCGGCGTCCACCCACAGGTCCTCCATCGGCCCGTGGCCGCCGGGCAGGTACACCGCGTCGTAGTCCTCGAGGCGCACGTCGGACAGCTTGAGCGGCCGGCGCATGACCTCCGCCGAACGGATGATCGCCTCCAGCTCGAGGGCTCCCTCGATCCCGCCCGCCATCTCCGGGCGCATGCTCATCATGTCGACGTTCGGGGTCACGCCGCGCGGCGTCGCGACCACGACCTGGTGACCGGCTTCGGTGAGCGCCTTATACGGGGCCGCGAACTCCTCGGCCCAGTAACCGGTGGCGTACCTGGTGCCGTCCTTCAACGTCAGGTACGTGGCTCCGGACACCACGAACAGCATCTTCGCCATCGTCGATCACTCCCGTCGTCCAGGGGTCCGCGGCCTTCGTCCCCACCGCGGAACTCCGCTGGACTCAGGGTCCCCGCACCAGGCGGCCGGTCGCGCCCGTGAAACACACTGGTCGACGTCCACGCGTCTGGGCCGCCTGCCATGTCTGGCCGTCGGGAGCGGCTCTGTCCCGGGTTGTCCTGCGTGGCAGTGCCAACGCGCACGGAGAAGCTGATCGAGCATGGCCGGGAGCCGGGGCGGGTCAACGCGAGGCCGCCCCGGGGCTCGGGGTCACCAGAAGTGCGCGACGTCCACCACGATGCGGTTGGGCAGCGTCTGGATCCGGAAGGGCAGCCGCGCGCGGACGCCGAGGCCGATCGTGGTCGTGCCTTCGAAGGAGCCGGCCCAGGCGACCTGTCGGAAGGTCTGGTAGCCGGTGACGTCCACCAACTCCGCGCGGTTGGGGTAGGTGTAGGTGGGGTTGCCCGACTGGTCGTAGGCCGGCGCGAACACCGTGACCTGGAGCCGCGCCCCGCCGCGCAGCGGGACCGGCGCGCCCGTCGGGTCGTCGAACACCGTGTCCACATAGGACACATGGTAGCCGCCGGTCGGTCCGTTGAGGTCGAACACCAGTCGGTCGTAGCAGTCATGCCGACCCGCACGCAGGTCGACCAGCTGGCTCGGCGTCAGCCCCTGCGCCGACTTCTCCCCGGAGCCCCAGGTTATGCCGCAGTACGGTGCCGCGGCCGACGCTCCGGCCGCCGGCAGTACCATTCCCATAACAGCAGTCAAAATGGTTAATAACAGTCCGGTTCTTCGCATCGTTCTCGCCTTTTCCAGTTCGGTGAAACATGACCCAATGAAGAAGACGCACGAAGTACCGGAAGGTTGTGCGCGAACGTCAGTGAATGCCGACGGTCACGTTCACCCGGATCCGGGGCAGTGGGATCAGGACCCACCAGGCGGCGAGGAAAACACCGGGCACCGCGAGCAGACCGGCCTGGTGGAAGTAGAAGTTGCCGATGGGCAGCGGTCCCGTCGAGGTGGCGGGGGTCCGGTAGAGGTGGAATCGCTCGCGGCGCAGACGAGTACACCAATTCATCCGGACGGGCCGGTGATTCACCAGTACTTCGTGATCACGGGTGTTTCTCGTGCTGGTAGCGGACTTGTCGGACTGTCAGCGGACAACCACCCCGTCGACCGACGGTCCGAGTCCACGTGAGGGGTACGGCGAGCCGGCGATCTGTCTCGGCTGCCCGTGCGTGATGTCGAAGGCGGACACGGTGTTCTGGCTGTCCGTGGCGCTGTCGAAGGCGTTCCCGGTGTACAGGTGCTTCCCGTCCGCCGTGGTGACCGCCGGGCCGACGCGGGTGCCGGCTCGGGTGCCCTGTGTGGTCAGTGAGCCGTCGGCGCCGATGGTGAACGTCCACACGC
>NZ_JBJMIE010000674.1:0-5420 GCF_045807065.1 Actinophytocola sp. | reverse complement strand
TGCGGGCCCAGGCGGCGAGTTCGGCGTGTTCGGGTTTGTCGGTGATGGGTAGGCCGAGGCCGGCGCGGACGGTGTTGCTGGTGTCCCAGGGGAGGAATCGGGTGGGGATGTGGGTGTCGTCGAGGGCGTGGCCTTGTGTGGCGTGGTCGATGAGGTGTCGGCGGAGGTAGGGGTGGGGTGGTAGATCGGGGTCGTCGGGAAGTTGGGCGGCCAGGTGTTGGGTGATGCGGTGGTGGATGTGGGTGTGGTCAGTGAGCATCGGGGTCTCCGATGAGGTGTTCGGGGTGGTCACGCAGGGTCTCGGCGAGGGTTTCGTGGACTGGGCGGTAGACGGTGCGGTCGTCGGCGGTGTCGCGGGTGAGGTAGCCGGCGAGTCGGCTGTGGAGCAGGTGGTTGATGGTGGTGTCGGTTACCGGGTTGTCTGCTGGGTTGTCGTGGACGGCGGTGGCGATGGCGGTCCAGACGTTGGCCCAGGGGACTCCGGCGCCGAGGGCGAAGGCGGTGGCGCGGAGCGCGGCCAGCAGTGCCGGGGCGGGGTGGTCGGGGGTGGCGGTGTCGTGCAGGTCGCGGCGGAGCAGACCGATGGTGCCGTGGTGCAGGTCCAGGCGAGCGAGGTCGTGGGGGCTTGGTGGTGTGGGCAGGATGCGGAGGTGATGGCCTGCGAAGCGGGCGTCGAGAAAGGACGGGGCGACGGCGCGGGCGATGTGCGCGGCGATGTCGTCGAGGTCGGGGTGGGGGTAGCGGCCGGCGAGCAGGTTGGCGAGATAGGTGGTGATGTCGCCGACGGTGTCCTGGTCGGTGCGCAGTTCGGTGATCGGCACGGGGAAGCGGTGTAGCAGGTCCAGCAGCTCCTGTCCGTCATCGGTGTCGGCGTGCGGGGTGGGGCTGCGGACGCCGATGATCAGGCGTGGGGCGGTGGGGCCGGTGCGGTGCAGCAGCGGGCCGACCAGGTCGGTGACCAGGCGGGTGGGGTCGGCGGCTTCGTCCAGGCCGTCGATGACGATCGTGGTGTTGTCGCCTCGTTCGGTCAGCAGGGCGAGCTGGGTCCGCAGGTCGGTGGTCCTGGTGGGTGATCCCGGCGGGGCGGTGGGGGTGTCGCCGAGGGCGTGGATGAGGTCTTCGGCGATCTCGTCGGTGGTCTTGTTGCGGGCCAGGACCGCGGCGTGGACTGATCCGGTTGGGGGCAGCGTGTGCGCGGGTGCGTCGGCGAGGGCGGCGCGGTAGCGGGGGTCGCCGCGGAAACCGGGGTCGCTGAGGGTCACGGTGCGGGCGACGATGGCGGATTTGCCGGTTCCGGCGGCGCCGGTGACCAGTAGCAGTCCTCGGCCCGTGCGGAGGAAGTCCGCGATGCGGGTGGTGAGGGTGGTGCGGCCGGCGAAGTACCAGCCGGGGTCGGTGGGTGCGGTGCGACCGGTGGCGCGGTCGAGCCAGTAGTCCAGTTCGTCGGCGTCGGTGGCGACCTGTTCCAGCGCGGGGGCCACGATGTGGCGGACTGGCTGGTAGCCGGGGTTGGGCAGGCAGGGGCTGTGGTCGGGGCTGGTCAGTGGTTTGAGCAGCCGGCGGGGTTTGAGCAGCCGGCGGTGTTCGCGCAGGCCGAGGCGTTGGTGGGCCTGGTGCAGTTCCATGGCGAACTCGTCCATACTCAGCCACGGCTCGGTGTAGCCGGCCTGGTCGCCGGCGAGGTAGCGGTGGACCTCGGCGAGCAGGTCGGCGAACTCGCGGACGCGGGGCATCTGGTCGAAGTCGGCGGTGGCGAACACTTCGATCGAGCCGAGCTCGCGTTCGGGTGGGAGGTCTTTGCGCAGGGCGCTGAGTTCGGTTTCCAGTTGCCCGGAGAAGCACGAGTTGACGATCACCAGCAGGTGTCTGGCCTTGGAGCCCAGCACGGCGGTGACCAGGTCGGCGGTGGGGTAGCCGTGGACGAGGTACTCGCCGGGCGGGGTGGCGGGTAGAGCCAGGTAGTGGCGCCCGCTGTTGCTGCGCACGCCGTGGCCGGTGATGTAGAGGACGGCCACGTCGTGCTCGGCCAGCTCACGCAACCCGGTCTTGTGGACGGCGTCTTCGACGTCGCGGCGGTGGTGAACCGGCCCGAGGTCTTCCACATCCAAGGCCCTCTCGCCCAGCTCGGGTGCGCACCACCAGCGGCGCAGCACCTCAAGCTGGTGGTCGACGTCTTCGGCGAACCCGTCGTACTGGTGGGGGTAGTCGCGGACCGCGAGGATGAACAGGCGGCGTGCGCTCACCACGACACCTCCGGTGCGAATTGGGGCTATCGAGACAGTAATCGTGCCGTACCCGGATAATGTCGCGGCGCAGGGGGTGTCACACCGGGTGGGAGTGCCGCGATTCGATGAATGTGCCACGGGAAACGGGACCGGTCGGGGAATTGCTGAATGGTGCGCCGGTGACGCGGGATGCGGTGATCGTCGTTCCGGGATTGATGGGCAGCGCCCTCTACGACACCGTCGACCAACGCTTCCTCTGGGGCCTGGAGCCAGGTTGGTATGTGCGGGCGTGGAGCCCGATCGGCCGCGCACTGACCCCGCTGGCGGTCACCGACGAGGAACGCGACGGCCACGGAACCCGGGTCGTGCCCCGACGGTTGGAATTCACCGCGTTCTCCGCCGTACTCGGCGGTATTTCCCCATACGGCCCATTACTCCGCACAGTGCGGACAGCCGTGATACGGCCCGACGCGGTCCTGGAATTCCCCTACGACTGGCGGCTCCCGGTAGCCCACAACGCCAGACTGCTGGCCGAAAAGATCGACATGCACCTGGGCTGGTGGCGCGCGGAATCCGGCAATCCCGACGCACGGGTCGTGTTGGTCGCGCATTCGATGGGCGGGTTGCTGTGCCGGCACCTGCACACCATCCCCGGCGCCACCGACCACGTCCGCGACATCCTCACCCTGGGCACCCCGTTCGGCGGCACCGCGACAGTCGCCGCGGTCCTCGGCTCCGGTGTCGGCGGCCGCATCCCGCTGCCGGCGCAAAGGTTGCGCCGAGTGGCGGTCACCATGCCCGGCCTCTACGACCTGCTGCCCACCTACCGCAGCGTCCTGGACGGCACCCAGGTCCGCCACCTCACCGCCGGTGACCTCGCCTCCCTGGGCGCGGACCGCGACCTGGCCGACACCGCCCTGCACACCCAGACCGCGCAACGCGACACGCCCCTGACCCGACACCCCCTGACTCGACATCACGCCGTGATCGGGGTCGAGCAGGCCACCACGAGCAGCCTCACCCTCGCCGACGGACTGGCCACCGGCCTGGAGACCACCTTCCACCCCACCCCCGACGGCGACATCCGGCGCCACCCGGACGGGCGACCGGTCACCGCACCGGGCCTGGGCGACGGCACCGTCCCCCGCAACGCCGCCCTGCCCGCCCACGGCACCACACCGATACCCGCCGCGCTGCACCACATGCCCCTGGCCCGCGCCGACACCGCGCTCACCGTTGCCCACGACATCGTGGCCTACGGCGCCGCCGACACTGGACCACGCCTGGGCCCGAACGAGGGCATCGGACTGCGGCTGCCCGACATCGTCGCACCCCACCGCGAGTGGACCGCCGAACTGACCGGGACCGACGCGCTGCACGCCACCGTCACCGTGGTCGACGTCGAGACCAACATCGCCCTGCCCCACGGCTACCCCCACCGCCGGGACGGGGCCGTGCACGCCACGATCAGCCTGCCCAAACCCGGCCTCTACCGAGTCCAGGTCACCGCAGGCCCCGAACCGGTCACCCAGTACGTGCTCGCCGAGAACCCGGACGCCACCGAATGACCGAACACCGGATGACCGGACACCCGCAGCTGGAACTGTTTCCCGTCCCGATCGGCCACTACACCCACCCCGACTGGACCGGCCAGGACCGCCTGCCGGTCCAGGACGAAGTCGACAAGGTCGCCGCCCAACTGGCATTCTTCGGCGCCGTCCCGGTCGACTGGGACACCCCCATGCCCGACCGCGGCGGTGACGCCACCGACAACCGGTGCAGGACCTGGGGCGAGAGCCGCGTCCGGCACTCGGTGCTGTACTGGGTGGGCCACGGCTGGGCCAACGACACCACCGCCACCCTCGCCCACACCCACAGCCCCAACCCCATCGGCGAACACGGCATCAGCACCGCCAAACTCGCCGAAACCATCGCCGCCCGCACCGCCGGCGACGACAACCACAACGACGACCACTGGCACATCATCGTCATCGACGCCTGCTCCTCAGCCCGCTTCGTCCAACGACTCAGCGCCGAGTTGGACACCCGACCCGGCTCCCGGCGAGTCCTGCTGATCGGCACCTCCGGCGAGGGCCCCACCACCCTGGGCCGGTTCAGCCAAGCCCTGGAACGTGTCCTGTCCGGCGCCTACCGCAACGACGCGCGCATCTCGCTGTGGGACGTCGAACGCGAACTACGCCGCACCCTGCCCCACGCCGAGATCATTCTCAAACGCATCGACGAACACGCCGCCCTGCACCGCACCCGCACCCTGCCGCTGATCGGCCCGGTCGACGTCGTCACCGACATCGACACCGCCCTCAACGATCTCACCCCCGACGAACAACTCCACTTCATCCCCAAAGCCCAAGGCGCGGAACTCGGCGAACAATCCTGGTACTTCCAAGGCCGCACAGCCGAATCCAAACGCATCGCCACCTGGCTACGCACCCACACCACCGGACTGCTCACCATCACCGGCGCCGCGGGCTCGGGGAAATCCGCGCTCCTGGGCCATCTCGTCGTCCAGAGCAAACCCACACTCCGTACGACCCTGGCCCGCCACGGACTCATCACCCAAGCCCCACCCGAGCAACGCCCACCCGACGACGTCTTCGACACCGTCCTGCACCTGGCGGGCATGCCCCTCACCGGCGTCATCACCCGACTGGCCCGCGACACCCTCGGCGACACCCCATCCGCCACCGCCGACACCCCCGCACAACTTACCTGGCTACTCGACCGAATCCGCGACCGAATCCGCGACCGCGCCAGTACCACCATCCTCGCCGACGCCCTCGACGAAGCCACCGAACCGCTCACCATCGCCCGCGACCTGCTCCACCCCCTATCCCAACTGGACGGAGTCCGTGTCGTCGTCGGCACCCGACGCGGCACCAGCGAAGACCCCGACCACCCCGAACCCGCCGACCACGACCTCCTCCGCGCACTACACGCCACCCCCGCCGACACCGTCACCGTCGGCCGCGAGCCCCACGCCATCACCACCTACGTGCGCACCCGCCTCACCGACGCCACCCGACGCGGCCTGCTCCCCGACACACACCCCGACCAGATCCGCGACCTCGCACTGGCCATCGGCACCAGCCACCACCACTTCCTCTTCGCCCGACTCGCCGTCCACGAAATCCAAGCCGACCACCACCTCCCCACCGGCAACCAACTCGACGCCCT
>NZ_JBJMIE010000673.1:0-32835 GCF_045807065.1 Actinophytocola sp. | reverse complement strand
GGGTCGGCGGGACGCCGCCCGCTGACCGCTCTCGCCGGCCTCGCCGGTGGTTCGCTGCCCGCCAAGCTGAACCGCGCCTTTGGCGGCTGGCTGCCCGTTGTTGTTGGCTTCGCCGCTGGTGGCGCGCTGGCCGCTGTTGTCGGCTTCGCCTTCGGTGGCTGGTTGCCCGCTGTCGGTCGCGTCGTCGCTGGCAGGCCGCCTCCCGAGCCCAATCGCGCTCCTGGTGGCTGGCTGGCCGCTCTCGTCGGCCTCGCCTTCGGTGGCTGGCTGCCGGTTGCTGTTGGCTTCGCCGCTGGTGGCGCGCTGGCCGCTGTTGTCGGCTTCGCCTTCGGTGGCTGGTTGCCCGCTGTCGGTCGCGTCGTCGCTGGCAGGCCGCCTGCCGAGCCCAATCGCGCCCCGGGTGGCTGGCTGGCCGCTCTCGCCGGCCTCGCCGCCGGTGGTTCGCTGCCCGCCGAGCTGAACCGCGCCTTCGGTGGCTGGCTGCCCGTTGTTGTTGGCTTCGCCGCTGATGGCTGGCTGCCCGTTGTTGTCGGTCGCGTCGCCGCTGGCACGCCGCCCGCCGAGCCCAATCGCGCTCCCGGTGGCTCGCTGCCCGCTCTCGCCGGCCGCGCCTTCGGTGGCTGGCTGCCGGTTGCTGTTGGCTTCGCCGCTGGTGGCGCGCTGGCCGCTGTCGTCGGCTTCGCCGCTGGTGGCTGGCTGCCCGTTGTTGTCGGTCGCGTCGCCGCTGGCACGCCGCCTGCCAAGCCCAATCGCGCCCCGGGTGGCTCGCTGCCCGCTCTCGTCGGCCTCGCCGCCGATGCCCCACCGGCCGCCGAGCCCACCCGCGCCTCCGGTGGCTCGCCGGCCGCCGAGCCCAGCCGCGTCCCCGGCCAAATCAAGCCCCCGCCACGCACCGGTCGCGTCGAAGACGACGTCGGCGTGGCGCACGTCGCCGTTCGTGAGACGGGCCGTGGTGGCTGTCAGTGCCGTCACGCGGGCCCTGACCACCTCGATCGCGGGGTGGGCGAAGGCCGCCAGCACGCTCTCGTTGTCCAGGACCGCGTACTCGCGCGGCAGCCACCGGCCGTTGCCGCGGACCCGGGCCGTCACCCACCGTGAGCCCGGTGGCAGCAGGACCGTCTCGTCCGCCCACATCCCGTACGTGGCCGGCCAGCGGCTGGTGGCGGCCACGAGCGTCACGCTCAGACCTCGACGTGCGCAGGCGGAGGCGAGTGACCAGCCCGCCGGGCCGCCGCCGGCGATCAGCACATCCACCATCTCTTGATCACAGCACAGGACGACTAGGGTCGTGGCATGAGTGATCAGGTCGACCCCCGGGAGGAGCGCCGCTCCGAGAAGCCCGGTGGGTCGGGCGCCGGGGATCTCGCGGCCAGCCCGTTCCGGGTCGACCGGGACCGGATCGTGGCCTCGCCGTTCTTCGCGCGGCTCGGTGGGGTGACCCAGGTCGTCAGCGCCAGCGGCTCCGGGCTCCTGCACAACCGTCTCACGCACAGCCTCAAGGTCGCCCAGGTCGCGCGTGCCATCGCCGAACGGCTGTGCACCGACTTCACCCCGTTGCTCGACAAGCTCGGCGGCTGCGACCCCGACGTCGTCGAGGCCGCGGGGCTCGCGCACGACCTCGGCCACCCGCCCTTCGGCCACCTCGGCGAGCAGGTCCTCGACCGGCTCTCGCGGCACCGGTTCGGCCTCCCCGACGGCTTCGAGGGCAACGCCCAGAGCCTGCGGATCGTCACCACCACCGACATCGGCGGCCCCAGCGCGGTCGGCCTCGACCTCACCGCCGCCGTGCGCGGCGCCATGCTCAAGTACCCGTGGACCCGCCTCACCCACCCGGACCCGCACCCCCGGCACATGGCCACCCCGCCGCGGGGTGCGTCCGAGCCGCCCGACGAACCCGGCACCGGGTCCGGCAAGTTCTCCGTCTACGTCACCGAGCTGGACGACATGGCCCAGGCCCGCGCCCCCTTCGCCGGCCTCGCCCCCTGGCAGCAGACCGTCGAGGCCTCCGTCATGGACCTCGCCGACGACATCGCCTACGCCATCCACGACCTGGAGGACTTCCACCGCATCGGCGTCCTCCAGCACGCGCCCGTCGCCGCCGAGCTGGGCCACTGGCTGGACAACGCGCTCGCGCTCGCGGCGCAGAGCGACGCCACGCTGGCCGCCCACGCCCGCCGCCCCGGCTACTCACTCGAACAGCTCCGCCGCCGCCTGCACCGCCGGGACGCCTGGGTGGTCGACGACGACGCGTTCGTCGCGGCGGTCGCGCGGGTGCGCGCCGAGCTGGTCGACGGCCTGCTCGACCGGCCGTTCGACGGCTCGGTCGAGGCCGAGCAGGCCGTCGCGCGGTTCTCGTCGGTGTGGACGGTTCGCCTGGTCGACGGCATGACCGTGGTGATGGACCCGCCCACCCGCTCCGGCCACGTGCTGCTGGCGCCCGCGCAGTGGCACGAGGTCCAGGTGCTCAAGTTCGTGCACCGCCGGTTCGTGCTGCTCCGCCCCGACCTCGCGCTGCACCAGCGCGGCCAGGCCACGCTCGTCACCTCGCTGGTCGAGGCGCTCGCGCAGTGGCTCACCGATCGTTATGAGACCAACCGGCTCCCCCGCAGGCTCCAGGATCTCGTCGAGCTGGCCGAGGGCGAGTACCACGCGCTCGCGCGAACGGACATGTCCACATTGGTCGGGGCGCTCGGCGAACCACCGCGCGGTGAGCACGGAATCCGGGAATTGGCAAGGGGACGGGCTGTGATCGATTTCGTGTCGTCCCTTACGGACAGTCAGGCCGCGTCCCTCCTCGACGCCCTGACGGGCCGAAGTTCGCAGCCCTGGTCCGACGCTTTTGTCTTGTAGGTCGTTCACGTACGGCAATTGTTAACACACACGGTGTGTTATTCGGCCAAATGGCCGCTGCGTCGCATTGCTGTCGACCCATACGTTGAGGTCGGCCGGGGGCACCGGCACTGGGAGTCGTGAGTCGGGGCACGGCCAAGCCAAACGCGGAGGGCATCCGTGCGTTTACCTGCACACGCAATGCGAAGATCACGCTTCATCCTCACCGGCGCGGCCTGCCTGCTGGCGGTCGTGGGGCTGGCGAGCCCCGCGGTGGCGGCACCACCGCCGGAGGACCAGAACATCTCCGCCGAGCAGAACGCGAAGAACCAGATCGCCACACTGCAGGACCTGAAGAAGAACCTGTCCGCGGCGGAAGCCAAAGTGGATACCCAGCTCGTGCTGCAGCAGCGCCTGGCCGCCAACCGGACGGCGAGCGCCACGGTTCCCTTGCTGCAGAACGGAGTTGCCAAGACCGCGAGCGGCAAGGTGCTCGTGGACATTCGCGGCACCGTCAGCGACAACCTGCTGAAGTTCCTCACCGCCAAGGGCGCCGCCATCCGGTCGACCTCGACCCGGTACGGCACCGTGCGTGCCGAGGTGCCGCTCACGGCCGTCAACACGATCGCGGCCCGCGCGGACGTGAAGGCGGTTCAGGAGGCGGTCGGCGCCATGACCGCCCGCGAGCTCAACCCGAACGAGAAGGTTGAGCCGGAATCCAAGGAGCAGAAGGAAAAGCGGATCGCGCAGAACACGCGCGAAGCGCTCGCCGACCGCGCCGGCGCCATCGACAGCGAGGGCGACGCCGCGCACAACGCGGCCGCCGCCCGCGAGGACATCGGCGTCACCGGTATCGGTGTGAAGATCTGCGCGTCGTCGGACGGCGTCGACTCGCTGTCCACGTCCCAGGCCGGCGGCGAACTGCCGGCGGTCGACGTCCTGCCGGGCCAGGCCGGCTCGGGCGACGAGGGCACCGCGATGCTGGAGATCATCCACGACGTGGCGCCGAACGCCCGACTCGGCTTCGCCACGGCGTTCAACGGTGACGCGAGCTTCGCGGACAACATCCGCGCGATGCGCTTCCAGCTCGGCTGCGACATCATCGTGGACGACGTCATCTACTTCGCCGAGCCGTACTTCCAGGACGGCATCATCGCCCAGGCGGTGAACGACGTCGTCGCCGACGGGGCGCTGTACTTCTCCTCCGCCGGCAACGAGGGCAACACCGCGGACGGCACCGCCGGCCACTGGGAGGGCGACTTCGTCAACTCCGGCCAGGTCATCGGCAAGTTCGCGGGTTACGCCCACGACTTCGACCCCGGCCCCGGCGTGCAGGTCCTCGAGCCCATCTCGGACGAGTCGGCCGGTGCGCCGACCATCCTGAACTGGGCCGACCCGGCCGGCGCGGCCAGCGACGACTACGACCTCTACATCGTGGACTCGGCCGGCAACGTCCGGGCCGCGAGCCAGAACTACCAGAACGGCACGCAGGACCCGTTCGAGCGCGTCGACATCCCGAGCGGGCTGAACCTGCGGCTCGCGGTCGTGAAGTTCGCCGGTGCCGACCGGTACTTCTCGCTGTCCTCGCTGCGTGGCCGCTACGAGGACCAGGCCGGGCTGAAGGCGTTCACGACGCCGGGTGTCACGTTCGGCCACTCGGCCGCGCGTGGCGCGTTCTCCGTCGCCGCGGCGCCGGCGGCCGACCCGCTGCCGTTCGACCTCGAGACCGGTGACCCGGCGAACCCGGCCGGCCCGTTCCCGAACGCGTTCGGCCCGGACCAGAAGCAGGAGCGGTTCTCCTCCGACGGTCCGCGCAAGGTGTTCTTCCAGGCCGACGGCACGCCGATCACGCCGGGCAACTTCAGTTCGACCGGTGGCGAGACGCGGCAGAAGCCGGAAATCACCGCCGCGGACGGCGTTTCCACCAGTGTCGACGGGTTCTCGCCGTTCTTCGGGACCTCGGCGGCCGCGCCGCACGCGGCGGCCATCGCGGGTCTCGTGCTGTCCGGCAACCCCGGCATCGACCCGGCCGAGGTGCGCGAGGCGCTGACCAGCACGGCACTGGACATCGGCGCGCCTGGCGTCGACCCGGTCACCGGCCACGGCGTGCTCCTGGCCGACCGGGTGCTCGGCTACACCGGTGCCAGCCCGCAGCCGCTCCCGGTCGCGGAGACCCCGAAGGTGACCGCGGACGACGGCGGCGCGTACATCGACCCGGGTGACACGGCGACGGTCTCGCTGCCGGTGACCAACGTCGGCGACGCGACCGCGGTGTCCACGAGCGTGGTGCTCACCTCGTCCACCCCGGGTGTCACGATCACGCCGCGCGCGCAGTCCTACGGGGCCATCCCGCGCGGGGAGACCGTCGTCAAGAACTACAAGGTGACGGTGCCGGCGAGCCACGAGGTCGGCGTGCCGGTCCAGTTCTCGACCCGGGTGACCTTCGCGGGCACGTTCTCGCCGCAGACGTCGTCGTTCTCGGTCGACGTCGGTCAGCCGTCGAGCGAGTCCACGGCGTTCACCTACAGCGGTGCGCCGATCGCGATCCCGGACAACAGCTCGGTGGGCGCGACCGTGAACATCCCGGTGTCCGGCTTCGGCCGGGCGTCGAAGATCACGTTCTCGGTCGACGGCACGACCTGCAACACCGACACGGCCTCGACGACGGTGGGCATCGACCACACCTACGTCGGTGACCTGGTCGGCCAGCTGATCGCGCCGAACGGCGCCACCGCGACCCTGTTCAGCAACAACGGTGGCGGCGGCAACAACCTGTGCAAGGTGGTGTTCGACGACAGCGCGGCGAACTCGTACGCCACGGTGACGTCGGGCCAGGCGCCGTTCACGGGCACGTGGAAGCCGATCAGCCCGCTGGACGCGCTGCGCGGCGCCCCGGCGGACGGCACGTGGAAGTTCTTCGTGCGTGACACGGCCGGGGTCGACACCGGTTCGGTCCGCGCGGTCTCGCTCCACCTCTACGGTTACGTTCACCCCTAGGTAGCTCTGTGAGACGGGCCGTCCGCCGGATTCCGGCGGGCGGCCTACTCTTTGCCTGTGGCAAAGGTCAACGCGACGACAAGGGTCTCCGCGACACCCGACCGGACCTGGGCGGTCGCCTCGGACCTGTCCCGGTTCGACGAGTGGCTGACCCTCCATGACGGCTGGCGCGGCGAGCTGCCCGCGACGATCGAGGCGGGCACCTCGCTGACGTCGGTGGTCACCGTGCTGGGGCTGCGCAACCGGATCAGCTGGCGGGTGGACTCGTTCACGCCGCCGGCGTCCCTGTCGATCTCCGGTCGCGGGGTCGGCGGTGTGAAGGTGGCGCTGACCCTGTCCATCCGCGCGACCGGCGCCACGTCGTCGGAGGTGGCCGTCGACGCGGAGATCACCGGCAGACCGGTGTTCGGCCCGCTGGGGATGGCGATCGGCCGGGCGGTCCGCGCGGACGTCCGCAGGTCCGTGACCAGGCTGGCGGGTCTCGTCGGGTGATCCTCAGTGCGTCCGCGCTGGCGCGGCCAACCGCTGCTCGGCCAGGGCCAACGCCTCCGCCAGGGGAGTCGTGCCGTTCGCGGTCGCCGCGGCCAGCAGCCCGGCGACCGTCTCCCCGATGGTCTCCACCCGCGCGAGCGCGGCCTCGCGGTCCAGGCCCGACGCCTCCCGGCTGAGCGTGTAGACCACTCCGCCCGCGCTCGCCACGAAGTCCGGCACCCACACCACCCCCGCGGCGGACAACACCGCGGCCACGTCGTCGGACACCAGCTGGTTGTTCGCCGGACCGACCACCAGCGGCGCGCGCACGTCCGGACCGACGACCCCGCCGATCGCCGCCGGCACCAGCACGTCCGCCTCCAGCGAGTACGCGGAGGACACCGGCACCTGCTCATACCCCGCGCACCGCGCCGGGTCGATGTCCGCGACCACGACCGACGCCCCCTGCGCGGCCAGCTCACGCGCCACCAGCGCGCCCACCGAGCCCATGCCGACCACGACCACCCGCCGCCCGGCCACCGACGCCGACCCGAACACGGCCGACGACCCCGCCCGCAGCGCCGCCAGCACGCCACGCGCCGTCGGGCCGCTCGACGAGCCCGTCCCGCCGCGCGACTCCGGCAGGCAGAACACGTTGTCCGTGAACGACCGCAGGTACACCATGTCCTCCGACGACGTCCCGACGTCCGGTCCGGCCAGGTAGGTCCCGTCGAACGACGCGATCAGCTCGCCGGCGTCCGCCAGCGCGTCCGCACGCAGCGACGGCGTCAGCGACACCGACGACGGCACGGCGATCACCGTCTTGCCGCCGCCGAACGGCACCCCGCCCACCACGTTCTTGTAGGTCATCCCCCTGGCCAGCCGGAGCGCGTCGGCCAGCCCGTCCTGCCACGTCGGGTACTGCCGCAGCCGAATGCCACCCGCCGCCGGGCCGAGCCGCCGCGAGTGGACCGCCACCGTCACCGCCACTCCCGACCGGCGGCCCAGCCGCGTCACGACCTCCTCGTGCTCCCACGATTCGCCCACTACGTCCTCCTGCCGAACACATCAACAACCGACAGGGCGAACGCTAGGCAGAAGGACGACGTCCGCACCGCGTCACCGAACATCATTCGGCAGGGCGCGTCACAATGGCACCATGGACGAAGTCGATTCGGCGATCATCCGCGCACTCCAGGAGGACGCCCGCCAGCCCAACCAGGACATCGCCAGGAAGGTCGGCATCGCGCCGTCGACCTGTCTGGAGCGCACCCGCCTGCTGCGCCAGCGCGGCGTCATCCGCGGCTACCACGCCGACGTCGACCTCGCGGCACTCAACCGCGGCGTCCAGGCACTGGTCGCCGCCACGATCAGGCCGCTGTCCCGCAGTGTGATCGAGGCCTTCCAGAGCTCGGTCGCCGCGCTGCCGGAGGTGCTCGCCGTGTTCACCCTGGCCGGCAGCGACGACTTCGTCATCCACGTGACCGCGCAGGACATCGACCACCTGCACGCGTTCCTCATCGACCGGCTGACCAGCCGCCGCGAGATCGTCGGCTTCCGGACCTCGATCGTCTACCGGCACCAGGTGAACAACGTGCTGACCCGCCTAGAGTGAGCCCGTCGCGAGCATCCCGCCGTCGACCCGCACGGTCTCGCCGGTGATCCACGACGCCTGGGCCGACGCCAGGAACGCCACCAGTTGCGCCACGTCCTCCGGCAGCCCGAGCCGCTTCATCGGGTACCGGGCCGCGACCGCCTCCTCGTCGGTGGTGTAGAGCATCTCGGCGAACTTCGTCTTGACCACGGCCGGCGCGACCGCGTTGACGCGGATGCCGGGTCCGAGCTGCCAGGCCAGCTCCTCGGTCAGCCGGATGAGCGCCGCCTTCGACGCGCCGTACGCCGAGATCACCCCGGACGAGCGCAGGCCGGCCACCGACGCGATGTTCACGATCGACCCGCCGTGCTCGCCCATCCACGCCTTCACCGCGAGCTGGGTGAACCCGAGCGCGCCGACCACGTTGACGTCGAAGATCTTGCGCACCGCGTCCAGGTCGGCGTCGACGAGCGGGCCGAACGTCGGGTTGATGCCGGTGTTGTTGATCAGCACGTCGAGCGAGCCGAACTCCTCGACCGTGCGGCGCACGACCTCGGCCCGGTCGGCGTCGCTGCCGGTGTTCGCCGGCACGCCCAGCACCCGCGCGTCCGGCACCTGCGCCCGCAGCTCGTCGGCCGCCGCGGCGACCTGCTCGGCCTTGCGCGAGGAGATCGTGACGGCCGCGCCGCCCCTGGCCAGCTCCGCGGCGATGGCGAGGCCGATGCCGCGGCTGGCGCCCGTGACCAGCGCGGTCTTTCCCTTGAAGTCCGGTGTCATGGCTGATGACTCTAGCTAAGCGACCGCTTAGTCCGCGAGTGCGCGCGAAACCGGGTTGCCGGAGCAACGTATAGTCGGAGGCGTGGTGATCCGAACGGCCTAGGAGGCAGGCGAGCCCACCGGTCGCGGCCGGCGGGCCGACGAGTCCTGCCCACCACTACTCCGGAGTCTTCCAGATGATCACCGCTACTGACCTTGAACTGCGTGCCGGCACCCGCATCCTGCTCTCCGACGCGACCCTGCGCGTCCAGCCGGGCGACCGCATCGGCCTCGTGGGCCGCAACGGCGCCGGTAAGACCACGTCCCTGCGCGTCCTCGCCGGCGAGGGTGAACCCTACGCCGGCAACCTGATGCGCAAGGGCGAGGTCGGCTACCTGCCGCAGGACCCGCGCGAGGGCAACCTGTCGGTCACCGCGAAGGACCGCGTCCTGTCCGCCCGGGGCCTCGACGAGCTGCTGCGTGAGATGGAGAAGGCCCAGTCGGCCATGTCCGAGCTGGTCGACAACTCCCAACGCGACCGCGAGGTTCGCCGCTACGGCCGGCTCGAGGAGCGGTTCGCCGCCCTCGGCGGGTACGCGGCGGAGAGCGAGGCCGCGCGGATCTGCGCCAACCTCGGCCTGCCCGACCGCGTGCTCGCCCAGCAGATCGGCACCCTCTCCGGCGGCCAGCGCCGCCGCGTCGAGCTGGCCCGCATCCTGTTCGCGGCCTCGGAGACGGGTTCGGGGGGTGGAAGTGGTGCCGGCACTACCCTGCTGCTCGACGAGCCCACCAACCACCTCGACGCCGACTCGGTCAACTGGCTGCGCGGCTTCCTCAAGGGACACAACGGCGGCCTCGTCGTGATCAGCCACGACGTCGAGCTGCTCGCCGACGTCGTCAACAAGGTGTGGTTCCTCGACGCCACCCGCGGCGTGGTCGACACCTACAACATGACCTGGCAGCGCTACCTCGACGCGCGTGCCGCCGACGAGAAGCGCCGTCGCCGCGAGCGGGCCAACGCCGAGAAGAAGGCGTCCGCGCTCCAGGCGCAGGCCGACAAGATGCGCGCCAAGGCGACGAAAGCCGTTGCGGCTCAGAACATGGCCCGCCGCGCCGAACGCCTCCTGTCCGGGCTCGAGGAGGTCCGCCAGGCCGACAAGGTCGCCAGGATCCGCTTCCCCGATCCCGCGCCCTGCGGCAAGACCCCGCTCACGGCGGAGGGGCTGTCGAAGTCGTACGGCTCGCTCGAGGTGTTCTCGGGCGTCGACCTCGCCATCGACCGCGGCTCACGCGTGGTCGTGCTGGGCTTGAACGGCGCTGGTAAGACCACGCTGCTGCGGTTGCTGGGCGGCATGGAGTCCGCCGACTCCGGCGGCGTGGTGCCCGGCCACGGCCTGCGCATCGGTTACTACGCCCAGGAACACGAGACGCTCGACCACAACGCGTCGGTGTGGGAGAACGTCCGCCACGCCGCGCCGGACACGGCGGAACAGCAGCTGCGGTCGCTGCTCGGCACGTTCCTGTTCACCGGTGAGCAGCTCGAACAGCCGGCCGGCACGCTCTCCGGCGGCGAGAAGACGCGGCTCGCGCTCGCTGGTCTGGTGTCCAGTGCGGCCAACGTCCTGCTGCTCGACGAGCCGACCAACAACCTCGACCCCGCGTCACGCGAGCGCGTACTCGAGGCGTTGCGCGGATACACGGGTGCCGTTGTGCTCGTCACACACGATCCGGGTGCCGTGGAGGCGTTGGAGCCCGAACGGGTGATCCTCCTGCCCGACGGAACCGAAGATCACTGGTCAGCGGACTATCTGGAACTCGTCCAGCTCGCGTGAGCTGACCTCGTACTACGTGCGCCGGGCCCGACTCGGTTGCTCCGTCCCGGTGAGGCGTGAGCGATTTCATAGGTATTTTCGATCTCGCCTGGCATTCCACGCGATCGTGTTCGATCATTGCCACGGCAGGTGTTCTAGATAAACCTCCGTGACACGCTACGGAAGGCGGACGACGTGGCTGATTTGAAGAAGGGCGCGCGCATCACCGGCAGTACGCGCGACAAGCTGGCTGCCGATCTCAAGAAGAAGTACGAGAAGGGCGCCAGCATTCGAGCCCTGGCCGAGTCGACGGGGCGGTCGTACGGTTTCGTGCACCGCGTCCTGTCGGAATCCGGGGTGACGTTGCGCGGCCGGGGCGGCGCAACGCGAACGAAGAAGAAGTAACTGGGTTCACGCTTGGATGCCGCGGGTGTCGGGGCTCGCGATCGGACGGTTGTGCGCGTCAGGGTAGTCGTCGTGGGTGACGTCCTGATCACCGTCGGTCGGACCCGCGGCCGTCCTGGTCCCCTCCTTCCGCGTCGCTGCTGAAGTCGTCACGGAGAACGCGAGCATCACACCGGTCATCGCCAGCGGGTACACGAGGTACCCCCAGCGGGTCGCCGGCGCGAGGATGATCGCCATCCCCAGCCCGGCCGCGGTGCGCAGCACGACGTCCGCGGGGTCGCGGGGCGGGCGGACCACCAGCCAGACCGTGATCGCGCATGCCGCCGCCGCGAGCAGCGCGAGCGATGCCGCGTGCCCGACCGGGCCCAGTTGCGCGATGAGGTGCCCCGGCAGTGGACTCGCCGCCGGAGACCCCGCCTCGCCGAGCCCGGCCGGGTACAGGATCACGTGCTCGACGAATGCGGCCGGATCCACCAGCAACACCGGTAGCACCAGCACCGCGCTCGTGATGATCACTGTACCAAAGAAGATCAACAACGCGCGCCTGCCTCTGGCGGCCAGGAGCGCCACCGCGAGCACGGCGAGCGCGGGCAGGGCGGTCAGTTTCATGTTGATTACCAACGCGATGGCGAGTCCGGAGGTTGCCGGACCGCCGACCGGCCCCGCCCGGAACGCGAGCGCGGCGGCGAGCACGATCAGCGCGACCACGGGAATGTCGTCCCCGGCCACCGCGGTCGTCAGCAGCGTGAGCGGGCTGACCGCGGCGAGCTGCGCGGCGAGCACCGGCACCCTGGGCCAGCCCATGAGCTTCAGCGCCAGCGCGATGAGCAGCACGGTGGCGACCGCGAAGGCGACGCGTGCGTCGGTGAACGGGCTGTCGCCGAACAGGGCGCGGGGGAGCCCGAAGATGGTCATCGCCGGGCCGTAGGGCGTGTAGTCGTCCGGCACCGGCGGCCGGCCGAGCCGGCCGAGGTCGGGGTAGGGCGTGCCGAGGTCGAGGAGCAGCCGTGCCGACCGCTCGACCACCCACACCTCCGGCTGGGAGGGAAACGACCACGGCCACCTGCCCCAGACGAAGGCCGGGTTGCGGACGAAGACCAGCACGAGCAGCGGCACGACCCCCGCGAGCAGCCCCGCGACCCCTACCGGCAGCCAACGCGACCGGATTGTCGGTGGCGTGCGGGATACTGCCTGCAGGACGGTGAGCACGAACGCGATCAGGTAACCGGCCGTCGCGAAGTTGCCCCAGACGCGATAGCCGTAGAACTCGGAGAAGATCGCGTTGCCGGCGGCGAACGCGAGGCTGACGCCGTAGAAGAGCAGGTCGAGGCGCCAGCTGCGGCGTCGGGTCGGCTCCACCGGGGCAGGTTACCCGGCGGAGGCGGCGCCACGGCGCGGCGCCACCCCGGACCGATGGGCACGGGTCCGGCGTCTGCGCGCGGGAGGGAAGGCGGCGGGAGCGGAGGGGAGAGCGACCAGTTCGACGCTGTTCGCTCTCCGGTTAACGGGGAAGGCGTCGGATGTCGTGGGCGTTGATCCCGGTCAGGGCAGCAGACGTGAGGGGTGTACGTGGACAACGCGTGGATTTTGATGCGCGGCGCGATGCAGGATGCGCCGAAGGGCCTGCGCAAGGGCACGATTCGGCGGGTGTACGAGTTCGCCGGGCCGCACCGGGGCAAGTTGGTGGTGTTCCTGCTGCTGACGATGGTCTCGGCGGTGCTGGCGGTGTCGACACCGCTGTTGGCCGGGCGCGTCGTGGACGCGATCGTCGACGGCGGCGCGGTGTCGACCGTGGTGTGGCTCGCGGTCGTGATCGCCGGCCTCGCGGTGCTGGACGCCGGCCTGGGGCTGGTCGAGCGGTGGCAGTCGGCGCGCATCGGTGAGGGCCTGATCTACGACTTACGGCGCGCGGTGTTCGGGCACGTGCAGCGGATGCCGGTCGCGTTCTTCACCAGGACGCGCACGGGCGCGCTGGTGTCCCGGCTGAACAACGACGTCATCGGGGCGCAGCGGGCGTTCACGTCGACGCTGGCCGGCATGGTCACCAACGTGATCCAGCTGGTGCTGTCGGTCGCGGTGATGGTGACGCTGTCGTGGCAGGTGACCGTGATCGCGCTGGTCCTGCTGCCGATCTTCGTGCTGCCCGCGCGCCGGATCGGCCGGCGCATGGCCGACCTGCAGCGCGAGTCGGCGGGCCTGAACGCGTCGATGACCACGCAGATGACCGAGCGGTTCTCCGCGCCCGGCGCCACGCTGGTCAAGCTGTTCGGCCACCCGCGCGCGGAACTGGCGGAGTTCGCGGGACGCGCGGCGCGGGTGCGGGACATCGGCATCCGCTCGGCGATGCTCACCAGGTGGTTCATGACGAGCCTGACGGTGGTGTCCGCGCTGGCGCAGGCGCTGGTCTACGGGCTGGGCGGCTACCTCGCGATCACGGGTGCGCTGGCGCCGGGCACGGTGGTGGCGCTGGCGTTGCTGCTGACCCGCCTGTACACCCCGCTGACGGCGCTCGCGAACGTGCGCGTGGACGTGATGACGGCGCTGGTGTCGTTCGAGCGGGTGTTCGAGGTGCTGGACCTGCCGCCGATGATCCAGGAGAAGCCCAACCCCGTCGCCGTGCCCGCCGGCGGCGTCTCGGTCGAGTTCTCCGACGTCCACTTCGCCTACCCGGCGGCCGAGAAGGTGTCGCTGGCGTCCCTGGAGGACGTGGCGGTGCTGGACAAGCGCGGCGGCGAGGAGGTGCTGCACGGGGTGAGCTTCCGCGCGGCGCCGGGGGAGATGGTGGCGCTGGTGGGTTCGTCCGGCGCCGGCAAGTCGACGATCGCGTCCCTCGTGCCGCGCTTGTACGACGTGGACAGCGGCGCGGTGCGGCTGTCCGACGTGGACGTGCGGGACCTGTCGTTCGACTCCCTGCGCGACACCGTGGGCGTGGTGACCCAGGACGGCCACCTGTTCCACGACACGATCCGCGCGAACCTGTTGTACCCCAGGCCATCCGCGACCGAGGACGAGCTGTGGGAGGCGCTGGCCCGGGCGCGCCTGGCGGACCTGGTGCGCGCGCTGCCCGACGGGCTGGACACGGTCGTGGGGGAGCGCGGCTACCGCCTGTCCGGTGGCGAGCGGCAACGCCTGACCATCGCGCGCCTGCTGCTGGCCCAACCCCAGGTGGTGATCCTGGACGAGGCGACCGCCCACCTGGACTCCGAGTCGGAGGTGGCGGTGCAGGAGGCCCTGGCGGACGCACTGACCGATCGCACGGCGCTCGTCATCGCCCACCGCCTGTCCACGATCCGCGCGGCGGACCAGATCCTGGTGGTCGAGGCGGGCGAGATCGTGGAACGCGGCAACCACGAAACCCTGCTGGCCGCGGGCGGCCGCTACGCGGAGCTGTACCGAACCCAGTTCGCCAACCAACCGGCGGCCGCCTAAGGGCTGACCCATGCACCGACGCGGCATCCGCATGGTCTGAAGCGCGACGGCCGGATCACCCACCGAGCCGAGAAGGGCTCACCGGGCGGCCGCCTAGGGCAGATCCTCCGGCCGGTCCACGTCGGCGCCGCCGGCTACGTCCTCGCACGGCACCCGCGTGACGTCGTGCCGTGCGAGGTACGGTCGGGCACCTTCGTCCCCGTCGGCCAGTGCGGCGACCCCGGCCCAGTGCTCCCGCCCGAGCAACACCGGATGCCCGGGCACGCCGTCATAGGTGGCCCTGGCAAGAACGTCCACCGAGGCCATCCCCACGAAGCGCCGAACGGCCGCCGCGGTCACCCCGGGCGTGTCCACGGGCAACACGACGACGGCCGTGATGTCGTCGCCGAGCGTGGACAGCCCGACCCGCAGGGAAGAACCCATCCCGGACGCCCAGTCCGGGTTGTCCACGAGCGACGCCCCACTCAACGAGGCGGTGGACCGCACGTCCTCGGCAAGCGCCCCGAGCACCACCACCACGGGTGCACAACCCCCGTCGTGCAACACGTCAGCGGCAAGTTCGACGAACAACCGTCCGCGGTGGTGGACGAGGGCTTTGGGCATCCCGTAACGCCGCCCGCCGCCCGCCGCCAGGAGCAACCCCGCAACCGTCACATCCAGCAGCGTAGTAGGACGGTGGCTCCGCGTTCGGCCAGAAGTCTCGTCAGCGGAACGCGTCGACGTTGTCCCGGGCCCACTGGGCGTACGTCGTCGCCGGGCGGCCCAGTACCTGCTCGACCGCCGGCGAGGGCACCAGGACCTGCGACCAGTCGACGTCCGCGGTCGACCTCCCGGTCGCCGAGTACTCCGCGAACCCCAGCAGGAAGTCGGCGTTCGCCGCGGCCCAGGCGTCCTGTGCGCGCAGGATCTCCCGTGCCCGCGCCGCGCTGACCTCCTCGAACCGGACCTCCTCGCCGAGTGCCGCGCCGATGGCCGCCACCTGGTCGCGGCGGGTGATCAGCGCCGGGCCCGTCAGGTCGTACCACCGCCCCGCGTGCCCGTCGGTCAGCAGCGCCGCCACGGCCACCGCCGCGATGTCGTCCTCGTGGATCGCCAGGCTGGGGGCGGCCGGCTGCGGGTACCGGACCAGCCGCGACGACCGGATCATCGGTCCCCACAACCGCAGGGTGTTCGACGCGAAGTCGCCCGGGCGCACGTGGGTCCACGCCACTCCCGACGCCTCCACCGCCTGCTCGACCGGCAGGTGGAAGTCCGTGTCGAACCCACCCGTCACCGCACCCGACGACAGCGTCACGATCCGCGACACGCCCGCCTCGACCGCTCGCGCCACGACCGCGCGCGCCGTCCGCGGCTCCGGGAACAGGTACATCCGCGACACCCCCGCGAACGGGATCGACGCCGGGGACAGCAGGTCGCCGCGCACCACCTCGACACCAGCGGGGAAGACGGCGTCCGCGCGTCGCGTCAGGGCCACCACCGAACACCCCGCCTCGACGAGCCGCCGCACCACGTGCCGCCCCACCTGGCCGGTCGCGCCGGTCACCAACACCTTCACGAGAACCCCCAGAAGAAAATGGGTACAGGGTACGCATAAACAGTACCACCGTACGATCGAGCACGATGACCAACGAGGACTCCCCGACCAACAGGGACATGGCGACCACCATGGCGCTGCTCTGGGGCACCAGACCGGCGCCGAGCCGGGGCCGAAAACCAGGCATGACGATCAACGAGATCGTGGCCACGGCCGTCGCCATCGCCGACGCGGACGGGCTGGGCGCGCTCTCCATGCGCCGCGTCGCCGACGCGCTCGGGGTCGGGACCATGTCGCTCTACCGCTACCTGCCCGGCAAGGCCGAGCTGTACGCGCTCATGCTCGACGCCGTCATGGGGGAGGGCCAGCCGGAACCGGACGCGCACGGCTGGCGCGAGAACCTTGAGAACGTCGCCCGCCGCAGCCTCGACGGGTACCGGCGCCACCCGTGGCTGCTCGACACCTCCCTGTCCCGCGGTCTCGTCGGCCCCAACCAGGCCGCCGTGCTCGACAAGCTCCTCGCGATGCTCGCCGGCACCGGCCTCACGAACGGCCGGAAGATGGCGGTGATCGGCCTGCTCACCGGCTACGTCCAGGGCCGCGCCCGCCAGTTCGCCGAGGCCGCGCGCACCCAGCACCGCTCCGGGGCGTCCGACGCCCAGTTCTGGCAGGAGTTCGCCCCACTCCTCGACCCGCACCTCGACCGCTTCCCCACGCTCGCGGCCGTCTGGCGCGACGACGAGCTGACCTGGGAGGACGAGTTCGAGTTCGGCCTGCAGCGCGTGCTCGACGGCATCGAGACCTACATCGACGAGGGAGACAAGTGAAGATCAGCAAGGGCGGCGCCACCACCGGCGTGCGGGCGGTGGCGCTGGTGCTGCACGGCGGTCAGGAGGTCAGCAAGAAGCCGGCCACCGTCTTCTACCCCGCGTACTGGCGGATGGTCCCGTTCGCGCGGAGCCTGCGCCGCACGCCGCACCTGGCCGTCTGGCAGCTGTGCAACACCTACCGCGGCTGGAACGCACCCGAGCTGGACGCCGTGACCGACGCCCGCCGCGTGCTCGAGGAGATCCGCCGCACGCACCCGGGCGTGCCGGTCGCGCTCGTCGGTCACTCGATGGGGGGCCGGGTGGCGCTGCGGGTGGCCGACGACCCCCGGGTGGTCGGGGTGTGCGCGCTCGCGCCGTGGACGCCGGAGGGCGAGCCCGTCGCGCAGCTGGCCGGCCGGACCGTGCTCATCGCCCACGGCGACCGCGACCGGACCACCGACCCCGCCCTGTCCTACACCTACGCCGAACGCGCCAAGGAGGTCACCGATCGGGTGGCGCGGTTCGACGTCCGCGGCGAGGCGCACGCGCTGCTGCTCCGGTATCCCGCGTGGACACGGCTGGTCAGGCGGTTCACACTCGGGGTGCTGGGTGCCCTGCCGCTCGACCAGGACATCGTCGACGCCATGGCGAAGCCGGTGCCGGACGGACTCCGCGTGCCCGTCTAGTCACGGTCTCGTACGGTATGCACGTGCTTCGCAACCTGTGCGCGGGTCCCCACGTCCTGGTTCGTGACGAAAGGGTGGGGAGATGAGCTATCAGCAGCCACCGCGACGGCCCGGTTCGGGGCAGGGCCGTCCCCCGCAGGGCCGAGGCGGCCCAGGGTACGGCCCCGAGCCCGGTTACGGACGTCCGGGACCGGGCGGCCGCAAGCCCGCCTACCACAACACCAGGATGCTGCCCCTGCCCGGACAGGACGAGCAGCGTGACTCGGGCCAGCCGCCGCGCCGCCCGATGCCGCCGGACGACTTCCGGCGCCCGCCCGCCGGTGACGGCTACCCGCCACCACCGCGCCGACCCGTCCGCCGGCCGCGTTGGGGTCGGCGGATCCTCATCGGCTTCCTGGTGCTGCTCCTGCTCATCGCCGGCTCGCTGGTGTGGATGGACTTCTCGCTCAACCGGGTCACCGCGATCGAGGACTACCCGGGCCGGCCCGCCGAGGCCGCCGGCACGAACTGGCTGATCGTCGGCTCCGACAGCCGCGAGGGCCTCACCGCCGAGCAGAAGGCCGAGCTGACCACCGGCGACGCGGCCGGCAAGCGCACCGACACGATCATGGTGGCGCACATCCCGGACAACGACACGCCGCCCACGCTGCTGTCCCTGCCGCGGGACTCGAACGTCGAGATCCCCGGGCACGGCATCAGCAAGATCAACGCCGCGTTCTCGCTCGGCGGCGCGCCGCTGCTGGTCAAGACCGTCGAGGGCGCCACCGGCCTGCGGATCGAGCACTACGCGGAGATCAGCTTCGGTGGCTTCGCGGACATCGTGGACGCGATCGGCGGCGTCGAGATGGACATCCCGGAGGAGATGCACGACACCGTGACCGGTGTGACCATCCCGGCCGGTCACCAGACGCTGAACGGGGTGCAGGCGCTCGGGTTCGTGCGCATGCGGCACTCGTCGTCGACCCCGCGGTCCGACCTCGACCGCGTGGCCAACCAGCGCAAGTTCATCGGCGCGCTCGCGGGCAAGATCGCGACCGGCGGCACGCTGCTGAACCCGTTCAAGTTGTTCCCGGTGATCGGCGGCGTCACCGACGCGCTGACCGTCGACGACGGCGACCACCTGTGGAACCTGTCGAGCCTCGGCTTCGCGATGCACGGCATCTCCGACGGCAGCACGGTGACGACCACCGTGCCGGTGACCGACGGGTCGGCCACCAAGTGGGACCCGAACAAGAAGGAACTGCTGTTCAACGCCCTGCGCGACGACACACCGATCCCGCGGGAAGCGCTCTACCAGTAGCGGTTCAGGCCGTGCGCGCCCTCAGCACCTCGAGTGCCCGGTCGGCGTGCACGGCCATCCGCAGCTCGCTCTTGATCACCTCCAGGACCGTCCGGTCGGTGTCGATGACGAACGTCTGGCGGCGGGTCAGCAGCGGGCCGAAGCTGCGCCGCACGCCGAACCGGGTGGCGACCGCGCCGTCGGCGTCGGACAGCAGCGGGAAGTCGAAGGAGTTCCGCTCGCTGAACTTCGCCTGCTTGTCGACGGCGTCCGGGCTGATCCCGACCCGGTGGGCGCCGACCGCCGCGAACTCCGCCGCCAGGTCGCGGAAGTGGCAGCTCTCGACGGTGCAGCCCTTGGTCATGGCAGCGGGGTAGAAGAACAGGACCACCGGCCCCGTTCCGAGGAACTCCCGCAGCGCGCGGGTCTTGCCGGTCTCGTCCGGCAGTTCGAAGTCCGGTGCGGTCTCCCCAGCCTTCATGCGTGGGTCCTCTCCTGAGAACATGTGCCGGTGGACGTCACCACCGCCGCTCCCAGTCTGCCGCTCCGCGTCGCGCGCGTGGTCACCGAGGTGCTGTCGCCGGCCGTGGTCGTCGTCGCGCTGCCGCTCGCGGTCGCGTGGCACGGCACGCGGCACGAGGTCCTCCCGACCCTCGGCTGGGGGTTGCTGGTCGCCGTGTTCTACAGCGTGATCCCGATGGTGATCATGGTTCGCGGCGCCCGGCGCGGGAAGTGGGACGGGCACTGGGTGCGGGAGCGCGAACGCCGCATCGTGCCGTTCCTGGTGTGCCTGGTGTCCACAGTGGCCGGCCTGGTGATCATGCTGGTCGGCGGCGCGCCGCGCGAGGTGATCGCGCTCGCCTGGTCGATGATCGCCACGCTGCTGGCGGTACTGGCGATCACCCGCTGGTGGAAGGTGTCCGTGCACGCCACGGTCGCCGGCGGCGCGGTCGCGACGATCGTGCTGCTGTACGGGCCGTGGTACCTGCTGCTCGTGCTCGGCGTGGCCCTGGTGGCCTGGTCCCGGGTGGTGGTCGAGGACCACACCGCCGCGCAGGTCGTGGTCGGCGCTCTGCTCGGCCCGGTCGTCGGCGGCGTGGTGTTCCTCGCGCTGCGGTGAGCGTCAGGGGACGAGCAGTACCCGGCCCAGGTTCTCCCGTGTCTCCAGGACCCGGTGCGCCGCCGCGACCTCGGCGAGCGGCAGTCGCGTGTGGACGGACGTGCGCAGGCGGCCCGCCGCGAAGTGCCCGGCCAGCTCGGCGACCTCGGCGGCGGCCCGCTCGGGTGCGGCGGCACGGTAGGCCAGCAGCGAGAAGCCGACCACCGACCGCAGCATGATGAGGTCCGTGACCGAGATCGAGCCGAGCTCCCCCGACGCCGCGCCGTAGGCCACGACCCGGCCGAAGGGCGCGAGCAGGCCGAAGCTCCGCCGCCGCGTCTCGCCGCTGATCGAGTCGAGCACCACGTCGACGCCGCCCGGCGCCGCCGCCCGCACCTGGTCCGGCCAGTCCTCCGCGGTGTAGTCGACGGTCACGTCCGCGCCGTGCTCCCGTGCGAAGTCGAGCTTGGCGGGCGAGCCGGCGGTGGCGATGACCGTGCCCGCGCCCTCGAGCTTGGCGAGCTGCACGGCGAGGTGGCCGATGGCCCCCGCGGCGGCGTGCACGAGCACGGTCTCGCCCGCGGTGATCCGACCGGTGCGGATGGTGCCCAGGGCGGTGGGTCCCGCGCTGGACAGCATGCTGGCGTCGGCGTCGGACACCCCGGCCGGCACCTCGGCGAGCCATGCCGCGTCCGCCACCACGAAGTCGGCGAAGGCGTCCGGGTCGACGAGCGCCGCGACCCGCCGGCCGACCGTTGCGGCGTCGACCCCCGCGCCGACCGCCTCGACGGTGCCGACGACGTCGCCGGTGGGTGAGCCGGGCAGCGGCCGCTGGAAGATCGTCCCGGCGCCCCGGCGGAACTTGGTGTCGACGAAGTTGGCCCCGATGGTCTCGGCGCGGACGAGCACCTGCCCCTCGCCCGGGGTCGGGACCGCCACCTCCTCGACTTTCAGCACTTCAGGGCCGCCGTACTCGTAGTAGCGGACACGCCGCACGGTATTCTCCTGCCTGACGAACGAAACTGGACTCGCGGTCAAGTTACCGTGTAAGTGGACCAACGGTCCAGTACTTGAGGAGATCCATGCGTCAGGACGCTGCCCGCAACCGCCGCGCGATCCTGCTCGCGACCGAGGAGCTGCTGACCCGCCACCGTCCGGACGAGGTGACGATCGAGCAGGTCGCGGCCGCGGCGGGCGTCGGCAAGGGAACGGTCTTCCACCGCTTCGGCAGCCGGATGGGTCTGATGGTCGAGCTCATGCGGGAACGCGCGCTGGAGATAGGCGAACGCGTGAAGTCCGGCGAGCCGCCGCTGGGGCCCGGCGCCCCGCCGAAGGAGCGCCTGCTGGCGTTCCTGTCACTGGTCGTCGAGGTGGTGGGCCGCAACAAGGGCCTCATGGCCGCGCTGGGGCAGGAGGTCGCCGCCCTGGCCAGGCCACACGACGGCCCGGCCCGCGAGCACCCCATCTACGACCTGTGGCACACCCACGTGAGCACCCTGATCGCGCAGGCCCGTCCGGACCTGGACGCGGACCTACTGGCCGACCTCCTCCTGGCCGGCCTGCACAGCGACCCGATCCTCCGCCTACTGGAACGCGGCGAAACCGACCGCCTGACCGCCGCCCTCCACACTCTCACAATCGCCGTCCTGAACACCTAACCCCCGCGTCCAACGCCCCGCCCCCGCGTGTCCAACGCTCCGGCCCGGCGTGTCCAACGCTCCAGACCGGCGAGTCCAACGCTCCAGACCGGCGTGTCCAACGTTCCGGACCCGCGTGTCCGACGTTCCGGACGCGTGAGTTCAACGCTCCGGACCCATGGGTCAACAAACGTGGCTAATGCCCGTAGCCACTTTTGTTGAACTCACCCGTCGCAAGAGTTGGACACGCGGGTCGTGGGCGTTGGACACGCGTTAGCTGTAGTCGTAGAAGCCGCGGTTGGTTTTTTTGCCCAGCAGGCCCGCGTCGACCATGCGGAGGAGCAGGGGCGGGGGCGAGTACAGGGGCTCCTTGAACTCGGCGTACATCGACTCCGCGATCGCCTTCGTCGTGTCGAGGCCGATCAGGTCGGTCAGGGCAAGGGGGCCCATCGGGTGGGCGCAGCCCTGCACCATGCCGGTGTCGATGTCCTCCGCGGACGCGAAGCCCGACTCCAGCATCCGGATCGCGGACAGCAGGTAGGGCACCAGCAGGGCGTTCACCACGAACCCGGCGCGGTCCTGCGACAGGATCACCTGCTTGCCGAGCTTGCCCTGGGCGAAGGCCTGCGCCCGCGCCTTGGTGTCCTCGCCGGTCAGCAGGGACGGGACCAGCTCCACCAGCTTCAGCACCGGCACCGGGTTGAAGAAGTGGATGCCGATCACCTGCTGGGGCCGCGAGGTCGCCATGCCCAGCTTCATGATCGGGATCGACGACGTGTTCGACGCGAAGATCGCCGCCGGGTCGCTGACGACCTTGTCCAGCGAGGTGAACACCTCGGTCTTGGCCTGCTCGCTCTCCGCGACGGCCTCGACCACCAGCTGCCGGTCGGCGAAGTCACCGAGGTCGGGGGTGAAGCGGATCCGGTCGAGCGCGGCGCCGCGGTCGGACTCGGACAGCTTGCCGTTGCGGACGGCACGCGCCAGGGACTTCTCGATCCGCGCCCGGCCCGCCTTCAGCGCGTCCCCGGACACCTCCGTGACGACGACGTCCAGCCCGGCCCGCGCCGACACCTCCGCGATGCCCGACCCCATCAGGCCGCACCCGATGACCCCTACCCGTTCGATCCCTGCCACCGCATCCTCCGAAAAATCACACGTTTCGCCGGTACTGGCCACCGACCTCGAAGAACGCGTCGGTCACCTGTCCCAGCGTGCACACCCTCGCGGCGGCCATCAACTCACCGAACACATTACGGTCCTCCGCCACCGCCGCCCGCAGCCGCCGCAGTGCCTCCTCGGCCTCGGTCGCGTGCTCGGCCTGGAACGTCCGCGTCCGGTCGACCTGCGACCGCTTCTCCTCCTCGGTGGCCCTGGCCAGCTCGATCGTGGGCAGCTCCTCGGCGTTCTCCTTCGACGGCAGGAACGTGTTCACGCCGACCAGCGGCAGCGACCCGTCGTGCTTGCGCTGCTCGTAGGCCATCGACTCGTCCTGGATGCGACCGCGCTGGTAGCCGGTCTCCATCGCGCCCAGCACGCCGCCGCGCTCGGAGAGCCGCTCGAACTCCGTCAGCACGGCCTCCTCGACCAGGTCGGTCAGCTCGTCGATGATGAACGAGCCCTGCAGCGGGTTCTCGTTCTTCGACAGGCCCCACTCCTTGTTGATGATCAGCTGGATCGCCATCGCCCTGCGGACGGACGACTCGGTCGGGGTGGTGATCGCCTCGTCGTAGGCGTTGGTGTGCAGGGAGTTGCAGTTGTCGTAGAGCGCGCACAGCGCCTGCAGCGTGGTGCGGATGTCGTTGAAGTGCATCTCCTGCGCGTGCAGCGACCGGCCGGACGTCTGCACGTGGTACTTGAACTTCTGCGACCGCTCGTTCGCGCCGTAGCGCTCGCGCATCGCCACGGCCCAGATCCGCCGCGCCACCCGGCCGATCACGTTGTACTCCGCGTCCAGCCCGTTGGAGAAGAAGAACGACAGGTTGGGCGCGAAGGCGTCGATGTCCATGCCCCGCGCGAGGTAGGACTCGACGTAGGTGAAACCGTTGGCCAGCGTGAACGCCAGCTGGCTGATGGGGTTCGCGCCCGCCTCCGCGATGTGGTAACCGGAGATCGACACCGAGTAGAAGTTGCGGACCTTGTTGGCGATGAACCACTCCTGGATGTCCGCCATCATCCGCAGGGAGAACTCGGTGGAGAAGATGCAGGTGTTCTGGCCCTGGTCCTCCTTGAGGATGTCGGCCTGGACGGTGCCGCGGACGTTGGCCAGCGCCCACGCGGCCAGCTCCTCGCGCTCCTCGGGCGTCGGCTGCCGGCCGTGTTCCGCCACGAACTTGTCGACGGTCTGGTCGATGGCCGTGTTCAGGAAGAACGCGAGGATCGTCGGCGCGGGGCCGTTGATCGTCATCGACACGGACGTGGTCGGCGCGGTGAGGTCGAAGCCGTCGTAGAGCGCCTTCATGTCCTCCAGCGTCGCGATCGAGACCCCGGAGGTGCCGATCTTGCCGTAGATGTCCGGCGGTGTGTCCGGGTCGTGCCCGTAGAGCGTCACCGAGTCGAACGCCGTGGACAGCCGCGTGGCCGCGGAACCCTCGGACAGGTAGCGGAAACGGCGGTTCGTGCGGAAGGCGTCGCCCTCGCCGGCGAACATCCGGGCCGGGTCCTCGCCCTCGCGCTTGAAGGGGAACACGCCGGCCGTGAACGGGAAGTAGCCCGGCAGGTTCTCCTTGCGCAGGAAGCGCAGGAGCGAGCCGTCGTCGTCGAACCGCGGCAGCGCGACGCGCGGGACCCGCGTGCCGGACAGGGTCTCGCGCCACAGCTGGGTGTGCAGCTCCTTGTCCCGGACCTGCACGACCAGCTCCTCGCCGGCGTAGTCCTCGGCCAGCTGCCGGTACCGGCGCAGGAGGTCCTCGGTGTCCCGGGCGACGCGGCGCTCGGCCTCCTGCAGCAGCTTCTCGACGTCGTCGGTCGGGGCGTCGGCGTTCTCCAGCGCGTGCCGGGTGGTCCGCAGGGCGGCATGCGTGCGGAGCGCGGCCACCTGATCTTCCGTCTCTTTGTGGTACTGACGGATGGTCTCCGCGATCTCGGCGAGGTAGCGCGCACGCTGCGGCGGCACGACGGTGGCCGCGCGGGTGGACACCCGGCCCTCGACCGGCGCGAGCGTCCGCTCGCTGACCGGCAGCCCGCCCTCGGCCAGGACGTCGCGCAGGTGCTGGTAGAGCGCGGTGACGCCGTCGTCGTTGAAGGTCGCGGCGCTGGTGCCGAAGACCGGCATGTCCTGCCAGGCGACGCCGAACGCCTCGCGGTTGCGGACGAGCTGGCGGGCCACGTCACGCCGGGCGTCCTCGGCGCCGCGCCGCTCGTACTTGTTGATGGCGACGGCGTCCGCGAAGTCCAGCATGTCGATCTTCTCGAGCTGCGAGGCGGCGCCGAACTCGGGCGTCATCACGTACAGCGAGGTGTCGACGAACGGCACGATGGCCGCGTCGCCCTGGCCGATGCCGGGGGTCTCGACGATGACGAGGTCGTTGCCGGCGGCCTTGCACGCGGCGATGGCGTCGGTGAGGCCCTCGGGCACCTCGGTGGCGGCGCCGCGGGTGGCCATGGACCGGAAGTAGACCGGTTCCGGATCGGCACCGCCGACCCCGCCCAGCGAGTTCATCCGGATCCGGTCACCGAGCAGCGCGCCGCCGCCGCGCCGCCGGGTGGGGTCGACGGCGAGGACCGCGATGCGCAGCTTGTCCTGCTGGTCCAGGCGGAAGCGGCGGACCAGCTCGTCGGTGAGGGAGGACTTGCCCGAGCCGCCGGTGCCGGTGATGCCCAGGACCGGCACGGACCGCTTCCTCGCCGTGTCGCGGATGACGCCGAGGACCTCGTGATCGAGGCGGCCCGCCTCGATCGCGGTGATGGTGTGCGCGAGGACGTCGTGCCGCCCGCCGACCAGCGCCTCGATGCTGGGCGTCGGCCGGTCGGCGAGGTCGTGGTCGCAGGCCTCGATCATCGTGTTGATCATGCGTGCGAGGCCGAGCCGCTGCCCGTCCTCGGGGGAGAAGATGCGTGCGACGCCGCGCTCGTGCAGCAGGGCGATCTCCTCGGGGACGATCACGCCGCCGCCCCCGCCGTAGACCTTGACGTGCCCGGCGCCCTGCTCGCGCAGCAGTTCCACCAGGTAGGTGAAGTACTCGACGTGCCCGCCCTGGTAGGCGCTGATGGCGACGCCGTGGACGTCCTCCTGGACGGCGGCGCGGACGACCTCGCGCACCGAGCGGTTGTGACCGAGGTGGATGACCTCGGCGCCCTGGCTCTGCAGGATCCGGCGCATGATGTTGATCGCCGCGTCGTGCCCGTCGAACAGGCTGGCGGCGGTGACGAACCGCACCGGGTGCGTCGGCCGGTGCAACGGTGACTTCTCGGGCATAGAAATAGTTTGACGTCCTACTTTCGGTCGTGCAACTGGTGTGGCGCAGGTCTCGCATCATGTGATATCCCACCAGCGCAGATGCCCACTGGAGTCCCGCTGGAGGCCACGTGCCGGTGCCCGATCCCGTCCGCCGCATGCTCGACGACGACCTGGCGTCGAGGACGCTCGGCATCCGGCTGGTCGACGCGGGCCCCGGTCACGCGACCGTCCGCATGACGATCACCGACACCATGGTCAACGGCCACGCCCTGGCCCACGGCGGCTACGTGTTCCTGCTCGCCGACACCGCCTTCGCGTGCGCCTGCAACAGCCACGGCCCGGTCACGGTGGCCGCGGGCGCGGACATCACGTTCGTGGCCTCCGCCGAGCTGGGTGATGAATTGGAGGCGAGGGCGGTCGAACGGGTCACCTACGGCCGCAGCGGCATCTACGACGTCACGGTCACCCGCGGCGACGAGGTGATAGCCGAGTTCCGCGGCCGCAGCCGCACCCTCCGCCAATCGTGACCCGCGCGAGTCCCGCGTTCGGCGCCCACGCGTTACTCGCGGGTGCTGTTCGCGCGACCCGCGGCGTGATACAAAGATGCGAAAGTGTCTCTTCGACGCGGGGGAGTGGGCGTGACCGATGTCGTGCGCGTGGAGCCCGCGTTGAACCTCGGACCGGGGACGTTGCACTGGCGGTACGCGGGTGAGGTGCGCGGCTACCTGCTGCTCGTCAAGGCCGGCCTGCTCCAGCTCATGCACCCGGGCCTCGGGGCCGGGGTCCAGTACCACTCCGACTTCTTCAACGAGCCGTGGGAGCGGGTCCTGCGGTCGGTGCCCGAGATCCAGGGCGTCACCTTCGACTACCCGCACGGCGATGTCACCGCCCGCAGGATCCGGGACTTCCACCACCACATCAAGGGCACCGACGCGCACGGCCGGCGGTATCACGCCCTGGACCCGGAGACCTACTTCTGGGCCCACGCCACGATCTTCGACGCCTTCCTCCAGATGATCGACCTGTACGACCACCCCATGTCGGACGCGGAGAAGGAGCGGCTCTACCAGGAGGGGTGTGTCGCCTACCGGGCCTACGGGGTCAGCGACCGGGTCATGCCCGCCGACTGGCCGGGCTTCGAGCGCTGGTTCGACACGATGTGCCGCGAACGGCTGGAGGTCACGCCCACGGCCGAGCGGCTCGTCCAGTTCGCCAAGGAGCCGCCCGCGACCTTTCCGCTGGTGCCGCCCCTGCTCTACACGCTCGCGCGCAAGCCGACGGCCAAGCCGCTCTGGTGGCTCTCGGTCGGCACGCTCCCGCCCGTGGTGCGCGAGAAGATCGGCGAGCGCTGGACCGACCGCGACGAGCGGTGGCACCGGCGGATACGTCAGGTGATCCAGAAGTCCTGGCCCCTGCTGCCGGCCCGCGTTCGCTACACCGCCCGGGCACGCGCCGCCTACGCGCGGGTGGGAGCCGGGCCGCTCGGATGACCTCGTTGCTGGAGCTGGTGCTCGCGGAGCCGACCACGGACGGCGTCGGTGAGTCCATTGTGGACGCGGCACTCGCGGAGTTCCTCGCCTACGGGCTGCGGCGCACCACCGTCGACACCGTCGCGCGGCGGGCGAACGTGTCCCGGGCGACGCTGTACCGCCGGTTCCGGGACAAGGACGCCCTCGTCCAGGCCGTGCTGGTCCGGGAGTGCCGCCGGTTCTTCGGCAGTGTCGCCGACGCCGTCGCCACCGTGTCCACTGTGGAGGAACGACTCGTCGAGGGGTTCGTCGTCGGGGTGCGGTACGCGCGGGCCGACCCGCTGCTGAACCGGCTCCTCGCGTCGGACGCCGATGCGTTGCTGCCCTACCTCACCACCAACGGCGCGCTCGTCGTGGCCGCGGCCCGCGACTTCCTCGTGCGGCAGGGAGGTTCGGCCGAGCCGGTGGGCGACCGCACGCCTGCCGGGGTGGCCGAGCTGTTCGTCCGGCTCGCGATCTCGTTCACCCTCATGCCCGACAGCGCCATCCCACTCGGCACGGACGAACAGGTGCGTGCGTTCGCACGTGCCTACCTCGCCCCGCTCATGCGCACCTAGTTCCGCGGCAGCACCACGTCGATCAGTTCCCGGAGGTCCGTCCGCGCGCGGTGCCACCGTTTCTGCATATTGGTCGTGTCCTCATCGGACAGACCCATCAGGAGAATTCCGCGAATCGCGTCCATCGCCGTGTACATGATGTGCCGGAAACGGGGGTTCGCCGCGTACTCGCCGAACGCCGCCTCCGCGAACTCGATGAGCGACGCGCGTGCCGCCGGCTCCACCCTCGTCAGCTGCTCGCGCAACTCGGGATCGGTGCGTGCGGCCACCCACATCTCGATGGTGGCGTAGTTGATCGGGCCCTGGTGAATTTCCCACAGCAGGTCCAGCGCCGCCTCGAGCGGGTCGGGTGCCTGGCGGACCTCGTCGATCCGCTCGAACGCGAGTTCCGCGCGCTTCGCGGCGAGATGGCGCACCGCGGCGGCGACCAGATCCGCCCGGGTCGGGAAATGGTGTACCTGCGCGCCGCGCGTCACCCCGGCCAACTCCGTGACTCTGGTCGTGGTCGTGCCCGCGTAGCCGTACTGGACCAAGCAGTCGACGGTGGCATCGAGAAGCCGCCGCCGCATCGCGGTGCTCCGCTCCTGTTGAGTTCGTCCTGTCTTCGACTTCCGCACTGGCACCGGGCCAGTCTATTGATCGGATCTTCTCGCTATCGGGGAGTTGGGTGCCGCAGGGCGCCGTAAACCCCGAGCCCGCCGGCGACCGCGAGGATGGCCAGCCCGAGTCCGGAAACGGCCATGGCCAGGGGAGGAGCGGTCAGCGGAGACGTGTGCGTGACCGACTCCAGGATGATTACCAGGCTCAACGTCGCGTACCCGACAATGCCCAACCGGACAATGTTCGTTTGCTGATTCTCACTCCAACGGGTGAATGTGAGGAGCCAGGCGAGCGCCGGAATCACGAGGATCGCGTGCATGGTCACCGCGTGTGCTGGCTTGAGGAAGCCGGCCGTCTCGTAGGCGATCGACGGGTTCGGCCCGCGCGCCGCCACCGAACCGGTCGCGATCATGGCCGCGCCGGCCGCCAGCGCGACGAGCAGCGTCGCGAACCCGAACCGCAACGCGAGCCGCATCGCCGGGGTCTGCCGGCGGCCGGCCCGGAACGCCGCGAGCGTCATGCCGATGATCGTCGCGATGATGGCGAACCCGCCCGCGGCGAGCGTCATCGACACGCCGGTGTCCAGGCCGGTCCGGAAGTTGAAGTGCGACGGCACGCCGCGCCACGCCTGCATGGACACCAGCGCGGTCTCGACCACCGAGGTGACCGTGAACGCCCCGACCAGGACGGTGCGGCTCCGTCCGGTCAGCGGGATGAGGTGGCTGACCCACGCGACCGTCGCGAGCGTCAGCCCGAACGACAGACCGAAGGTCGCGGCCTTCCGAAGCGACGTCGGCCCGGTCCAGCTGCCGCCCGTGACGAGCAGGACGCCCACGTGGGTGAGGCCGCTGGCGAACAGCAGCGCGCCGACGACGAACGCGACCCGCTCGACCCGGCTGCCCGCGCGCCAGGTGTCCTTCAGTGAGTTCAGAATCCGGCTCGACATGCTGACCAGTGTTCGCCGCGGTGGCCGTGAAGTCGTCGCCTCCCGGAAGGCTTCGCCGCTACGCCGCCGGTCGTACGGGGACCGTTGCGGAGTAATCACCTTAATGATTAAGATAACTGTATGAGTTCGTCGAGCAGGGCCGAGGTCGCCGTCGTCGGAGCCGGGCTGTCCGGGTTGTGCCTCGCGCAGCGGCTGAGGCGCGCGGGGATCGATGTGCGGGTGTACGAACGGGATCCGGGTCCGTTCGTGCGGCGGCAGGGGTACCGGATCACGGTCGACGCGGACGGGTTGCGCGCCCTGCGGGAGAGCCTGCCGCCAGAGTTGTACGAGCTCGTTCTCGCTACCGGTGGTGACCCCGGCGGTACCTTCCGGTTCACCAACAGCCGGTTGCGGGACGCGTTCGTGCTGACGTTCAAGGCCACCCCGGACGGCGGCCGGCAGATCGACCGGCAGGTGCTGCGGGCGATCCTGTCGGTCGGGCTCGAGGACCGCGTCCACTACGGCAGGGCCGCCGCCACGGTCGAGCCCGACGGGAGAGCCGGTCTGGTGCTCGGCTTCACCGACGGCACCACGACGCCGGCGTCCGTGGTCGTCGGCGCGGACGGCATCGGCTCCGCGGTGCGGCCGCGGATCATGCCGGGCGCCGAACCGGTGGACACCGGGATGTCGGGCATCTACGGCAGAACCCCGCTGACCCCCGGCCTCGTCCCGGCCGCCCTGCTCGGAAGCGGCGTGCTGGCCATTGGCGACGAGCCGGGCCGCGCGTTCTTCTTCACGGCCATGCGGTTCGGGGAACCACCCGAGAAGGCGTTCGAGCGGTGCGTGCCCGGCCACCCCGTGCCACCCGGCGGCGACTACGTCATGTGGGGCCTGGTACTCCGCACGAGCGAGGCCGCCGGCACCGACCCGCGTGACCTGGCCGCCGGCTTCCACCCGCTCGTGACCCGCCTGGTCGAGGCCGCCGACGACGGGGCCACGATCACGAGTAGGTTCGCCGTCGGCAGGCGCCCGACGGGGTGGCCGTTGCCGAGGGCGACGATGATGGGGGACGCCGCGCACGCGATGCCGCCGTTCGGCGCGCACGGCGGCAACACGGCGCTGCGTGACGCCGCGGCACTGGGTGGCAAGCTGGTCGACGCGCACAGGAACGGAGGCTCGGTGGAATCGGCGATCCTGGCCTACCAGAACGAGATGGTGCCGTACGCGTTCAGGTCCGTCGACTCGGCGGCCGGCATGATGCGCCGGCTCACCGCGAGCGGGCGCTGCCAGCGATGGGTCCTGACCCGCGTCCTTCCCCGGCTGCACAGGGTCACGGTGCCGGAGACGCCGTGACCGACCGGCGAGACGCGATCGCCGCGTTCATGCGTGCCGGCCGGGAGTCCTCCCGGCTGTCGGTGATGTTCCGCCACGTCCTCGCCGGCAGGCTGGGCCTCACGGAGTCCGACATGGAGTGCGTGGACTTCCTCATGGACACCGGTTCGGCCACCGCGGGGGAGCTGGCCCAGCGCACCAACCTCACCACCGGCGCGATCACCAGCATGATCCGCCGGCTCGAACGCGCCGGGTACGTCACGGCCGCGCGTGACCCGACCGACCGCCGGCGCGTCATCGTCACGCTCGTCCCGGAGAAGCTCGACCGGGGGCGGGAGCTGTACGCCTCGTTCGGCGTGCAGGTCGACCGGCTCATCGACGACTACACCACCGCCGAGATCGAGTTCCTCGCCCGGCACTACGACCAGATGAGCGCCGTCTTCCTGGCCCAGCTGGAGCAGCTGCGCGAGACTTAGCCGGCCCGCCCCGCCAACCCGCCTCCCCGGATTTTCAGGTGTGGGTCGCGTTCCGGCGAAGGTGCCGGTGTCGAGGCGGGTTGTGGCTGGGTGTCGTCACGTTCCCCTGAGGTCGCTGTCGGGTGGCGCGAGACTTCGCTAGGTCTTCTTTGCTCGGTGGCGGCGTACGGCGTCGCGGTTGGCGCAGGCGGGGGAGCAGTACCGCTGGCGTCCGCCGCGGCTGAAGTCGCCGAAGGGGCTGTGGCAGTCCTCGAGCGCGCACCGCCGCAGCCGGGTCATGCCGCGGCTCGTGAGGTGCACTGCCGTGCCGACGCTGATGAGCGCGCGGAGCACGCCCGCGAGCGGCAGGTCCGCGTCGCGGTAGTGGAGGTGCCAGCCGTCGCGTGCGTGGTTGGTGAGCCGCGGGTGCGCCGACGACTGGGCCAGCAGCCGGTTGAGCCGCTCGGCCCGCACCTGCGCCGACTCCGCGTCGACCACCCCCAGCCACAGCGCGAGGAACCGCTCGACCTCCTGCAGGTCGCCCGCGCTCGGCGCGACATCGGCCACCACGCCGACCGCCGCGCACCGCTTGGCCAGCTCGCCGACCGTCCGGGGCGGGTAGTTGACGAGATCGACGGCCAGCCGCACCGGATCCTCGCCGTAAGGGCTCAACTGCACTAGGGCATTACATCAGACGTTCCTCGGGAGGTGACAGCCGGAAGGCGGGGATGTGGACCGGTCGGAATGATCCGCAACCCGGCGGGGTTGGGCTGAACATCACGTGCGCGGTTGTCAGGGGTGGCGGCTAGCTTGGGCTTGACCGCCGGAGAAGGGGAGCCAGTGACAGAGGGGTTCGTACCCAACGAGTCGGCCATCCGCCGTGCGTTGCGTCGTGCGCGGGACGGTGCCGCCCTCGACGCGACCGAGGCGCAGACCCTGTTGCACGCGCGCGGTGAGCAGCTGGACCAGCTGTTCGACGCGGCGTCGCGGGTCCGGGACCAGGGCCTGGCCGCGGTCGGCCGCGAGCGGACGATCACGTACTCCCGCAGCGTCTTCGTGCCGCTGACCAGGCTGTGCGCGGACCGGTGTCACTACTGCACGTTCGCGACCGTGCCCGGCCGGCTGCCGGCGCCGTTCCTGTCCGAGGACGAGGTACTGGACATCGCGCGCAAGGGCGCGGCGGCCGGCTGCCGGGAGGTGTTGATCACCCTCGGTGACAAGCCGGAGGTGCGATGGGAGGCGGCCAGGACCTGGCTGGAGGAGGCCGGCTACCCGGACACGCTGTCCTACGTCCGGGCGATCTCGATCAAGATCCTCGAAGAGACGGGTGTCCTGCCGCACCTCAACCCGGGCGTGCTGACCTGGCAGGACCTCCAGCGGCTCAAGCCGGTGTCGGCGTCGATGGGCATGATGCTGGAGACCACGGCGACCCGGTTGTGGTCCGAGCCGGGCGGGCCGCACTACGGGTCGCCGGACAAGGAGCCGGCGGTCCGGTTGCGCGTGCTGGAGGACGCCGGCCGCTCGAACGTCCCCTTCACCACCGGGATCCTGCTCGGCATCGGGGAGACCCTCGCCGAGCGGGTGGACTCGCTGTTCGCGATCCGCCGCGTCGCCCGCCAGTACGGCGGCATCCAGGAGGTCATCGTCCAGAACTTCCGCGCCAAGCCGGACACGGCCATGCGCGGCATGCCGGACGTGGAGGCCG
>NZ_JBJMIE010000672.1:0-18075 GCF_045807065.1 Actinophytocola sp. | reverse complement strand
TCGACGTCGACAATCCGCGCCTGCGACGGAAATGGCGCGGGTGTGGTGGCGGACTGGTCATCGAGGGATATGTCGAGTGCCAGTTCATCGAGCCGACGGTGAACGCGGCTTCCGCGCGGCTGTACCACATCGTCACCGCGTACCCGATCTACCAGGGTGGAGACGGTCGTGGGCGGGGCGAGTAGGTGCGTGCGGTTCACGCGTGAGGCGGATGGGCACGTCTCCGTGCTGACCTCACCCGACTACCGGCCGCTCGAGGACTTCCTCGAGACCGATATCGGCGGCGAGCTGTCCGAGCTGCGGTTTCTCGCCGAACGTGCTCGGCACGCTCGGGCGGAGCCCTGGGGGTTCGGCGGGGATACCTGTCACGTCACCGTCGGTGGCGACGACGTGCTCGTCGAGAACGATTTCACCGGGCAGCGGGTGACCCTGCCGCGTGGTGAGTTCCTGCGGATCCTTGACGAGTACGCCGCTGCCTCCGCTGGTCACTGACACCGGATGAAGCGGGTGACCAGTGCCGCGACCTCGGGGGCCAGGGCCGCCGGATCCTCGACGCGGTCGGCGAACTGGCCGTCCAGCCACAGTGACGCGTAGCCGTGGACCAGGCTCCACAGGGCGATGGCCACGACCTTCCGCTCGGGGGGCGGCACGCACTCGGCCACGGTGGTCTCCAGCACGGCGAACGCGGCCTCGGCTGCCTCCGAGCCGATCGCGCTCTTGTGCGACTGCGTCAGCTCGGGGCGGAACATGAGCCGGAAGTAGGCCGGGTTGGCCCGGGCGAACTCGACGTAGGCGTTGAGCATCGCCTTCAGGGCTTCGAGTGGGGTGGGTGCCCCGCCGTGTGCCTCGGTCAGGGTGTCGGCCAGGCGGTGGAAGCCCTCGTCGGCCAGCGCGGTCAGCAACGCGGCGCGGTCCGGGAAGTGGTGGTAGGGCGCGCCCGGGCTCACGCCTGCTGTGCGGGCGACCTGCCGCAGGCTCACGGCGCCGATGCCGTCGGTCTCGATCAGCTCCAGGGTCGCCTTCAGCAGTGCTTCCCGCAGTGCGCCGTGGTGGTAGTTGGTCCTGGCCACGGCGACGAGCGTAGTTGCGACGGTCCGTAACCTCATGTATACAGTGCTTAGATTTATCTGAACGATGCATAGATGGGGTGAGGTCATGGCCGAACAGGTGCTGGTGACCGGGGCGACCGGGTTCGTCGCCGGGCACGTCATCGCGGACTTGCGGGCGCACGGCTACCTCGTGCGGGGCACGGCGCGCCAGCCGGGTGACGGGGTGGTCGCCGCCGACCTCACGCGGGACGAGGGCTGGGCGGAGGCGGTCGAGGGCTGCGACTACGTCGTGCACGTGGCGTCGCCGTTCCCGATCGAGGCGCCGAAGTCCGACGACGAGCTGGTCCGGCCGGCGGTCGACGGGACGCTGCGGGTACTGCGGGCGGCGGTGGCCGCCGGGGTGAAGCGGGTGGTGCTGACGTCGTCGGTCGCGGCCGTGGCCAGCGGGCACAGCGGCGGGGGCGTGCTGACCGAGGCCGACTGGTCCGTGGTGGACCGCAGCCCGGCGTACCAGAAGAGCAAGACACTCGCCGAGCGGGCGGCGTGGGACTTCGCGCGGGAGTCCGGGCTGGAGCTGGTGTCGGTGAACCCCGGCCTGGTGCTGGGCCCGCTGCTCGACACGAAGCTCAGCACGTCCGTGCAGCTCGTGCACCGGCTGCTGACCCGCGACGTGCCGGCGTCGCCGAAGATGGGTTTCTCGGTGGTCGACGTGCGGGACGTGGCCACCGCCCACCGGCTCGCCCTGGAGACGCCGGCCGCGGCGGGCAACCGGTACATCGTGGCCGGTGAGCACCTGTGGCTGCGGGAGCTGGCCGTCATGCTGGCCGAGGAGTTCAACCCCACGGGGTACCGGGTGCCGACGGCGCCGCTGCCGACGTGGCTGTTCCACGTGGTGGCCCTCTTCGACGCCTCGGTGCGGCCGGCCAAGGCGTTCATCGGCCGGCGCGAGGACGTGAGCGCGGACAAGGCCCGTCGTGAGCTGGGCTGGACATCCCGGCCGGCCCGGGAGAGCATCCTGGACACGGCGCACAGCCTCATCGAGCTGGGCCTGGCGCCGAACCCGTCGAAGAAGGCCGTTGGCTCCATGTCCACCTGACGTCGCGGCGGGACTCCTCGCCGCCGGGCCTCGAGTCGATTGAGCACCGGTCAAGGCGCGTTGCCCGGTCGATTCCCCTTGTTCACCATGGAAAGACCAGCCACCGCAACAGACCGCTGGCCGGCAGCGGCGCTGGATGGCCACGCTGCCGGCCAGTCCCCACGTGACGGACGACGCCTTGCGCGTCACACCGGCATCGGTGAAGCTCCGAGGTCAGGAGCTTCCAGGGGAGGAACAGTGCCGATCCTCGACGAACTGCCGGAGCCGATCGTCCAGGCGCCGATGGCGGGCGGCGGGTCCACGCCGGAGCTGGCGGCCGCGGTCTCCAACGCGGGTGGCCTGGGCTTCCTTGCCGCCGGCTACCTGACCGCGGACGCCGTGCGGGACCAGCTCGCGAAGACCCGCGAGCTGACGGACAAACCGTTCGGGCTCAACGTGTTCGTGCCCGAGCGGGCCGCGGTGGACGCCGGCGCGGTCGCGGCGTACGCGGACCTGATCAGGGCCGAGGCCGAGCGGCACGAGGTCTCGCTGGGCGACCCCGCCGGTGGGGACGACGACTGGGCCGCCAAGCTCGACCTGCTGTACGAGGCACACGTGCCGGTCGTCAGCTTCACGTTCGGGTGCCCGCCGCCGGAGGTCGTCGCGGAGGTGAAGGGGCACGGCTCCGAGGTCTTCGTGACCGTCACCTCGGGTGACGAGGCCCGCGAGGCGGTCGCCGCCGGTGCCGACGGGCTGTGCGTGCAGGGCCAGGAGGCCGGCGCCCACCGGGGCGCCTTCGACAACGTCGGCATCGACCACACCGGCCTCATCCCCTTGCTGCGCAAGGTGTCCGCCGCGGTGGACGTGCCGCTGGTTGCCACCGGCGGGCTGTCGAGCGGCGCGGACGTGGCCGCCGTGCTCGTCGCCGGCGCGAGTGCCGCGCAGCTGGGCACGATGTTCCTGCCCTGCCCGGAGAGCGGGGCGAACGCGCTCCACCTCGCGGCACTCGCGGCCGGTGACGCCCCCACCGAGGTCACCCGCGCCTTCACCGGCCGGCCCGCGCGGGGGCTGGTGAACCGCTTCCTGACCGAGTACTCGGCCGCGGCGCCCGCGGCGTACCCGCAGGTGCACCAGCTGACCAGAGACCTGCGTCGGGCCGGGGACCCACAAACCACGCACCTGTGGGCAGGGCAGTCATACGAGTTCGCGCGCCCCCTGCCAGCAGCGGAACTGGTGCGAGAGCTGGCTGCCGGAGCACGCTCGGCACTGGCCGCCGCCGCACGGCGGTGGCCGGCTTAGCCAGGTACGCCCGCAGGACCGCCGCACCGATCCTCGGCAGGTCACCCGTACTGCGATAGGCCAGGTACAGCGGCTCGCGGCGGGGCTGGAACTTGGCCTTGAACGCGTGCAGCGAGGCGAACCCGTACAGGGGCTCCATCAGCCTGCCCATGACGTCGAGGGTCTTCTGGATCGCGCCGACCTCGTCCCTGGTCGAGCGCACCAGCGGCGCGCCGGACAGCGATACCAGCTCAGCGCCTTCCGCCTGGAAGGTCAGGCAGGCCTCGGCGATCATGAACTCGACCACGGGCCGGAAGCCGTCGGCCTTGCGGCGCATCATGTCGAGCGTCCAGCCGTGTGGCTTGCCGTTGTGGTCGAGGACCGGCAGCCAGGACGTGACGCCGTGGACCGTGCCGTGCTCGTCGACCGCGATGCCGACGCGGACGCGCGGGTCCATGGCCTCGTCGACGCCGCCGAGCGTGAAGCCCAGCTCGGGGGTGTGCTTGCTCTTCAGCCAGCCCGCCGACACCGCCCTGACCTGTCGGATGACGGCCGGTGACTCGTCGGCGAGGGTGACCATCCGGAACTGGATGCCGTCCTTGGCCGCCCGGTTGCGCGCGGTGCGGACGTCCTGCCACTTCTTGCCGCGGAACTCGAGTCCTGGCAGGTCGACGAGGGTGTCCTCGGCGACCTGGACGCGACGCATGCCGGCCGCCGTCCGCGCCGACACCGAGAACCAGGCCGGGACCAGGCCCTGCTGGTCGCAGTGCGTGGCGAACAGCCGAGGCGCCCGGTGCCGCCACTCGGTCGAGCCGACGGGGTCGCCGAGCGCGATCGCGACGCCCGCGTGCCGGCGGTAGGCGACGTAGCCGTCCTCCCCGTACAGGTACTCCGTGCCGGGCCAGGTGGTCATCCAGGACAGGGTGCCGCCGCCGTGGGCCTCGAGGAGTGCGACGGCCTCGCCGCCGTCGGTGTTCGGGGTGGCGCGCCGCACGAACAGGGGGCCGAGCGGCAGCGCGACCGCCACGGCGACCAGGTGCACGACGTCCGCGAGGTGGCCGATGACCAGCAGCGACCCGACCAGGTAGACGACCAGGCCGGCGCGGGCCCAGAAGCGCCAGCGGGTCGGGAAGGTGGCCGTGACCACCGCCGCGGCCGCCATCGCGCCGCCGGACGGGCCCACGTCCACGGCGGAGACCAGGGCGCTGCCGGTGAGGTCCACCAGCCCGATCGCGCCGAACACGCCCGCGACGTGCCCGATCACCCAGACCGCGATGGTCTTGAGCGTGCCGAGCCGGTGTTCTGCCAGGCCGACGAACGCGGCGAAGCTGGCGAGCACCGCGACGTAGCAGAGCGGCGTGATCGCGAACGGCACACCGGTGAACACCGACCACCACCGCCCGTCCGCGAAGGCGGGCACTCCGTACGAAAGTCGCTCACCCAGCGGATGTTCACTGAATGGACTGACGAACGACCCGAAGAGGAGGCCCAGCGTGACAATCACGAGGAGCCCGGCGACTGTGAACGGGTGGCGGCGCAGCAACATGGCATAACCCTGGCTGCGGGCTGTGTCCGAATCACTGGCGCTGACACCCGAACCTGAGGTAGGGCTAGCCGTACTACGCGCGTTTCTGTCGGTGCCCCCTGGCATCGTCACGGGCATGAAGAACCTATGGTCGGTCAATGCTCGCCGACGTCCTGCCCTACCTGTGCTGTCCGCACTGCTCGGCTGGGTTGTCCTCCTCCGCCGGCTCGCTGCGGTGCACGTCCGGGCACGTGTTCGACGTGGCCCGCCAGGGCTATGTGAACCTGCTGGCCGGCAGGGTATCCGTGACCGGCGACAGCGCGGCGATGGTGGCCGCGCGCGACGAGTTCCTGTCGGCGGGGCACTACGCGCCGATCGTGGCCGCGACCGTGGCGGCCAGTGCCGGTGCCAGTGCCGGCTGCGTGCTGGACCTGGGCGCCGGCACCGGCCACTACCTCGCGGCGGTCCTCGACGCCTCGCCCGACCGGGTGGGCATCGCGTTGGAGATCGCGAAACCGGCGCTGCGGCGGGCCGCTCGCGCGCATCCCCGCCTCGGCGCGGTGGGTGCGGACACGTGGCGGCGGCTGCCGGTGCGGGACGGCGCGATCTCGGTGGCGCTCACCGTGTTCGCGCCGCGCAACGCGGCCGAGACCGCCCGGGTGCTGGCGCCCGACGGACGGCTGGTCGTGGTGTCGCCGACTCCCGCGCACCTGCGTGAGCTGGTGACGGCGCTCGACCTGCTGACCGTCGGCGAGGACAAGGCGGACCGCGTGTCGGCGTCACTGCCGGGCTTCGCCGTGTCCACACAGGACAACTGTGAGTTCGAGATGTCGTTGGCCCGTGAGGATGTGCTGGCTCTGGTCGGGATGGGACCGAGCGCGTGGCACGTGGACGCCGAGACGCTGGCCGCGCGGGTGTCGGGGCTGCCGGCGCCGGTGCGGGTGACCGCGTCGGTGACGGTGACGACCTACGTGAAGGAGAGGTGATGGTCAGCTATGTGATCGTTGGTGCCGGGCAGCGAGGTGCCGGCTACGCCAGGTGGACGGGGCGGCACGGTGACCGCGCGCAGGTGGTGGCCGTGGCGGAGCCCCGCGCGTACCAGCGGGAGTCGCTGGCGCGCCAGCACGGTGTGGCGCACGTGTTCGCGTCGTGGCAGGAGTTGGCGGCGGTGCCGAGGCTGGCCGATGCGGCCATCGTGTCCACGCAGGACGCGGAGCACGTCGAGCCAGCGATAGCGTTGGCACGCAAGGGTTACCACCTGCTGGTGGAGAAGCCGCTGGCGCCGACGGTCGACGAGTGCACCAGGCTGGTCGACGCGGTGACCGAGGCGGGCGTGCTGTTCGCGGTGTGCCACGTGATGCGGTACCGCCCGTACACGAGGCTGGTCAAGGACCTCGTGGACGGCGGCCGACTAGGCGAGATCATGAGCGTGGACCACCTGGAGCCGGTGGGCCACTGGCACTTCGCCCATTCCTACGTGCGTGGGAACTGGCGGCGGAGCGACCAGGCCTCGTTCATGTTGCTGGCCAAGTCGGGGCACGACATCGACTGGTTGCGGCATGTCGTCGGCAAGCCGATCAGGCGGGTGTCCAGCTTCGGTTCGTTGCGGCACTTCCGCAGGTCGGCGCAGCCTCCGGGAGCCGAGGACAGGTGCCTGGACTGCGCCGTGGAGCCGGAGTGTCCGTACTCGGCGCCGCGGTTGTACCTGGGCAGGCTCCGGGAGGGCCGAACGGGCTGGCCGGTGAGCGTGCTGACCGACGAGGTGACCGAGGAGGGGGTGACGGCGGCGCTGCGGACGGGGCCGTACGGACGCTGCGTGTACGCCTGCGACAACGACGTGGTGGACCACCAGGTGGTCGCGATGGAGTTCGGCGACGGTGTGACGGCGACGTTCACCATGACGGGCTTCACGCCGCACATGGACCGGCAGACGCGGATCTTCGGCACGCGCGGCTATCTGGAGGGCGACGGCAGCACCGTCCGCCTGCACGACTTCACGTCGAACACGACGGAGACCCTGCGACCGGAGACGCTGCGATCGGAAACCCTGCGACCGGAGGCTCTGCGAACGGAGACCCCACGACGGGAAAGCAAGGGACAGGACACGGAAGAAGGGCACGGCGGCGGTGACGCCGGCCTGATGGACGCCTTCACCAGGGCGGTGGAAACCGGCGACGCGAGCCACATCCTGTCGGGACCGGCGGAGTCCCTGGAGTCGCACCGGGCGGTGTTCGCGGCGGAGCGGGCCCGGTTGTCGGGCACGGTCGAGGACGTCTGAGCGGGCGGAAACGCGCCCGGCCAGACAGTCCGCGCGCCACGGCCGGCGGGACGCGGAAAGCGAGTGCTCGTCACCCGCTTCCCGCGCCCGCGTCGAGCAGTGGACCACTGTCGTCGAACCAATCAGGCGGGCACCAGCACCGGACCCACGCCGACGTGACGGCGCTGGCGAACCGGCCCGACCGGCTCCGAGCGGCTACCCGGCCTGGCAGCCGACCCGGCGCAGGTCCCGCGTGCTACCAGGGGATCTGCGGCGACCGGTAGAAGTCGACGCCCATGGCCTCCCATCGGGGTCCCTGGGCGGCCAGGCGTGTGCGGAACAACGTCCAGTCGTGCGTTGACCACGGCGACCAGCCAAGCTCCGCGAAGGCCGGCAGCCTCGGGAACGCCATGAACTCGATGTTGTCGCTGTTCTCCAAGGTCTCCGACCAGAGCGGCGCCTCGACGCCGAGCACCGCCGACTCCGGGACGTCCTCGACGTAGGCGCCCGGGTTCCAGTCGTACGCGTCGTCCACCTCGGTGAAGCCCGCCCACGACAGGCCCAGCGGCGTGTTCTCGTCGTACTTCATGTCCATGTAGGCCTTGTTCGCCGGGGACATGAGGATCTTGCCGCCCCGTGCGGCCGCGTCGGCGACCAGGTCGTTGCTGGTCGTGGTGCCCCAGAACTGGGCGAGGGCGGACACCGGCGGGGTGGCCTTCAGCAAGTCGTGCCAGCCCGCGATCTTCTTGCCCGTCGCCTCGACCATCGGGAACACGCGGTCGAAGAACTTGATGAAGTCCGCGTCCGTGGTCGCCTGCGCCTCGTCGCCGCCGAGGTGCAGGTACTCACCGGGGGTCAGCTCGGCCAGCTCGTTGACCACGTCCTGGACGAACTTGTAGGTGATCTCCTTGTCGATGCACAGCGAGCTGAAGCCGACGTCGATGCCCGTGTACAGCGGCGGCGCGACGCCGTCGCAGTTCAGCTCGGGGTAGGACGCCAGTGCCGCGTTCGTGTGCCCCGGCATGTCGATCTCCGGGACGATCGTGATGTTGCGGGCCGCCGCGTACGCGATCAGGTCGCGGAACTGCGCCTTCGTGTAGTAACCGCCGGGGCCGCCGCCCACCTCGGTGGACCCGCCGTACTCGGTGAGGCGCGGCCAGCCGTCGATCTCGATGCGCCAGCCCTGGTCGTCCGCGAGGTGCAGGTGCAGGTGGTTGATCTTGTACAGGGCGATCTGGTCGATGTAGCGCTTCACCTCTGTCGGCGTGAAGAAGTGCCGCGCCACGTCGAGCATCGCGCCGCGGTAGGCGAACCGCGGGTAGTCGACGATCCGGCCGGCGGCCACCGACCACGGTCCGTGCTGCCGCGTACGGCTCTCGACCTTGCCCGGCAGCAGCTGCCGCAGGGTCTGCACGCCGGAGAACAGGCCGGCGGTGGTGCGCGCCTTCAGCGTCACGCCCTGCCGGTTCACCGTCAGCTCGTAACCCTCGGTGCGCAGGCTCGGGGACACGTACCCCAGGGCCAGCGTGATCGCGCCCGGCCGGCGCGCCGACACCACCGGCAGGCGGTAACCCGTCGACGGGCGCAGCACGCCGGCGAGGAACTCGCCGACGCCCTTGGCGCCGCGACTGACGCTGATCGCGGTGTCGCGGGATAACTCGAAGGCGCCGCCGTGACGGTCGGGCGTGACCGACACCGGCGCCGGTACCACCTGGTACAAGCGGGACTCCTCGGGCAGCTGTGTGCTCCGCTCGGAAGCGTTCGCGGGGACGTCCAACCCGAGCAGGGCCAGACAGCCGATGACCAACACGGTTAGGAAACGAGATGCAGGGAACCTGGACACGAGATCCTCCCGAAGGTTCGGACCTCCAGGTATAGACGACTCATGGTCCAGACCACAAGGGAGCAGGAGCGCGGATGAGCGGGGAGCGACCCATCCGGCGCAGTCACCCCTTGAGGGCTCCCGCGGTCGCGCCGGACACCAGCTTGCGTTGCACGATCAGGAAGAAGATCAGGGCCGGCAGCGCGTACATCACCGATGCGGCCGTGATCCCGCCCCAGTCCGTGCCGAACACGGTCTTGAACGTCGAGAGCCACACCGGCAGCGTCTGCTTGTCCTTGTCGCGCATGAACACCAGCGCGTACAGGAACTCGTTCCACGCCGTGATGAACGCGAACACCGAGGTCGCGACGATCCCCGGCCCGAGCAGCGGCAGCACGACCCGGCGGAACGCGGCGAACCGGCCGCAGCCGTCGACCATCGCCGCCTCCTCCAGCTCGTACGGGATGCCCTGCACGAACCCGCGGAGCGTCCACACCGTGAACGGCAGCGTGAACGCGAAGTACACCAGCAGCAGCGACGGCAGCTGGTTCAGCAGCCCCGCGTCCTGCATGAGCAGGAACATCGGGATGAGCAGAGCCTCCAGCGGCGCCATCTGCGCGATCAGCACCAGCAGCAGGAACCCCTTGCGCCCGCGGAACCGCAGCCTCGCCAGCGGGAACGCCGCGAGCACGCCGGCGACCAGTGAGCACAGCACCGCACCGACCGTGACGATCAGGCTGTTGGTCAGGTGCGCGAGGAAGCCAGGCTTCTGCCACGCGCTGACGAAGTTGTCCAGCGTGAAGTGCAGCGGGACGAGGTCGTAGGCGGGCGTGAGCAGGTCGGTCGACGGCTTGAACGCGCTGGTCAGCAGCCAGTAGGTGGGGAAGGCGAACAAAATCGCGACGAGCACCCCGACGGTGTTGAGCGCGGTCCGTTGGCCCCTGGTCTTGTTCACGCCGCCCCCTCGCCCGCTGCGTCGCGCCGGCACGCTCCGCAGGCTCCGCTACGCCGGCGCCCTCCGCGGGCGAGCCGGCGTCGTTCATGTTGATTGATCGCTCCGCAAGCTCCGCTCACGAAATGTCACCCTCCCGGGTGCGCAGCAGCAACTGCAGGTAACGCGCGGTGAACACGACGAGCACCAGGATCATCAGCACCGCCACCGCGGACGCCACGCCGAAGTGCCGCCCCGCGACGCCACGCAGGTACATGAGCAGCGGCAGCGTCGTGCTCTCGCCGTCCGGCCCGCCCTGGCGGATGGCCCACACCTGCGCGAACACCTTGAAGTCCCAGATCACCGACAGGAACGTGGCCAGCGTGACCAGCGGCCGGACCGCGGGCCAGGACACCGTGGTGAACGCCTGCCACGAGGTCGTGCCGTCCATGGCCGCCGCCTCGTACAGCTCCTTGGGCGCCTGCAGCAGGCCCGCGTAGACCGTGAAGCACACGAACGGCATGGCCTGCCAGACGACCAGGATGCCGACCACGGTGAGCGTGCTCGTGCCGCTGGAGAACCAGGAGTAGCCCTGGAACGAGTCGAAGCCGAGCTTCACCAGCGTCTTGTTGAGGATCCCGTACTGCTGGTCGAAGATCCACTGGAACACCGTGGTCGTCGCCAGGATGGGGGTCGCCCACGCGAGTACCAGCGTCACCTGCAGCATCACCCGAACCGGCGCGGACAGGTGCCGCATGAGCAGCGCGACCAGCAGGCCGAGCACGACCGTGGCGGCCACGATCGCGGCCGTGAACAGCACGGTCCGCAGGGTGATCGTCCAGAACTCGGCGTCGCCGAGCACCGAGGCGTAGTTGTCGAACCCGACCCAGACGAGCTCGCCGCGGACCAGCTCGCCGAGGTCGAGCTTGCGGAAACTGATGCCGATGACCTGCACCGCGGGCCAGCCGAGCAGCACCACCATGACGACCACGGCCGGCGCGAGGAGCAGGTACGGGACCGCCTTCTCGCCGAGGTCGACCGGGCGGCGCCGACGCGCGCGCGCCGGTGCCGGCGGGGTGGTCCCCGCCGGCACCGAGGTCTGGACCGTCGCCGTCATCCCGAGAAGGCGGCGTCCAGCGCGGTGTTCGCGTCGTTCGTCGCGGTGTCGAGGTCCTTGGCGCCGGTGAGGTACGCGGTCATCATGTCCTTGAGCGGGTTCTGACCGGCCTCGATGGTCGCCCACTTCGGGGTGGCCGGGGCGGCCTTGCCGCCGCCCTTGGACGCCTCGGCCATCGCCTTGCTGACCGGCTTGGCGTCCAGCGCGGACAGGTCGGTCGAGGCACCCGGCACCATGCCGGCCTCGGCGAGCTGCTTCTGGTACTTGTCGCTCAGCAGCAGCTTCAGGTAGTCCTTCGCGAGGTCGGCGTTCTTGCTGTTGACCGGGATCGCGAGGTTCGAGCCGCCCTGGAAGACCGGCGCGGACTTGCCCGCGGTCTTCGACGGGATCGGGAAGGCCGAGGAGTTCTTCTCGATGTCCGGGTTGTCCTTCGCGGCCGTCCCCAGCTCCCACGGCAGCGCGATCATCATCGCGACCTTGCCCTGGCCGTAGATGCCGGCCTGCTCGGGGTTCTGCTCGTCGTTGTCCTTGGGCGCGGTGGTACCGGAGGCGTCGACCAGCTGCTTGTAGAACTCGAGACCGGCCTTGGCCTGGGGAGCGTTGACGGTGGCCTTGAAGTCCTTGCCGCTCTTCTTGGCGATGTCGCCGCCCTCGTCGTAGATGAAGGAGAGCAGGGTGTACCAGTTCTGGCCGGGCAGGTAGAGCGGCTGGAACTGCGGGTCGCTGCCGAACTTGGCCTTGAGCTTGGTGATCGCGTCGAGCCATTCGGCACGCGAGGTGGGCGGCGCGGCGATGCCGGCCTGCTGGAACATGTCGGTGCGGTAGAGGACCACCCGGTTGGCGGCGTAGAACGGCGTGGCGTACTGCTTGCCGTCCCACTCGCCGGAGTCCTTGAGGCTGGACAGCCACGAGCCGCCGTTCAGCGAGTCGACGTCGCCCGACAGGTCGGTGAGGACCCCGTCAGCCGCGAACGAGGGCGCCTGGGTGTTGCCGAGCTCGATGACGTCCGGCGGGTCCTGGCTGGCCAGGGCGGTGGTGAGCTTGTCCTGGATGCCGTTCCACTCCTGGACCTCGTACTTGACGGTGACGCCGTCGTGGGCGCTCTCGAACTCCTTGTTGAGGGCGTCGGTGAGGGTTTCGGGAGCCGACCCGTTCATCAGCCAGACGGTCAGCGTCTTGTCCCCGCTGCCACCGCCGTCGCTGCTACCCCCACCAGAGCCGGCACAGCCGGCCGTGGCTAACGCGATGGCCGCCGCGCCGGCCATCAGCTTCGTCAAGCGCTTCACGATCTTGTCCTTCCGTTGCGCTGGCCGCGCGTCCACTCAGTGGTTCAGACCTGATGGTCCAGACCGACTGGTATAGACCTAGTGGTTTAGACCAATGGGAGAACCTTGGTCCCGCGGGTCTCCTCTGTCAAGACAATCGGGAAAGACGTTGCCCGTCTGTTTTTGTTGACAGGAAACGAGATGTGAGATTGGTCGGGGAAGTACTCACGAAGCTGTGCTGCGGGCCTGACGCTTGCCGGTGGCGGCACGATTCACGCGGCCGCTCATGCAAGTTGTTCACCAACCAGGCGGCAGGTATCAACATGTGTTCGGTGGCTACCCCGCGTCCCCGACCGCGAGCGGCGCGTACCTGCCCGGTTCGCCTAGGGTTGGGTCGTGAGTACACATTTCAATGTCGTGGTTCTCGGTGCCGGGCCGGGCGGGTACGTGGCCGCGGTGCGGGCGACGCAGCTCGGGCTCTCGACCGCGGTCATCGAGGAGAAGTACTGGGGTGGCGTCTGCCTCAACGTGGGCTGCATCCCCTCCAAGGCGCTCCTGCGCAACGCCGAGCTGGCGCACATCTTCAACACCGAGCAGAAGACCTTCGGCATCGAGGTCGACGGCACCGTCCGGTTCGACTTCGGGGCCGCGTACGCGCGCAGCCGCACTGTCGCCGACGGGCGGGTCAAGGGTGTCCACTACCTGATGAAGAAGAACTCGGTCACCGAGTTCACCGGGCGGGGCACGTTCACCGGGCCGAACAGCATCGAGGTGAACGGGGAGACCGTCACCTTCGACAACTGCATCATCGCGGCCGGGGCGTCCGCCAGGCTGCTGCCGGGCACGAAGCTGTCCGAGCGGGTCGTCACCTACGAGGAGCAGATCCTCACCGACGAGCTGCCGGGCAGCATCATCATCGCCGGCGCGGGCGCGATCGGGGTCGAGTTCGCGTACGTGCTCGCCAACTACGGCGTCGACGTCACGATCGTCGAGTTCCTCGACCGGATGGTGCCGCTCGAGGACGCCGAGGTGTCCAAGGAACTGGCGCGGCACTACAAGAAGCTCGGCGTCACCGTCCTGACCTCCACCCGGGTCGAGTCCATCGACGACTCCGGGGACCAGGTCACCGTCGAGGTAACCGACGCCAAGGGTGACAGGAAGACGCTCAAGGCCGACAAGGTCCTGCAGGCCATCGGGTTCGCGCCGAACATCAAGGGCTACGGGCTGGAGACCGCCGGCGTGGCGACCACCGAGCGCGGCGCCATCGACGTCGACGAGTACTGCCGGACGAACGTCCCGCACATCTTCGCCATCGGGGACGTCACCGCGAAGCTCATGCTCGCCCACAACGCCGAGGCCATGGGCATCGTCGCCGCCGAGAGCATCGCGGGCGCCGAGACCATGCCGATCGACTACCGCATGGTGCCGCGCGCGACCTACTGCCAGCCGCAGATCGCGAGCTTCGGCTACACCGAGGAGCAGGCCCGCGAGGCCGGCTACGACGTGCAGGTCGCCAAGTTCCCCTTCACCGCCAACGGCAAGTCGCACGGGCTCGGCGACGCGCGCGGGTTCGTCAAGCTGCTGTCGGACAAGAAGTACGGCGAGCTGCTCGGTGGGCACCTCATCGGGCCGGACGTCACCGAGCTGCTGCCCGAGCTGACGCTGGCCCAGCAGTGGGACCTCACCGTCCACGAGGTCGCGCGCAACATCCACGCCCACCCGACCCTGGGCGAGGCCGTCAAGGAGGCCGTCCACGGCCTCGCCGGCCACATGATCAACCTGTAGTGCCCGGCCGGTCGTGTCATGGAAGGCGCGTTCAGGACGTCCCGAACGCGCCTCTCCTGACGGTCAGCAGTCAGGTGGAGGCGCGGTCGCCAGTGCGGAGGACCGGCCGCAGGGCGTCGAGCACCGCCGGGTCCTCGATCGTCGACGGGACCGGCTCGTCGCGGCCGTTGGCGATGCCGCGCATGGTCCTGCGCAGGATCTTGCCCGACCGCGTCTTCGGCAGTCCCTCGACGATCGACACGTCCCGGAACGCGGCCACCGGCCCGATGTCCCGGCGCACGGCCGCCACCAGCTCCTCGCGCAGTACGTCCGCGGAGATCTCCACACCCGACTTGAGCACCACGAACCCGCGCGGCAGCTGTCCCTTCACCGCGTCCGCGACGCCGATCACCGCGCACTCCGCCACCGCGGGGTGCGCCGCCAGCACCGCCTCCATCGACCCGGTCGACAGCCGGTGCCCCGCCACGTTGATCACGTCGTCGGTGCGGCCCATGACGTACACGTAGCCGTCCTCGTCGATGTAGCCGCCGTCGCCGGTCAGGTAGTAGCCGGGGTAGCGGGACAGGTACGACTCGACGTACCGGTCGTCGTCGCCCCAGAGTGTCGGCAGCGTGCCCGGTGGCAGCGGCAGCCTGATGGCGATCGCGCCCTCGGCCCCGCGGGGCATCTCGTTGCCCTCGCCGTCGAGGATCCGCACGTCGTAGCCGGGTACGGGTACCGACGGCGAACCCGCCTTGATCGGCAGGTCGTCGAGGCCGCGCGGGTTCGCGCAGATCGGCCAGCCGGTCTCCGTCTGCCACCAGTGGTCGACCACCGGCACGCCCAGCTTCTCGCTCGCCCAGTGGTACGTCTCCGGGTCGAGCCGCTCGCCGGCCAGGAAGAGTGTCCGGAAACAGGACAGGTCGTACTTCGCCAGTTCGGCCGCGGCGGGGTCCACTCGCTTGATCGCCCGGAACGCGGTCGGCGCCGTGAACAGCGCCTTCGCCCCGTGCTCGGCGATCACCCGCCAGAACGCGCCCGCGTCGGGGGTGCCGACCGGCTTGCCCTCGTAGAGCACCGAGGTTGCGCCAACCAGTAACGGGGCGTACACGATGTAGGAGTGGCCAACCACCCAACCGACGTCCGACGCGGTCCACCACACGTCGCCGGGATGGATGTCGTAGATGTTCGGCATCGACCAGGCCAGCGCGACCGCGTGCCCGCCGTTGTCCCGCACGACGCCCTTGGGCCTACCCGTCGTGCCGGACGTGTACAGGATGTACAGCGGGTCGGTGGCCGCGACCGGCACGCAGTCGGCGGGCGAGGCGCCGGCGACCAGGTCGTCCCAGTCGACGTCCCGCTCACCGAGCGTGGCGCGGGCCGCGTCCCGTTGCAGGACCACCACCCGGTCGGGCTGGTGCGTCGTGAGGGCCAGCGCCTCGTCGATGATCGGCTTGTACTCGACGGTCCGGGTGGGTTCGATACCGCACGACGCCGCCACGACGACCTTCGGCCGGGCGTCCTCGATGCGGCTGGCCAGCTCTTTCGGCGCGAACCCGCCGAATACCACGGAGTGCACCGCGCCGAGGCGGGCGCACGCGAGCATCGCGACGACCGCTCGTGGCACCATGGGCATGTAGATGATCACCCGGTCGCCCTTGTCCACGCCGAGCGAGCGCAGCGCGCCCGCGAACGTCGCGACCTCGTCGCGCAGCTCACGGTAGGTGAACGACGTCTTGCTACCCGTCATGGGCGAGTCGTGGACGAGTGCGGGTTGATCCGCGCGGCCGCCGTCGACGTGCCGGTCGAGCGCGTTGTGGCACGTGTTCAGCACGCCGTCGGGAAACCATCGGTACAGCGGAGCCGTCTTGTCGTCGAGCGCTCTGGTCGGCGGGGTCTCCCAGTCGACCGACTCGGCGGCCGCCAGCCAGAAGGCCTCCGGGTCCGCGAGGCTCCGGCGGTAAGCGTCCTGGTAGCTGCCCATGGGTACTGAACCTAGCCCGTCGCGGCAACCTGGTCACTGTCCTCAACGTCGAGATAACAGGTCGACATAGTGTGGAACGGCAGGCATGGACGTCTGGTCTGATGTGAGGACGAGGAGGGAGGGGCGGTGAACCTGCTCACCGACTGGGGTAGCTCGCTGCTTTCTCTCGCGCACGACATCTTCCAGCCGAGCTTCTGCCCAGGCGACTGGGTGTGGGCCTCGATCATGGCCGGCTTCCTGGTCGGGTTGCTGCCGCCGCTCGGCGCGGTGCTGATCGCGCTGGTCCGCAAGGGCACGGGCAACACGTACAACGCGGTCACGCTGACGGTGTTCGGGCTGTTCGGGGGCGTGTTCGCGTTCGTCCTGCCCTGGCTGTACACGATGGGTGCGTCCGAGACGTTCCGGGCCGTGTTCCACAACATCCAGAACGGCGTCCCCGACATCACCACCGGCACCGGCCTGAGCGCCGCGGAGGCCGCGACGATGCCGAGGGACTTCTGCGGCATCCAGAGCCAGGCGTACTTCCTCGGCGGTCGGCCGACGGTCTACGAGGTCCTCTTCCACCCGTTCGAGAGCGGCCCCATGCTGGCGCTGCGCTACGCGATGCTGATCGTGGTGCCGGCCATCGCGGTGCTGTTCGCCTGGTTGCAGGCACGGCTCGCGTTCCGGCGCGGGCCGAAGTGGCCGGGCCGGCTGTTCTGGCTGCCGTTCCTGGCGGCGCTGCTGCTGAGCGCGGCGGTGGCCGTGAACGTGGCCACGTACATGTGGATCGGCCTGCTGCTGGCGAGCGTGCTCGGGCTGTTGCCGCTGCTCATCGTGGGTCCGCCCAGCTGGTCGGTGATCGAGCGGCGGTACAAGCAGGACGCCGTCGCGCAACAATCGGCACAGCAGCCGGCACAGCAGCGGCCGCCGCCGCCGTACGTGCCGCCGCAGCAACCGCCGCCCTACCAGCCGCCACCCAACCGTCCCCAGCCCGCGCGGATGCCCCCGCCGACCAGGGTGGCGCCGCGGATGCCGGAGCCGGAGCCGGACCGGCAGGCGCTCGCCGCGCTGGCCGCCGACCCCGGGCCGCTCCCGTTCGCGTCGGAGAAGCCGACGTCGATCATCCGGCCGGCCGGGAACCGGTTCCAGAAGCTGCGCCAGCTCGGCACCGGCGGCTTCGGCACCGTGTGGCTGGCGAAGGACACGCAGCTCAACCGGACCGTCGCGATCAAGATGGCGCACGCGCCGGACGCGGAGACCGAGGAGCGGATGCTGCGTGAGGCGCGGGCGCTGGCGGCCGTGCACCACCCGAACTGCGTGCGGGTGTACGACATCGTCTCCGAAGGCGACGGCCTCGGGTTGATCATGGAGTACATCGAGGGCGAGCAGCTGGCGGAGGTCGTGCACGGGCAGGGCGCCCTGTCCGACCTGCAGGCCGCCCGGCTGTGGCTGACCATGGCGGGTGCGCTGTCCGCGGCCCACGCGAAGGGCGTGCTGCACCGCGACGTCAAGCCGGCGAACGTGATCATCGACCCGGAGGGCATGCCGCACCTGATCGACTTCGGCATCGCCAGGTCGAAGGGCGACCAGACCCTGACCGCCGCGGGCATGATGGTCGGCACGCCGGACTTCCTGGCGCCGGAGACGGCGACCGGTGTCGCGGCCACCCCGGCCTCCGACGCGTGGCAGCTCGCGGCGACGGTCAGCTTCGCCCTGGCCGGCTACCCGCCGCGCGGCGTCCGCGAGAACGCGATGGCGGCCCTGATGGCGGCGGCGAAGGCGGAACCCCTGTCGCACCTGCCGCGCCGGAGCACCCACCTGCGGCTGCTGGCGGCGTCACTGGACAGGGACCCGGCCCGCCGCCCGACCCTGGCGGCCGTCCAACGCGAGATGACGGCGTGGATCGCCCGCGCCGGCCAGGAGACCGCCGGCCCGGTGACCCAGATCGTCTCCCGCGCCCACATCAACCCCCGCTGACCCGCGTGTCCAACCGAACGGACACGCGTGTCCAACACCGAGTGCCGCT
>NZ_JBJMIE010000671.1:0-11583 GCF_045807065.1 Actinophytocola sp. | reverse complement strand
CTGCGCGAACGCGTCCGCGGCGGTGCCCCGCCAGGAGGGGACGGTCGCGAACGACGCCTCGTCCAACGCGGCGCGGGCGGCGGCCAGCGGCTCCAGGGTGGACCGGACCCGGCTCGCGTCGCCGCCGGCCAGCCGAGCGTACAGCTCCTCGGGGTCGGTCACCGCGTCACCTCCCCCGCTCCGTGGCGCTCCGCTCACAGGTCCTCCCGGCGCAGGTACTCGTCCGCGCTCGCCACCAGGCCGGTCGCCGTGTCGGTGACCCAGGCGGAGCCGCGCCGGAAGTCGTCCTCGTAGCGGCCCGCGAAGTCCGCGAACGCGGCCGCCAGCTCGTAGGCCGCGTCGACCTCACCGAGCGCCGCCGGTGTGAGCTGTGCCACTGACAGGTGGGTTCCGGCTCTCGCCACGGCACTCGCGCTCGCGTGGAAAATGCCTGATACGGCACGCAACGCCGCGGGATCGACCTCGTAACCGTCGGCCATTGACCGACCGTAACCTGAGCGGTGGGGGCATAGGGTTGCTTCTTCGGAAGCTCTGTGCGTACGGGAAGGGACAGCGACGATCGTGTGGACGGCCAGCAGGTGGACCGCCGTGTTCGCCGAACAGGCCGGGCTGTTCCGTACCGCGGTCGCCACCGCGGATCTGAAAGCCGACGTGCCCTCCTGTCCCGGGTGGACGTTCCAGGACCTGGCGCTGCACGTGGCCCGGTTCCTGCACACCGCGACGCGCTACCTGACCAGCGGCAGCATCGTCGAGTTGCGACCCGTGCCGGTGCGCCGCGACGTCGATCCCCTCAAGTACCTGGACGAACAGCTCGCGGCCGCCACCCAGGTACTGCGGCACACGTCCGGCAACCGTCCGGTATGGACGTTCTCCCCGGCGGCGCCCGACCTGGCCTGGGTGTGGCACCGCCGCGTCGCCCACGAGCTCAACCTGCGCAGGTGGGACGCGCAGGCCGCGCTCCGCACGCTCACGCCGACCGACCGCGACCAGGCCGCGGATGCGATCGACGAGCTGCTCGGCACGCTGCTCGCCGCGCGGCTGCGCGCCGACGCCTCGCCGACCGTGAAGGGCACGGCCCTCGTGGCGTGCACGGACAACCCGCAGGCCTGGCACGTGCGACTCGCCCCGGGGGTGGCCCCGGAGGTGCGGGTCGCCGGGCGGGACGAGCAGGCGGACGCGCGACTGTCCAATCGCACCGCCAACGTGCTCTACCAGCTGTGGAGCCGAATGCAACTCACCGGATCGGGTGACCTGGCCGTGCTGCGCGCACTCCGGATGAGTTGACCGCCACGCGCCTGTGACCCGGCGCACGCCGCGGGACGACCTACACTGGAGTTACTCGACGCCGTCCCCGCAGGGAGTGCTTTCGGTGGTCACCGACCAGACCGGCCGTATCGACGACACCGACCAGGACACGAACCAAGACATCGACCGACCAGAACCCGAGCCCCGTGAGGAATGCGGTGTGTTCGGGGTGTGGGCCAAGGGCGAGGAAGTCGCCAAGCTCACCTACTTCGGCCTCTACGCACTGCAGCACAGAGGGCAGGAGGCCGCCGGCATCTCCGTGTCCGACGGCGAGAAGATCGTCGTCTTCAAGGACCTGGGTCTCGTCTCCCAGGTGTTCGACGAGCAGGTCCTCGTCTCGCTGCAGGGCCACATCGCCGTCGGCCACTGCCGTTACTCCACGACCGGGTCCACGACCTGGGAGAACGCGCAGCCGACGTTCCGCACCACCGCCACCGGCAGCGGCATCTCGCTCGGCCACAACGGCAACCTGGTGAACACCGCCGAGCTGGCGGACCGGGCCCGTGCGCTGGGTGTCCCCATGAGCCCCGGCGCCACCACGGACTCCGACCTGCTGACCGGGCTGCTCGCCGCGTCCGCGGCGGACGTGGGCTTCGAGCAGGCGGCCCTGAAGCTGCTGCCGGACGTCCAGGGCGCGTACTGCCTGGTGTTCGCCGACGAGACGACGCTGTACGCCGCGCGTGACCCGCACGGCGTGCGCCCGCTCGTGCTCGGCCGGCTGGAGCGCGGCTGGGTGGTCGCGTCCGAGACCGCCGCGCTGGACATCGTCGGCGCGTCGTTCGTGCGTGAGGTCGAGCCCGGCGAGCTGCTGGCCATCGACGAGCACGGGCTGCGGTCCTCCCGGTTCGCCACCCCCGACCCCAAGGGCTGTCTCTTCGAGTACGTGTACCTGGCCAGGCCGGACACGCACATCGCGGGCCGGTCCGTGCACGCCACGCGCGTGGACATCGGGCGCCGGCTCGCCGAGGAGTCGCCGGTCGAGGCCGACCTGGTCATCCCGGTGCCGGAGTCCGGCACGCCCGCGGCCATCGGCTACGCCCAGGGCTCGGGCATCTCCTACGTGCAGGGCCTGGTCAAGAACGCGTACGTGGGCCGGACCTTCATCCAGCCGTCGCAGACCATCCGCCAGCTGGGCATCCGGCTGAAGCTCAACCCGCTGCGGGACGTGATCCGCGGCAAGCGGCTGGTCGTGGTCGACGACTCGATCGTGCGCGGCAACACCCAGCGGGCCCTGGTCCGCATGCTGCGCGAGGCGGGCGCGGTGGAGGTGCACGTCCGGATCGCGTCGCCGCCGGTGCGCTGGCCGTGCTTCTACGGCATCGACTTCGCCTCCAGAGCCGAGTTGGTCGCCCACGGGCTGGACCTCGACGGCATCCGCCGCTCGATCGGCGCGGACTCGCTGGGCTACGTGTCGCTGGAGGGCCTGGTCGCGGCCAGCGAGCAGCCCCGCACCCGGTTGTGCACGGCGTGCTTCGACGGCAAGTACCCGATCCCGATCCCGGGGGAGACGCAGATCGGCAAGTACCTGTTGGAGGGGCTGGAAAGAGGGGTCGCGGGCTCCGCCGCCCCCGTCGTGCCGGCGGGCTATGGTGCATCGGACGCACTCCAGCGTCCCTAGCCCCTACCCCCCACCGAGGCCATGAGCGGAGCTTGCGGAGCGAATCATCGATATCCAGGACGGCACCTCGCCCGCAGAGGGCGCCGGTGTGGCGGAGCCCGCGGAGCCGTGAGCGGAGCTTGCGGAGCGAACCGGCGGACACCGCGGCACCCCGCAGTGGGCGAGGGGGCGGCATGACCGACGCCAGCGCGAGTCCGGATTCCCCGCACGCCACCTACGCGGCGGCGGGCGTGAACATCGAGGCGGGCGAGGAGGCGGTCGAGCGGCTCAAGCCGTTCGCCGAGAAGGCGTTACGGCCCGAGGTGCTGGGCGGCATCGGCGGGTTCGCCGGGCTGTTCAAGCTCAGGCTCGACCGCTGGCGGGAGCCGGTGCTCGCGTCCTCGACGGACGGCGTCGGCACCAAGATCGCGGTCGCCCAGGCGCTGGACGTGCACGACACGGTCGGCATCGACCTGGTCGCCATGGTCGTCGACGACCTGGTGGTGTGCGGCGCCGAGCCGCTGTTCCTGCAGGACTACATCGCCGTCGGCACGGTTGTGCCGGAGCGGATCGCGGCGCTGGTCAAGGGCATCGCGGAGGGTTGCGTCCAGGCCGGCTGCGCGCTGCTCGGCGGCGAGACGGCCGAGCACCCGGGCCTGATGGCCGACGGCGCGTACGACCTGTCGGCCACCGGGGTCGGCGTGGTCGAGGCCGACGCGGTGCTGGGGCCGGAGCGGGTGCGGCCGGGTGACGTGCTGATCGGCATGGCGGCGTCGGGGCTGCACTCCAACGGCTACTCGCTGGCCAGGCACGTGCTGCTGGACATCGGCCGGATGGCGCTCGGCGGGCACGTCGAGGAGTTCGGCCGCACGCTCGGCGAGGAACTGCTGGAGCCGACCCGCATCTACGCCAAGGACTGCCTCGCGGCCGCCGCCGAGGCCGAGGTGCGCACGTTCGCGCACATCACCGGCGGCGGGATGGCCGCCAACGTGGCGCGGGTGATCCCGAGGGGCCTCAAGGCGCGGCTCGACCGGGGCACGTGGACGCCGGCGCCGGTGTTCTCGCTGATCGCACAGCGGGGGCGGGTCGAGCGGCTGGAGATGGAGAAGACGTTCAACATGGGCGTCGGCATGGTGGCCGTGGTCGCGGCCGAGGACGCGGACCGGGTCCTGGCCGTGCTCACCGCCCGCCACGTGCCCGCCTGGGTGCTCGGCGAGGTCGCCAAGGGCGGCGAGGACGGGGTCCGCGCCGAGCTGGTCGGCAACCATCCCCGGTTCTGAGCGGAGATCGCGGAGGGAAACATCGGCTCCTGACGCAACAGGAGCACCCTGATGCGGCGTTTAGGGGTTGGTCGGCATTGTCTGTACAACCGATCCGATTGCCATGCCGTATGACGGGTAGACCGAGAGGAACGAGGGGGCGTGCAGGACCGCGACGCCGAGTTCGGGGAGTACCTCGACAGCCGGGCTGCGGTCATGCGTCGAACCGCGTACCTGCTGTGCGGGGGTGACTGGCATCGGGCGGAGGATCTCGTGCAGACCACACTGACGAAGATCTATGTGGCCTGGCCGCGGATCCGGCGGGACGGCAGCGTCGACGCGTACTCCCGCAAGATCATGGTGCGGACGGCGATCGACGAGTCGCGCAAGGCCTACCGCAGGCGTGAGTCGGTCGTCGAGGAGCTGCCGGAGGTGCCGTCGGCGCCGCGCCACAGGGTCGAGGACGCGGTGGACGTGCGGCGGGCGCTCGCCCAGCTGCCGGCCGGCCAGCGCGCGGTCGTGGTGCTGCGGTACTGGGAGGACCTGTCGGTCACCGAGACCGCCCAGACACTCGGTAAGAGCGAGGGCACCATCAAGAGCCAGGCCGCGAAGGGCCTGGCCACCCTGCGCAGACTGCTCGGATCCGGCGACCTGGCCGGGGCTGGTGACGCCGGATGACCGACGGCGCCGACGACGTCAAGGACCTGCTCGGCAGGGCGTTCGGCGAGGAGCCACCCCTGCGCATCGACCGCGACCAGGTCGTCGAGCACGGCCGCAAGCGCTTGCGCAGGAAGCGGTTCCTGGAGGCCGGCGGTGTGGTCGCCGCGGTCGTGGTGGCCGCGGTCGGTGCCGCGACGCTCACCAACCTGACCGGCTCGTCCGCGCCGGAGAAGCTACCCCCGGCGGCGAGCAGCACGTACCAGGCGCCGCCGGGCCCGGAGCTCCCGCTGACGGCCTCGACGACCCCGCTGCCGCCGACCAGCACCGAGACGACCCAGTCCCCACCACCCAGGGCGCTCGTCGCGCTGGACCCGGCCACGCTGACCGCGAAGCTCTACGCGACGGGCGTGCTGTCCGCCACGGAGGCACTCGCACTGCCGGGCCAGTCGGGCAGGGTCGCGTTCACGACGGCCGGCGAGCAGGCTGTGTACCGGGCGGACGTGATCAGGCCGCACGCACAGGGGTTCCTGCAGATCGTCATCGGAACCACCACCGGCATCGGCGGTGCCTGCGCGGCCACGCCGCCGGACTCCACCACGGACTGCGAGGTCAACCACAAGTTCGGCACCGACGTCGTGGTGAACCGTCACGTGGACGGGAACGGTCAGCGCAGCACCGTCGCCTCCGCCGTCCTGGCCAACGGTCTGCGGGTCTCCGCGACGGCGACGAACCTGACCGTCCGCGCGACCAACGCGGGCGGCAAGGGGGACGGTTCTCCACCGGTGCTGACCGAGGACGAGCTGTGCATGCTGATCACGAAGGCCGGGTTCGGTGCCTGACCTGGAGGTCGACCCGCGCTTCACGGTGCCGGCGACGGAGCTTTCCGAGCGGTTCTCCCGGTCGTCCGGATCGGGCGGCCAGGGCGTCAACACGACCGACAGCCGGGTCGAGCTGTCGTGGGACGTCGCGTCGTCCCCGTCGATCCCCGAGTGGCTGCGGGAGCGGCTGCTCGCCCGCCTGGCCAGTCGCCTGGCCGGCGGCGTGCTGACGGTGGCGGTCAGTACGCAGCGGGCACAGCTGGCGAACCGGGCGGAGGCCCGGGAGCGGATGGCGGCGTTGCTGCGCGCGGCGGCCGCGCCACGACCTCCGAAAAGGCGGCCGACGAAGCCGAGCAGGGGCGCCAAGGAGCGCCGGCTGGCGGAGAAGAAGCGGCGCGGCCGGACGAAACAGGGCCGCCGCCCCTCAGGGCTGGACGAGTAGCGCCAGCACCTTCTCGAAGAGGTCCTCGGGCAGGGCGGTCGGGTCGATCGAGCGTTCCACCGCGTAGCCGTTGGACAGCGCTATCAGCGTGATCGCCAGCTCCTCGGCGCTGATCGGCAGGGTGACGCCGTGCGTGTCGGCCGCCGTCGCGATGGCGCTGGCCACGGTCGCCCTGATCTCGCGGCGTTTGGCCGCCAGCTTCGTCATCACCGTCTGGTCGTGGACGGCCACGGTCCAGTACTCCAGCAGCAGCTGGTGCCACGTGGTGTCCTCGATCATCGACGACAGCAGCCGGGCGCCCGCCGCGCGTACCGCGTCCGGGGTGGACAGTTCGCCGTCGAAGACCGCCGTGACGACCCGCATTCGCTCGATCAGGTGACATTCCATGATCGCCAGCAGGAGCTCGTCTTTACTGGCGAAGTTGGAGTACACGGCACCCTTGGTGAGCCCCGCCTCCGCCGCGATCTCGGACAGCGACGTGTTGGCGATGCCCTGCCGCGCGAAGACGGTGACCGCCGCGGCGAGCAGCGCCTCCCTCGTCTCCGAACGTGGGGGACGGCGGCGGCCCGCTGGTGGTGTCGACTGCGTCACGCCAGAAAGAATACTCGCGGGTACTCAATACCGTTCGGTATCGAGGTGGAGAGTCTCGCGTTGGCCACCGGCCGGCGCGCAGCTCCTGTCAGGAGACCCAGTAGTAGCGGCGTTCTGGTCGGCCGGTGCCGTAGCGGAGCCGGACGCCGGCCTGGCCGGTCGCCACGAAGTGTTCGAGGTAGCGGCGGGCGCTGACGCGGGAGATGTTGATGTGTGCCGCGCAGCCGGCCGCCGAGATGTCCTCCGCGGACTCCCGGAGGACCTGCTCGACCAGTGCCGCCGTCTCGCCGGACAGGCCCTTCGGCAGCTGGGCGGCGCCGCTCGGCCGGCCGCCGAACACCTGGTCCACATCGGACTGGCCGGCCTCGGACAGCGCGCCGAGCCGTTCGTGCAGGGCGGCGAAGTGCTTGAGCTGGTCGTACAGGGCGGCGTAGGTGAACGGCTTGATCAGGTAGTGCAGCACGCCGCCGCGCATGGCCGCACGCACCGTGTCGACGTCGGTCGCCGCACTGATCACGATGACGTCCGTGGCGGCGCTGCCCGACGCGCGCAGCTCGCGCAGCACGGAGACGCCGTCCATGTCCGGCAGGTAGATGTCGAGCAGGACCAGGTCCGGCCGCAGCTCCTCGACCGCGCGCAACGCGTCCGTGCCCGTGTGCGCCACGCCGACGACCTCGAAGCCGGGCGTCTTGGCGACATATCCACTGTGGACCTTCGCCACCATGAAGTCGTCGTCGACGATGAGCACGCGGATCTGCGCCGGACGGCTCGTCCCGTACCCACCGCTCATGCTCTGACCCCCAGGCGCGCGGTGAAGACGGCGCCGCGTACCTCGACCGAACCGCCGCGGCGGCGGCACGTCTGGCGGGTCAGCGCCAGGCCCAGCCCGCGCTGACCGCCTTCCTCCGCCGCCTTCGTGGTGAAGCCGTGGCGGAAGATCTCCTCCGCGAGGTCCGGCGCCACGCCCGGGCCGGAGTCCGTGACCACCACCAGTACCTCCTCGTCGTCGTGCCGGATGTCGACCTCGATCCAGCCCGCGCCGGGCAGCGCGTCGATCGCGTTGTCCACCAGGTTGCCGATCACCGTGACCAGGTCCGCCGACAGCGACTCGTCCACCTCGCCGAGCCGGCTCGACGGGGTGAGGCGCAGCCCCACGTTGTGCTCCGCGGCCACGCTCGCCTTCGCGATCAGCACAGCGGCGACCGCGGAGTCGCCGATCCGCTCGCTCACCTCGGCGTGCCACGCCTCCCGCGTGTCGCTCACGCGGCTCACGAAACGCCGCACCTCGTCGTACTCGCCCAGCTCGATCAGGCCGGCGATCGTGTGCAGCCGGTTGGTGAACTCGTGTGCCTGCGCCCGCAACGCGTCGGTCGTGCTGCGGTTGGCGTCCAGCTCGTGTTGCAGGGCGACGATCTCGGTGCGGTCCCGCAGCGTCACCACCGCGCCGACCGCGGTCTCGCCCGACGAGATCGGCATCCGGTTCATGATGAGCACGCGGCCGCGGCGCAACGCGATCTCGTCGGCGCCGTCGCCCGCGCGGCCGGTCAGCACGTCCACCAGCCGGTCGTTCAGGTCCAGCTCACCGACCTCGCGCCCCACCACGTCCGCCGGCAACGACAGCAGCAGCCGGGCCTGGTCGTTGACCAGCGTGATCCGGTGGACCGTGTCGAGGCCGACGACGCCCTCGCGGATGCCGTGCAGCATGGCCTCGCGGTGCTCGACCAGCCCGGCGATCTCGCGCGGCTCCAGCCCGAACGTCTGCCGCTTCACCCGGCGGGCCACCAGCAGCGACCCGACGACGCCGATGACCGTCGCGATGCCGAGGATCAGCAGCGCCTCACCCGGCGAGTTCACGATGCCCTCGAGGAACGTCGGCGTCGCGACCCCGGCGGCCACGAAGCCGACGACCTGGCCGCAGTACCTGCCGTCATCGGTGTCCCGGGGGCCGCAACCGCCGATGACGGGCACGTGCGCCACCAGCGAGTCGCCGACCACCCCGACCCAGGACCGGCCGTCGCGGATCATGGAGGCGCCGATGGCCAGCTTGGTCTTCACCTGGCGCGGGTCCGGCGAGGTCAGGATGGTCCGGTCCGGCAGTGCGATGATCACGAAGTCGGCGCCGGACAGGTCCTCGACGTTCCTGGCCAACGGCGTCAGCTGGTAGTACCGGGTGGGCTTGGTCATCGCGGGCCGCACGGCCGGGGTGGCGGCGACGTCCTCGGCCACCGAGAGGAGGCGGCGGCCCTCGTTGTCCTGGAAGCTGTTGTTCGACTGGATGGCCGAGAAGACGGTGACGGCGGCGAGCAGCGCGACGACGATCAGCAGCTGCCAGCTCAACAACTGCCGCGACAACGGCGCCCGGTCGCCCACCCACCTCCCCATCCCACTTCACCCTCCTCGTGACCAGAACGAACACAACGAACCCTGTGCGACTAAGACCACGAAGACGGTAGCCCCCAGGCACCATCGGCAGGCAAACCGTGCCGGGAGCGAGGCGACGGAGCGGGCTACGAGGACGATTCCCCAGCTTCGCCGGCAGTGGTCCGGCAGGCGGTTGCGATCCGAGGCGGCTCGCCGCGAATCGTCCTCGGTCCGGACTGACGAGCACGGAGGCCGGCGAGGAACGAGCCCGGGGACTCCGCGAGCAGGAGGGAAGACGGCGCCTTGAGCGGAGGAGCGAAGCGACCCAGACTCAACAGAGAGGCTCGATGTGCATGAACGCGAAAGCCCTGATCGCGGCACTCGTTGCGCTCGCCGCGGTGCTGCTGATCCCCCCACTCGTCTCCGCGGGCGGTGACGACGGTCCCGGCGCCCAGGTGCGGGGCCTGCGGATCCTCGTGCCGAACACCCCCGGCGGCGGCTACGACATCACCGCCAGGACGGCCGCCAAGGCCATGGAGGACGCGGACCTCACCCGCAGCGTCGAGGTCTTCAACCTCCCCGGCGCGGGCGGCACGGTCGGCCTCGGCCGGCTGGTCAACGAGGCCGGCAACGAGAAGCTGATCATGTCCATGGGCCTCGGCGTCGTCGGCAGCGTCCACACGAACAACTCGCCGTCGTCGTTGCAGGACACCACGCCGATCGCGCGGCTCATCCAGGAGCCGGACATCGTGGTGGTGGCCAAGGACTCGCCGATCCGGGACGTCGACCAGCTGATACAGGAATGGAAGGCCGACCCGGGCAAGCTGGCGGTCGGCGGCGGGTCGTCGCCCGGCGGCCCGGACCACCTCGCGCCGATGCTGTTCGCCAAGGCCATCGGGCTCCCGCCGAAGAACGTGAACTACGTGCCCTTCGACGGCGGCGGCGAGCTGCTCGCGTCGGTGCTCGGCGGCAAGATCGCGTTCGGCGTGTCCGGCGTCGGCGAGTACCGGGACCAGATCGAGTCCGGTGACCTGCGGGTCCTCGCGGTGACCAGCAAGGAGCGCATCAAGGGCATCGACGCGCCGACGCTGCGGGAGTCCGGGGTGGACGTCGAGTTCACGAACTGGCGCGGGATCGTCGCGCCGCCGGGCATCTCGCAGAACGACACGGACAAGCTCGTGCGCCTGTTCACGGACCTGCAGGACACGAAGGAGTGGCGGGAGGCGCTGAGCACGAACGGGTGGACGCCCGCGTTCCTGCCCGGCAAGAAGTTCGGCGACTTCCTCGCCGAGGAGAACGACCGGGTCGCCTCGGTCCTGGCGGATCTGGGGCTCTAGATGACGACCACGACCGAGAAGACCGAGAAGGCGTCCTGGAAGGACCGCTCCGAGCTGGGCATCTGCGCGTTGCTGGCGGTGCTCGGCGTGTTGGTGCTGGTCGACGCGATCCGCATCCCGACCGACTTCGCGCAGCGCGGCCCGGTCGGGCCGAAGGCGGTGCCGATCCTCGTCGGCGTGCTGCTGCTGGTGACCGCGGCGCTGCTGGCGCGGGACGTGCTGCGTGGTGGCCGTGGCGAGGCCATGAAGTGGGAAGGGGAGGAGGGTGGGGGGGAGGACATCGACCTCACCGCACCGAGCGACTGGCGCACGGTGTTGTTGCTGTCGGCGGCGTTCCTGGCCAACGCGGCGCTGATCGGCGTCGTGGGGTTCCCCATCTCCGGCGCGATCCTGTTCTGGGGCGCGGCGTACGCCCTGGGCAGCAGGAACCCCGTGCGCGACCCGCTGATCGCGGCGGCCATGTCGATCCTGACGTTCGTGCTGTTCAACAACCTGCTCGGGGTGCCGCTGCCGGGCGGCCCGCTGATGGAGGTGTTCTGACGTGAACTCCCTGAGCCAGCTCATCGACGGGTTCGGCACCGCGCTGACGCCGCTGCACCTGCTGCTCGCGGCCATCGGCGTGCTGCTGGGGACGTTCATCGGCGTGCTGCCTGGCATCGGCCCGGCCATGGCGGTCGCGTTGCTGCTGCCGGTCACCTACGGCCTCGACCCGACCGCCGCGCTGATCATGTTCGCCGGCATCTACTACGGCGGCATGTTCGGCGGCTCGACCACGTCCATCCTGCTGAACACGCCGGGTGAGACGGCCGCGGTGGTGACGGCCATCGAGGGCAACCAGATGGCCAAGCGCGGCCGGGGCGCGCAGGCGCTCGCGGCCGCGGCCATCGGGCACTTCGCGGGCGCGATGATCGGCACCATCGGCATCGTGCTGCTGGCGCCGGTGATCGCGTCGCTGGCCGTGGACATCGGCGCGCCGGACTACTTCGCGATCATGGTGCTGGCGTTCATCGCGGTGACGTCCGTGCTCGGCAAGTCGCGGCTGCGCGGGTTCGCGTCGCTGCTCATCGGCCTCACGATCGGGCTCGTCGGCCTCGACCCGCAGAGCGGCCAGTCGCGGCTCACGTTCGGCTCGCTCCAGCTGGCCGACGGCATCGACATCGTGATCGTGGCGGTCGGCCTGTTCGCGGTGGGCGAGTCGCTGTGGATCGCGTCG
>NZ_JBJMIE010000670.1:0-6554 GCF_045807065.1 Actinophytocola sp. | reverse complement strand
CGGCATGAGTCTTTGCGTACGAGGTTTGTGTCTGTTGATGGGGCGCCGCGGCAGGTTGTGGGTGGGGTGGGTGTGGTGTCGGTTGAGTTGGTTGATGTGTCTGGTGGGGCCGATCCCGAAACAGACGCCCGCGAGGTCGTCGCCCAGGAGGTCGTCCGTCCCTTCGACCTGTCGACCGGTCCGCTGCTGCGGACGACCCTGATCCGGCTCGGCCAGGACGACCACGTGCTCGTCCTGGTGTGCCACCACATCGTCTCCGACGGCTGGTCCATGGGCGTGTTCCTGCGCGAGATCAACGCGCTGTACCCCGCGTTCCTCGCCGGCGAGCCCTCGCCGTTGCCGCCGCTTCCGGTGCAGTACGCCGACTTCGCCGTCTGGCAACGCACCTGGCTGGCAGAGGACGAACTGCGCACGCAGCTTGACTACTGGCGTGAGCGGCTGGCCGGTATGCCGGCCGCGTTGGAGCTCCCGTTGGACCGTCCGCGTCCGGCGGTGCCGTCGTTCGAGGCGGACGTGGTGACGTTCGAGGTGCCGGCAGATGTCACGGCGCGGCTGCGTGCGTTGAGCCGTGAGCAGGGCACCACGTTGTTCATGACGTTGCTGGCCGCGTTCCAGCTGTTGTTGTCGCGGTACACGGGAAGCACCGACATCGCCGTCGGGTCGCCGATCGCGGGTCGGGTGCGTCCTGAGTTGGAGGGGTTGATCGGATTTTTCGTGAATACGTTGGTGTTGCGTACTGATCTGTCGGGTGATCCGTCTTTTGTGGAGCTTCTGGGTCGGGTGCGGGAGACGGCGTTGGGTGCGTACGCGCATCAGGATCTGCCGTTCGAGCAGTTGGTCGAGGAGCTTGCGCCGGTCCGGGACCTGAGTCGCAACCCGTTGGTACAGGTGACGTTCAACGTGATGAACGCGCCGCTGGAGCGCCTGGGGTTCGCCGGGATCGACGTCGAGACGTTCGGCACCGCCGGTGCGACGAACACCATCCGAGCCGACATCGAGTGCAGCATGGTCGAGCGTGGTGATGTGTTGGTGGGTCGTTTTGCTTTTGGTACGGATTTGTTTGGGGTGGGGACGGTTGAGCGTTTTGTTGGTGGGTTTTTGCGGGTGTTGGGTGGGGTGGTGGGTGATCCGGGTGGTCGGTTGAGTGGTGTGGGGGTGTTGGGTGAGGTTGAGCGGGGGGTTGTGTGTGGTTGGTCGGGTGGGAATCGGGTGTATGTGTTGGATGGGTCGTTGTGTGTGGTGCCGGTGGGTGTGGTGGGTGAGTTGTATGTGGGTGGTGGTCAGTTGGCTCGGGGGTATGTGGGTCAGGCTGGTTTGACGGCGGAGCGTTTTGTGGCGGATCCGTTTGTGGGGGGTGGGGCGCGGATGTATCGGACTGGTGATGTGGTGCGGTGGGGGTGGTCGGGTGGTGTGGAGTTTGTTGGTCGGGTTGATGATCAGGTGAAGATTCGTGGTGTTCGGGTGGAGCCGGCTGAGGTGGAGTCGGTGTTGTCGGGGTGTGTGGGTGTTGGTGAGGTGGTGGTGTTGGCGTGTGGGGATGGGTTGGGTGGTCGGCGGTTGGTGGCTTATGTGGTAGGTGGTGAGGGTTTTTCGTTGGGTGTGGTTCGTGGGTTCGCGCAGGAGCGGTTGCCGGATTATCTTGTGCCGTCGGTGTTTGTGGTGTTGGACGAGTTCCCGCTGACCAGCAGCGGCAAAATCGACCGCCGCGCCCTCCCGGCGCCCGAGTCCGGCGCCCTGGCCGAGACCGCCGAGGAGTACGTGGCACCGCGCGACGATACCGAGGAGGCCCTCGCCGCGATCTGGTGCGAGGTGCTGGACCTGCCGCGGGTCGGCGTAAGGGACAACTTCTTCGTCCTGGGCGGTCATTCCCTGCTGGGTACCAAGATGATGTCCCGTGTTCGGCAGCGGTTGGGCGTGGACCTGCCGCTGCGGACCCTGTTCGAACACGCCACGATCGCCGAGTTGGCCGGGCTGGTCGACGCGGCCCGCCGAACCGCCACCGACGACCGGGAGCGCATCGCCGACCTGGTCGAGACCATGTCCGACGAAGAGGTGGAGCGCCTGCTGGACGAGATGGAGTAGCCGCCGTCCACGCCGACCACACCGACCGACCACCTGAGAAACTGGGGAGACCTCGTGTCCGACTCGCCGGAGAACCGCGAACTGAGCGCACGCCGCCGCCGGCTCATCGAGAAGCTGCTGGAACGCCGCGACCGACCCGTCCGGCGGGTGCCGAGGACCGGCCGGCTGCCGCTGTCGTTCGCCCAGCAACGCCTCTGGTTCCTCGACCAACTGGCCCCGGACAACGCCTTCTACAGCATCCCCTACGTGGTCCGGCTGCACGGCGATGTCGACGTCGCCGTGCTCAGCCGCACCGTCACCGAGCTCACCGCCCGGCACGAGTCGCTGCGCACCACGTTCGAAAGCGCCGACGGCCAGCCGTACCAGGTCCTGCGCGATCCCGAGCCGTTCCAGGTCGACGTCGTGGACGTCACCACCGACGACGACCCCGAGGCACGGGCGCAAGGGGTGGCGCTCACCGAGGCCGCCCGGCCGTTCGACCTGTCCACCGGTCCGCTGCTCCGCGTCACGCTGATCCGCCTGGCCCCGGACAGCTTCGTGCTGTGCATCGTGCTGCACCACATCATCTCCGACGGCTGGTCGATGAGCGTGTTCATGTCCGAGCTGAACGTGCTGTACGGCGCGTTCCTCAACGGCGAGCCGTCGCCGTTGCCCGAACTGCCGGTGCAGTACGCGGACTTCGCCGTGTGGCAACGGCAATGGCTCGCCGAGGACATCCTGCGTGCGCAGACCTCGTACTGGCGAGACCGGCTCGCCGGGATGCCACCGGCGTTGCCGCTGCCGGTGGACCGGGAACGACCGGCAGTGCCCACCTACCGGGGCGGCTCCGTGTCGTTCACGCTGCCCGTCGACGTCACCCGGCGGTTGCGGCAGCTCAGCCAGGACCACGACGCCACCCTGTTCATGACGTTGCTTGCCGCGTTCACCGTGGTGATGTCGCGGTACGCGGACGCGACGGACGTCGCGGTGGGGTCGGCGATCGCGGGTCGCGTGCGCCCCGAGCTCGAGGGGCTGATCGGGTTCTTCGTGAACACGTTGGTGTTGCGGACCGACGTGTCGGGAGATCCGTCCTTTGTGGAGCTTCTGGGTCGGGTGCGGGAGACGGCGCTGGGCGCGTATGCGAACCAGGATCTGCCGTTCGAGCAGTTGGTCGAGGAGTTGGCGCCGGTCCGCGACCTGAGCCGCAACCCGTTGGTGCAGGTCATGTTCCAGCTCATGAACGCGCCACGGCAGCGGCTGGACCTGGTCGGCGCCGAGCTGCGCACCTTCGGCACCGCCGACAGCAGCACCCGGTTTGACCTCGAATGCCACCTGGTCGAGCACGGTGACTCCCTCGTCGGCCGGCTCATCTACAGCGTCGACCTGTTCACCGCGGCCACCGCGGAACGGCTCGCCGGACACTTCCGCACCCTGCTCGTCGCCGTCTCCGCGCACCCGGACCGCCGCCTGTCCGAAGTAGACATGATGCCCGCCGGCGAGCGGGACCTGGTGCTGACCAGCTGGCGCGGCCGGCAGCGACCGGCCACGGACGCCACCCTGCCCCGGTTCTTCGAAGCCCAGGTCCAGCGCTCGCCGGAGGCGGTGGCCGTCCGGCACGGGAACGGGGACCTGACCTACGCACAGCTCAACGCCCTGGCGAACCGGCTGGCCAGAGCGCTGGTCGACCGAGGGGTGGCACCGGAGCGCCGGGTCGCGTTGATGATCCCCCGCTCGGTGCACGCCGTCGTCTCCTCGCTCGCGGTGGTGAAGGCCGGCGGCGCGTACCTGCCGGTGGATCCGGAGTACCCCGCGGAACGGGTCGAGTACATGCTGCGGGACTCCCGGCCCGCGTGCGTGGTGACCGACCGGGCACACGTCACGGCGGTGCCGTCCGGGCTCGACGCGCCCGTCCTCGTGATCGACGCGGACGAGACCGCCGCGGAGCTGACGGGTCACCTGGAAGTCGACCTGACCGACGCCGACCGGCTCGCCCCGCTGTACCCGGAGTGCCCGGCCTACGTCATCTACACCTCGGGCTCCACGGGTCGGCCCAAGGGCGTCGTCGTCCCGCACAGCGGGCTGACCAGCCTGTCCGAGGAGTGGACCGACGTCCTCGACCTCACCGCGGAGTCCCGGGTCCTGCAGTTCGCCTCACCGAGCTTCGATGTCGCGGTGGTCGAGTTGCTCATGGCGTTCGGCAACGGGGCCACACTGGTCGTGCCCCAGGCCGGTCCACTGTCCGGCGCGGAGCTGGCGGACGTGCTGCTCACCAACCGCATCACGCACTCCGTGATCCCGCCCGCGGCGCTGGCCACCCTGCCGGAGGACGACTTCCCCGACCTCGCCGGACTGATGGTCGGCGGCGAGGCGACCGCGCCGGAGTTCGTGGCCCGGTGGGCGGCCGGCCGCAGGATGATCAACGGCTACGGTCTCACCGAGGCCACCGTGTGCTCCACCACGAGCGAACCGATGGCGAGCGGGACGCCGCCGCTGATCGGTCGTCCGATCCGCAACACGACCGTCCACGTGCTCGACCGGGCGCTGCGGCCGGTGCCCGCGGGAGTGCCCGGCGAGCTGTACATCGGCGGGCGGGGCCTCGCCCGCGGCTACTTCGACCGGGCCGCGCTGACCGCCGAACGGTTCGTGGCCGACCCGTTCGGCGCCCCCGGGGCCCGCCTCTACCGCACCGGTGATCTGGTCCGCTGGGTCGGCGACGGGCACCTGCAGTTCCTGGGCCGGGCCGACGAGCAGGCCAAGGTCCGCGGCTTCCGGGTGGAACCCGGCGAGGTGGAGGCCGTGCTGCTGGCCCACCCGGCCGTGCGCAACGCCGCCGTGCTGCTCCGCGAGGACACCCCGGGCACGAAACGTCTCGTCGGCTACGTCGTCCCCGGCGAGGTTCCCGAGATCGCCGGGGCGGGTCAGGCGCAGGTGGAGGAGTGGCACGGCATCTTCGACCAGACGCAGGTTCTGGGTGATGTCGATGATCCCACCTTCAACATCGTTGGGTGGAATTCGAGTTATTCGGGTGGGCCGATTCCTGTGGTGGAGATGCGGGAGTGGGTGGATGCGACGGTTGAGCGGGTGTTGGCGTCGGGGCCGCGTCGGGTGTTGGAGATCGGGTGTGGCACCGGGTTGTTGTTGTGGCGGGTGGCTCCGTCGGTGGAGCACTACGTCGGCACGGACTTCTCGGAGAACACGCTCGACGGGTTGGGCCGGGCGTTGCGTGAGCGCGATGTGCGGAACGTCGAGCTGTACCACCGGGAGGCGGACGATTTCTCCGACTTCGCGCCGGGCTCGTTCGACCTGGTGGTGGTGAACTCGGTCGTGCAGTACTTCCCGGACCGGGACTACCTCATGCGAGTTCTGCGCGGCGCGCTGTCCATGGTCACCCCCGATGGGGTGGTCATGGTGGGCGACGTGCGCAACCTCGCGCTGCTGACGCAGTACCACGTGTCGGTCGAGTCGGCGCGAGGCGCGGAGGGGGTGGAACTCGAGCGCCGCGTGGCCCGGGCGACAGCCCAGGAGAACGAACTGCTCGTCGATCCCGGGTTCTTCTTCGCACTGTCCGATGTGGACCACGTGCGGGTGATGCCGAAGCGTGGGCGCGGCGGCAATGAGATGGTGCGTTTTCGGTATGACGTGGTGTTGCACAAGGGTGGTTCGGGCGAGTTGGTGGAGGTGGGGTGGCGTGAGTGGCTGTCGGTGGAGGTGTTGCGGGAGTGGTTGTGTGAGGGGACGTCGTTCGGTGTGGTGGGGGTGCCGAATGATCGTGTGGTGGAAGGCGTGGGTTTCGGGTTGGAGGATGTGTGTGAGTGGGGGGAGTCGGCTGGTTTTCAGGTGTTGGTGAGTTGGGCGTCCGGTCGGCCTGACGGTGAGTTTGATGTGGCGTTCGTTCGCGGCAGCGGTGAATGGCCGAAGGTGGACTTCCCGGTCGGCCGCCTTTCCGTACGAGGCGGGGTGAACAACCCCTTGGGGGGACGCGAGACCCGGGAACTGAGCCGAACCCTGGTGCCGGTGTTGCGTGAGTTTGTGGGTCGTTGTGTTCCTGATTTTATGGTGCCGTCGGTGTTTGTGGTTTTGGATGAGTTGCCGTTGACGGTGAGTGGGAAGGTGGATCGGCGGGGTTTGCCGGTGCCGGATGTGGGGCGGGTGTTGTGGGGTGGGGAGTTTGTGGCGCCTCGTTCGGTGCAGGAGGAGGTGTTGTGTGAGTTGTTTGGTGAGGTGTTGGGGGTGTCGGGTGTTGGTGTGGGGGATGATTTTTTTGAGTTGGGTGGGCATTCGTTGTTGGCGACGCAGTTGGTGTCGCGGGTGCGGGAGCGGTTGGGTGTTGAGTTGCCGTTGCGGGTGGTGTTTGAGGGTTCGCGGGTGGGTGAGCTTGCGTTGTGGGTGTCGGGTGGGGGTGGTGGTGTGTTGTCTGGGTTGGGTGTGGTGTCGCGGGGTGGGTTGTTGCCGTTGTCGTTTGCGCAGCAGCGGTTGTGGTTCCTCGACCAGCT
>NZ_JBJMIE010000669.1:0-19886 GCF_045807065.1 Actinophytocola sp. | reverse complement strand
GCAGCAACCCGGCGACCTACACCGGAGTGCTCGACCCGATCCGCAAGGGGTTCGCGAACGCCAACGGCGTGAAGCCGGCGCTGTACAGCGCCAACTCCGAGGGTGCCTGCCCCAACTGCAACGGCGCCGGCGTCATCTACACCGACCTCGCGATGATGGCCGGCGTCGCCTCCACCTGCGAGGAGTGCGAGGGGAAGCGGTTCCAGGCCTCGGTGCTGGAGTACAAGCTGGGTGGCCGCGACATCAGCGAGGTGCTCGCGATGCCGGTGACCGAGGCGGAGGAGTTCTTCGGCGCCGGCGAGGCGCACCTCCCGGCCGCGCACACCATCCTGGGCCGGCTCGCCGACGTCGGACTCGGCTACCTCAGCCTCGGCCAGCCGCTGACCACGCTGTCCGGCGGCGAGCGGCAGCGGCTCAAGCTGGCCACCAACATGGGCGGCAAGGGCAGCGTCTACGTCCTCGACGAGCCGACCACGGGCCTGCACCTCGCCGACGTCGAGCAGTTGCTGGGCCTGCTGGACCGGCTCGTCGACGCCGGCAAGTCGGTCATCGTCATCGAGCACCACCAGGCGGTCATGGCCCACGCGGACTGGATCATCGACCTCGGCCCCGGCGCCGGCCACGACGGCGGCCGCGTCGTCTTCGAGGGCACGCCGGCCGACCTCGTCGCCAACCGCGCCACCCTGACCGGCGAGCACCTCGCGGACTACATCGGCGCCTGACCGCAGCTCACCACTGTTGACCTCGATGAAGACCACACCGACGAGCAGGCCGCCCCGCGCCTCGTTCTCCACGCGGACAACCCTTCGCCAACGGCCACCTCCCCGGTCACGGAGGTCGCGCGGAGGTGAGCAGGCACGTGGGTTCGGTCACTCAGGAAGTGGTCAGCGCCGTTGCCCAGTCGGTGAGGCGTTGTTCGAGGCGTGCGGTGTCCGCGGGGGCGACCGTCAGCCACTCGGTCCGGTCGCGGTCGGTCTCGCCGAAGACGAGGTAGCGGCCGGCTTCGGTGTCGAACCAGTTCAGGACGGGTGTGCGGGTGCGGCGGCCGAGGCGGTCCACGCTGTTGGCGGCGAGCTGGCCACCGCCGTGGCGGCCGGACTCGACGAGCGTGACCACCGCGCGCAGGTCCCGGCCGGTGACGCCGCCGCCGTTCAGGGTGCGTTCGAGGCCGGCGTAACCGCTCTTCGCGTACGCGTCGATGGCCGTGTCGAAGACGGCCTTCGGCAGCCGCGCGACGCCGCCCGGGCCCGGCTTCTCGTCCGGTACCAACGCGACGACCGCCGGTACCAGCCGCGCGTCCCGCACGGCCGCCACACGCACCTCGGCGTCGTTCTGCGCGGCGAGTACGCCCTGCCGGCCGTCGCTCGCGGCCAGGACCTTCAGGTGTTCGTTGACGGACAGCTGGCCGTCGACGCTGAACGTGTGCCTGCCGAGCACCGCCAGCCGCTCCTCCAACGCGGGCACCACCTCGGCGCCGTCGTGGAGTCCTTTGTGCCGCAGCGACTGCCGGACCTGGTCCCGCAGTGCCGCGCGCTCGGCCATGGTGTGTCCGAACGACGGCACGTCGAGCGGGTACGGGCGCTCGGTGAAGCCGAGGTGCTCCCAGAGGAGGTCGAACTCCTGGTGGGACAGTGACGTGCTCACGCCTGTGTTCGACTCCGCTCAGCGCAGGTGCGCGTCGAACCAGTTGAGCACGCGCTGCCAGGCCTCCATGCCGGTGTCCGGGTAGATGTCGAACCGGTGGTCAGCGGCCGGGTAGAGCACGATGTCGTTGGCCGTCTCGGAGCGCCTGGCCGCCTCGCGGAGGAGGGCCACCTCGTCGGCCACCTTGTCGCCGAACAGGCCCAGCCACGGGCAACGCAGCTCGGAGGCCACGTCGACCAGCGCCGGCAGCCCCGGCGACGCCGGTTGCAGGATGCCGCCGCCAGCCACGGAAACAGCGGCACCGATGCTGCGGCTCGCGGCCACCACCAGCGAGACCGCCCCACCCAGCTCGAAGCCGACGACGCCGATCCGGTCGGCCTCGATCCCGTGTTGGGCGAGCCAGCCGAACGCGATGTCGGTGTGCGCGAGCACGGAGTCGCCGGACAGCGTGCTGGCGCGGTCCCGTGCCGTGTCGGCGTCGGTCTCGGTGGAGTCCCCGTCGTAGATGTGCGGCGCGACGGTCAGCCAACCCTCGTCCGCCAGACCCGAGACCAGCGCCCGCATGCTCTGGGTGATGCCGCGTTCCTCGTGCAGGACCACGACGCCGCCCCGGACGACACCGTGCGGTTGGGCGTAGGTCATGCGGAGCGCACGACCATCGGCCAGCTGGACAGGCTCGGTACGCGTGGCTGCTGACATCTACCTACCCAACCACGTGGAGGTGAACGCGAGTCAACGAATCCCAACCAATCGGAGTAATCACGTGACAATGAGTTGCACAATGGCGACCGATCCAACGACCACAATGGTCGCTCGCAGCCACGATGGACGTAGTCGTCGCCCGATCCGTGCCCCGACGAGGCCACCGAGGATGGACCCGCCGGCCAGGAGGCCGACCACCAGCCAGTCCACGTCCGCGACGAACACGAAGACCACACCGGACACGAGGTTCGCGGTCGCCACGAAGACGTTCTTGATGCCGTTGACGCGCTGCAGGGTCTCGTCCATGAGGATCCCCATGAGCGCGACGAGGATCACACCCTGCGCGGCACCGAAGTACCCGCCGTAGACCGCGGTCGCGAACACGCCCAGCAGCAGGGGGATGCCGCCGTGCGGGTGGCGGTCCGGGCTCCGTTTCGCCAGCCAGCGCTGGACGAACGGTTGCAGCAGCACCAGCACGAGCGCGAGGACGATGAGGACCGGCACGACGGACTCGAACGCGTCCGGCGGGAGCACGAGCAGCAGCAGGGCGCCGGCGACCGCCCCGACCACCGTGACGGCGCCGAACCTGACCAGGCGCCGGCCCTGCCCCGTGAGCTCGCGGCGGTAGCCGATGGCCCCGGTGACCGACCCGGGCACGAGCCCGAGGCTGTTTGAAACGTTCGCAACGACCGGCGGGTAGCCGAGACCGAGCAGCACCGGGAACGTGATGAGCGTCCCCGACCCGACAACGGTGTTGATGCCGCCCGCGAGGAACCCCGCGGCCACGACGATCGCGATCTCGGGCCCGGTCACCGCGGAGCGAACACGCAGAACTCGTTGCCCTCGGGGTCAGCGAGGATGTCCCACCCGATCTCGTCGTCCTTCCGGCGCACGAGGGTCGCGCCCAGCCCCAGCAGTTCCTCGGTGTCCCCGTCGACGTCGAAGTGCACGCGGTTCTTGACGGCCTTCTTCTCGGCCACGGGGTTGACCCAGATCAGCGGCCCACGCCCGGCGGGATCGACGAGCGGCACGGGCCACTCGGCCGGCCGAACCGACCCGTCCCGCGGCGGTTCGTGGACGTCCTTGCGGACGTAGCCCATGGCCACGCACCACCAGTCGGCTAGTGCCTGGTGGTCGTTCGCGTCGAGGCAGAGGTCTTTGAACCGTGCTGGCATGTTCGAATCGTCGCACGCGAGCGCGGTCCACACGTTACGGCGAGCGTCACACCACCTTGGCGAGCCAGACCCATCCCCCGTCCGCACCGACCTGCCGATACCCGGCCCGACCGAACAGCGCGAGGGAGGCACCGTTGTCACGGTGGACACACGCGCGGAAACCGGCCGAACCGATGGCACGCTCGGCCGCGAGGAGGATCGGCACGGCGAGCTTGCGCCCCCGCGCCTGGGGAGCGACCGTGATGCTGACCTCCCACTGTGGACCATCCCGATCGAACCGGACGGTACCGACGGGTTCGCGACCGCGGTAGGCGATCAGGAGGCGACGGTCGGGATCGTCGAGGACACGGGCAAGCCAGGCCTCGTGCTCGGCCGGGGTGACGGGATCGGTGGAGCGGGACCGGGCGCGGGTCTCGAGATCGTTGCGCCACTCAAGCAGAAGCGCGGCGTCGCTCCCGTTCGCGGACCGCACGACGACGGAATTGTCGGTGTACTCGGGTAGCGTTGAAACCGGGGGATCCCCGGGGGGACGAGAGTCCCTTTCGCTCGGGCTTGAGCCGATCGGGGCTGTGGACAGCTGGGCGCGCGGGCCGGGATTGTCGGTGGCCGTCGGTAGTGTGGAAACCGGGGGGCCCCCGGACGCATGAGAGTCCCTTTCGCTCGAGTCTGGCCCGACAGGGGCTACGGGCGACCGGTCACTCGGTCCAGGATCGTCGGCATCCGACCGCGGTGTTGAAACCCGCGGATCCCCCACACCAGACTCACTTCCGCCCCGGATCGACCCGACCGGGGCTACAGGCAACTGGTCACGCCGGCCAGGGGCATCGGCGCTCAACCGCGATGGTGAACCTGGCGGATCCTCCGCCACACCAGAGTCCTTTCCACTCGGGTCTGGCCGGATCGAGTCTGGGGATAACCGAGCGTGCGGGCCGGAATCGTCAGTACCCGCCGGTAGCGCGGCAACCGGAGGGCCTTCGGGCGCATGAGAGTCCCTCTCGCTCGAGTCTGGCCCGACACGGGCAACGGGCAACCGGCCACGCGGTCCAGGATGGTCGGCATCCGACGGCGATGTTGAAAGCGGGGGATCCTCCCCCGCACCAGACTCACTTCCGCGCCGAATTGAATCGACACGGGCTACAGGCAGTTGGTCACGCCGCCCAGGATCGTCGGCGGCCGACCGCGATGGTGAACCCGGCGGATCCTCCGCCACACCAGAGTCCCTCTCACTCGGGTCTGGCCCGATCGGGGCTGTGGACAGCTGGGTGTGTGGGCCGGGATTGTCGGTGGCCGTCGGTAGTGTGGAAACCGGGGGGCCCCCGGGCGCGCCAGTGGGACTTTCGTCCAGGTAGGCCTGGATTGTGTTCAGGATTCTGTCCGCGCCCTTGCCGTCCACTGTTGTCGTTGCCTTGGTTGCCAGGGCTTTTCTCTGTTCGGGGTTGAGCAGTAGGGCGCGCAGTGTCTCGAGGTGTTCGCGGGGGTCGGTGCCCAGACCTGCTGCCAGGCCCTGGGTCACTGCTGCCTCGTAGCCGGCCAGTTGGTTGTCCGCGATGCGCACCAGTGCCGTGGGGACGCCGATGCAGCACAGTTCCAGCAGCGTCACGCCCGCCGCGCTCACCACCAGGTCCGCGCCTGCCAGCAGTGTCGGTAGCGACGGGGTGGGTGGGATCACGTCGACGCCCGGGACCGGGGTCGCCGAGATCGCTGTCACTGTCGCTGGGGTGTTCGTCGCGCGCAAGGCTTCCACCGCGGCCGCTACCGCTGACGGGGCCGCGCCGCCGCCCATCACCACCACGACTCGTGGGGGTGTCGCGCCGGCGGCGCGTGTTGCTCGTGCCGCGCGGATCTCCGCGCGTAGGGGGGCGTACTTCGGGCCGCGCAACACCGTGGGGGTGCCGTCGTCCGGGCGGTCCGATATGGACAGGTTCGGGTCCACCACGACGTCAGCTCTCCGCCGGCCGAACGGACCGTCCTCGATGGACACCAGCAGTGAACCCGTCGACACCTCGGTCAGTCCGTAGTGGTCGATCAGCAGGACGTCCGCCGGCTCGATCGCGGGTTGTACCGGGAGATCGCCTATCAGCCACTGGCCGGCGGTGAAACTGCCGCACAGTGCGACGTCCCAGCCTCGGGCGCGTGCCGCTGTGGCGATCGCCACGCAGCGGGACAGGTGGCCCACCCCTGTTTCGGGGGCCGCGTCGGCGCGCAGCAGCAGGGACGTCATGCGGGCTTCTGGGCCACTTCCGCGTTCAGGGCCGCCACGTGCGGGTTGGACCGCAGGAACGCGACCACGTCCTCCCAGCGCGGCACCTCCTCGCCCAGGGCCGCGACTACCGCGTCCAGTACGGCGGCGTCCTCGCGAGTGTCCAGCGTGACGCGGAGGTCCGAGTTGTCCACAGCCGACAATACGCCCGCGCACCGGTACACGCTCGGTTGTGGGTAGATGTTCGACGTCACGTGTTCGCGGTGTGAGCCTGTCGGCACTCGGTCCTGCTCCTCCAGGACGGGAACCCGCACCAGCTCGGTGTCGAAGCCGCGTGGGTAGCGGCGCACGAGGATGTTCGACGCGTAGTCGACCGTCGGGTCGGCGAGCCACATGCCCACGACCTGCGCGATGAGCGCCGGATCGTGCAGTGGGCAGTCGGCTGTGAGGCGGACCACGGCGTCGCACGGGTGCTCGTGTGCGGCGAGCAGGTAGCGGGCGAGCACGTCGTCGAGGGGGCCGCGTACCACCTCGGCGCCGCAGCGGGCCGCCTCCTCGGCGACCGGGTCGTCGTCGGGGGCATCGGACGTCGCCAGGATCACGGAGTCCACGTTGTGGGTGCGGGCCGCGGCACGGATCACCCAGCTCAGCACGGTTTTCCCACCCAGCGGCCGCAGCACCTTGCCGGGTAGGCGGGTGGAGGACATCCGCGCCTGGATGACCGCGTTGACTCGCACGGGTGTCATGATGGCGCACTGGCAACCCACGCCTATCGCGGAGGTAACACAATGGCGCTGCTCGAAGGGGCCAGCATCCTGCTCACCGGCGGGACGGGGTCCTTCGGAAAGGCGTTCATCGCCTATGCGCTGGAGCACCTGAACCCGCGCAGGCTGGTGGTCCTCTCCCGGGACGAACTGAAGCAGTACGAGGCCCGCCAGCAGTTCGGCGACGACCCGCGGCTGCGCTGGTTCATCGGCGACGTACGGGACCGGCGCCGGCTGGAGCGCGCGATGCACGACATCGACTACGTGGTGCACGCCGCGGCGCTCAAGCAGGTCGACACCGCCGAGTACAACCCGTTCGAGTTCGTCCAGACGAACGTGACCGGCTCACAGAACGTGATCGAGGCGGCCATCGACTGCGGCGTCAAGAAGGTCGTGGCCCTGTCCACGGACAAGGCGTCGAGCCCGATCAACCTCTACGGCGCCACGAAGCTGTGCGCGGACCGCCTGTTCATCTCCGGCAACCACTACGCCGCCGGTCACGTCACCCGGTTCTCCGTGGTGCGCTACGGCAACGTGATGGGCTCGCGCGGCAGCGTCATCCCGTTCTTCCGCTCGCTGGCCGAGCGCGGCGAGGCACTGCCGATCACCGACCTCCGGATGACCCGCTTCTGGATCACGCTCCCGCAGGCCGTCGAGTTCGTGGTCAACTCGTTCGACCAGATGCACGGCGGCGAGCTGTACGTGCCGCGGATCCCCAGCATGCGGATCGTCGACCTGGCCAGGGTGATCGCGCCGAACAGCCAGATGAAGGAGGTCGGCGTCCGGCCCGGCGAGAAGCTCCACGAGGAGATGATCGCGCCGGACGACTCCCGCCGGACCCTGCTCCTGGACGACCGCTACGTCGTGATGCCGCACATCGCCGGGTGGGGCTACGAGCCGCCGGCCGGCGGCAAGCCGGTGCCGGAGGGCTTCGCCTATCGCTCGGACACCAACGACCTCTGGCTGTCCGACGACGACCTGCGGACGCTGGTGGCGCAGTATGGGTGAGGTTCGGGAGCGGAGGGACGAAGCGGCTCAGGCAACACTGCCCTACGGACGCCAGTCGGTGACCGAGGCCGACATCGAGGCCGTCGCGAACGTCCTGCGCGGCGACTGGCTCACCACCGGACCGGCCGTGCGCCAGTTCGAAGAGGACCTGTGCACGCTGACGGGCGGCGCGGCGACCGTAGCCGTGACGTCCGGCACCGCCGCCCTGCACGTCGCCTACGCGGCGACGGGCATCGGCAAGGGTGACGAGGTCGTGTGCGCCCCGATGACGTTCGTGGCGACCGCCGCGACCGCCGCCCTGCAGGGCGCCACGGTGGTCTTCGCGGACGTGTCCCCGGAGACCGGCAACCTGCTGCCCGAGGCCGCGGCCGCCGCGCTGACGAAGCGCACCCGCGTCGTGTCCGCGGTGGACTACGCCGGCCACCCGGCCCCACACGACGAGCTGGCGAAGGTCGCGCACGACGCCGGCGCCCTGCTGCTCGAGGACGCGGCTCACTCCATCGGCGGCTCCTGGCAGGGCCGGCCCGTGGGCTCGTTGGCGGACATCACGACATTCTCCTTCTTCCCGACGAAGAACCTGACTACTGCGGAGGGCGGCGCGGTCGCGTCGCACAACCCGGACCTGGCACGGCGGGCGGCGCGGTTCCGCAACCACGGCCTGGTGCGTGACCCGTCCCGGCAACGGCACCCCGACGAGGGCGGCTGGCACCAGGAGGTCCACGAGTTCGGCCTGAACTACCGGCTGCCGGACGTGCTGTGCGCCCTGGGCTCCAGCCAGCTGCGGCGGCTGGACCGGTTCAAGGCGCGCCGCGCCGAGATCCACGCCAGGTACACCGCCGGACTGTGCGACCTGGACGGGGTGCGCACACCCGTGACACTGCCGGGCGCCGACCCGATGTGGCACCTGTACCCGCTGCGGGTGCTGGACGGGCGCAGGCGGGCACTGTACGAGCACCTCCGCGCCAACGGCATCGGCGTGCAGGTGAACTACATCCCGGTGTACTGGCACCCGGTGTTCGAGGACCTCGGCTACCAGCGTGGCATGTGCCCGAACGCGGAACAGTTCTATGCCGAAGAGCTGTCGCTACCCCTTTTCCCGGACCTGTCCGACGAGGACGTGGACCGTGTGGTCGATCTCGTGCGCGAGTTCTTCTGAGCGGCGCGAACACCGGTGCTGGTGGACCTTTCGCCCTGGGGCTCGCCACCACTCGGTGAGCGCCTGGGCGGTGGCCACCGCAACGAGGTCCGCCGAGCCGGCGACGACTGGGTGGTCCGCCGCTCCCGCCGCTCGGCGGCGTCCCTGGAGTGGGAGCTGGACCTCCTGGACCACCTCCCCCGCCACGGCTTCACCGTCCCGGGCGTGGTCAGGACGCGGGACGGCCGCCGCCACGCCGACGGCGTGGTGGTGCAGCACTGGCTACCCGGCCGCGAGCCGACCGACGAGGACTGGCCGCTGGTGGCGGACGAGCTACGCCGCCTCCACACGCTGATGACCGACTGGCCACCGCGACCCGACCTCCCCGGCACCCGCGACCTCCTGACCCTCGATCAGGGCGGTGACGTGGACCTGACGAGGATGCCGCCGAAAGCCGTGGCCACCTGTCGGCAGGCGTGGCAGGCCCTGACCGGCCCGACGACCGTGATCCACGGCGACCCGTGCGCGGCGAACATCCGCCTCCAGGGCGGCCGAGTGGGCTTCCTGGACTGGGACGAGGCGCGCGTGGACCACCCGTGGCTGGACCTGGCCGACATACCCGGCCTGGCGGTGCCGGCGGAAGCCGAGGCGGCGGTCAACGCGTGGGAGGCGGCGAATGCGTGGTTCATGGAGCCAACATATGGCCGCGGCCGCCTGGCTCGCGTGCCTGTGGATGAAATTGTGGATAACTGACCCTGCTGTGGACAACTTGTGTGTTGCCAAGCGTTTGCGTGTCACACCCCTGTGGACAACTCAGATGAGATCCCAGCTCAACGGCGTGCCTTTGGCGGCCGCGACGCGGAACCGCCGCCCCAGGACGGTGGACAGGTCGGCGGGCGGCAACCCACCGGACGGCCGGATCGACCGCACGTTCGACGCGGTGACCTCGTCCCCCTCCTCGACGTCGGCCACGACGTAGAGCGAGCGCCGCAGCCGCAGCACCTCCCGCTCGCTGTCCTTGGGCCCGATGCGCGGCGCGCCGAGGGCCTGCCAGGCCCGCTCGGTCTCGGTGACCAGCGCCGTCAGCTCGGCGGGCTCCAGGGAGAAGTCGCTGTCCACTCCCCCGTCCGCGCGGTCGAGCGTGACGTGCTTCTCGATGGCGCAGGCCCCCAGCGCGACGGCGGCGACCGGCACGCCAATGCCCATCGTGTGGTCGGAGAGCCCGGGGACGACGTCGAAGGCGTCGGCGATGAGCGGGATGCCCCGCAGGTTGCTGTCCGCCGGCGAGGCCGGGTAGGAGGCGGTGCACCCGAGGACGATGAGCTGGTCGTTCCCGGCCGCCCGTGCCGTGGCGACTGCGGCGTGGATCTCGGCGACGTTGGCCATGCCGGTGGAGATGACCAGCGGCTTCCCGGTCCGCGCGCACAACTCGATCAACGGCAGGTCGACGATCTCCGCGGAGGCGATCTTGTAGGCCGGCGAGTCCAGGCTCTCGAGCAGGTCGATGGCGGTGGCGTCGAACGGGCTGGAGAAGACGGTCAGCCCCTGCGCGGCGGCCCGCTCGAAGATCGGGGCGTGCCACTCCCAGGGCGTGTGGGCCTTCTCGTAGAGGGAGTAGAGGTTCTCCCCGCCCCAGAGCGAGTGGTCGGACGAGATCCGGAAGGCGGGCGCGTCGACGTCGATGGTGATCGTGTCCGCGCGGTAGGTCTGCAGCTTGAGCGCCTGGGCCCCGGACGCGGCGACGGCGTCGACGATGGCGAGGGCCCGGTCCAGCGACCCGTTGTGGTTGCCGGACATCTCGGCGATGACGAAGGGCCGGTGCTCAGGACCAACCGTGTGCTTGCCGATACGGACTTCGCGCATGCCGGCAAACGTACCCGGTCGAGGCCGACCCGAAAAATCTTCGACCTGACTGGTAAGGCCACCTATCAGATCCGCCGCGAGGCGGTCAGGAGGCCCGCCAGGACGTCTCCCCGTACCCGTCGGCGAGCAGGTCGCCGAAGATCAGCATGCACGCGAGGCACCGTTCGCCCTCGTCCGTGCACTCGATCTTGGAGTTGGGGACGCAGTGCTCACACAACGCCTCCCCGAAGTCACGTATCGCCTCCTCGTTGCCGAAGGCGTGCACCCGGTTGTCGTAAGCGGACCGCCACCACTGCACTTCAACCATGTCCCGGACCCCAATCGCGCCTGTATACACAACTCAGGGTCCCCGAATGGAGTAACAAGAAACAGAGTTGATCCACCCACTACACAACTCAACATTTGCCACTTGAACGTTAAACTGTGAATACTGGCAACGGAAGGTGATACTCCGCCCCTAACGGCTACTCAGCGCGATCTTCCAGCTTCCGGAGCCGGTCCTCGTACTGCGCGACGGCCGTCAGGCGCACACGCACCTGCGCGTGCTCGCGCCGGATCTCGTCGATGAGCGACCGCGACTCCTCGATCTGGGGCTGGTCGCCGGCCGGCACCGCGCTGATCTTCTCCCGCAGCGACTCCAGCTGGGACTCCTGCGCGGCGACCTGCGGGATGATCCGCTCCAGCTCGTTGGCCGTCCACCGCTGCAGCCGCTCCAGCTCGTCGAACCGGCGGGTGAGGTCGTCGAGGCGGCCGCGGAGGTCGCCGACGGACGCGTGGTGCTCGTCCGCGAGGCGGTCGATCTTGTCGTAGTAGTGCTTCAGCTGGTCGAGCGGGACCCGCTCGTTGATCCGGTAGTCGATCAGGCGCTTGACGCGGTCGGACACGATCTGGCGCGCGCCCCACAGGTTGCGGATGTTGCTCAATGTCATTCCCTCAGCGAAGCAGCCTGGTCCGGCCGGTCTTGGTCCACGAGTCGAGCAGCCGCCCCTCGGCGGCGATCTGGTGCTCCGGGCCGACGATGCAGGAGTCGCCGGCGGCATGCATCCAGGACGTCTGGTCCGGGTTGTCGATGAACGAGTACCCGGTGAGCAGCAGCTCCGCCTCCGGGTAGCTGGTCCGCGCGATCCACGCGGCCATCGTGCCGGTGGTCGCCCACGTGCCCTCCTGGCGCGTCGGCAGCCCGAGCGCGTCCGACAGCGGCAGCGTGACCTCCGCGTTGTTGACCGGCACCAGACCGAGGTCCGCCGGCCACCAACCGGGCAGATTGTCCGGTTCCCAGTGCAGGCGACCGGGCTCGACCATCAGGTACAGGCGTCTCCGGTAGTTCTCGAAGACGTATCTCGTCGCACGCAGCGCGCGGTTGAACACCACGACGTGACAGCGCGTGCCGACCGTGGGCGGTGCGCCGGGCTCGTCGGTGACGAAGCCGTTGACCCGGAAGACCAGGTCACAGGCGTCGACGGCCTTGGCGCGCTCCTCGTTCGGCGCCATGGGCATGTTGCCGACGACGGCGACGGTTCTGGGCTCCGGGTGTTCGGCGTAGACGTCAATGAGAGAGCGCATGACGCTGTGCGCAGGGACGACGTCGACCATGAGCGGAGAAGTTACCAGGCCGACACACTGAAACGAACATCCAGTTCGGAACGTAACGGTTCGACCTTCCGCGATGTAACGGACCGCACGAACAGCATCCCCTGCGGCACCGGCTGTGGCCGCCGGTACGCTCGTCAGCCGTGTCAGTAACGAGCACTGCCGAGCAGGAGAAGGCACCTCCCCCAACCCGTTCCAGCCGTAGCTGGTCGCGTGCTTGGGAGGACATCGTCGAGGGCGCCAAGCAGCGGGAACTGTGGGGACACCTGGGCTGGCAGGACATCAAACAGCGCTACCGCAGATCGGTCATCGGGCCACTGTGGATCACGCTGTCGATGGCGATCACCGCCATCGGTCTCGGCCTGCTCTACTCACAGTTGTTCACCGCGAACATCCCGACGTTCCTGCCGTACGTCACGGTCGGGTTCATCGTCTGGAACTTCATGCTCGGCTGCCTCATCGAGGGCACGGACACGTTCATCGGCAACGAGGGCCTGATCAAGCACCTGCCGGCGCCGCTGACCGTCTACGCACTGCGCACCGTGTGGCGGCTCACGCTGATGCTGGCGCACAACCTGCTGGTCTACGTGGTCATCGTCGCCATCTTCTGGGGTGACCTGACCACGTCCGGCTACGTGATCTCGCCCGGCGGCGACCCACAGCCGGGCATCAGCTGGGCCATCCTGCTCGCGATCCCCGCGTTCGTGCTGCTGGCGCTCAACGGCGCCTGGGTGGCGATCCTCTTCGGCATCATCTCCACGCGGTACCGGGACATCCCGCCGGTCATCACGAGCGTGGTGAACCTGCTGTTCTTCATGACGCCGATCGTGTGGACCACCGACATCCTGACCAACCGGATCCCCGGCGGCAGTGGCAACTGGAAGATCCTCATCGCCGAGCTGAACCCGCTGTACCACTTCGTCCAGATCATGCGTGCGCCGCTGATCGGCAACGCACAGAGCTGGCACCACTGGGCGGTCGTCGGCGGGTTTACCGTTGTGGGGTGGGCGCTGGCCTTCTTGGCCATGCGCAACTACCGTGCCCGAGTTTCCTACTGGGTCTGAGTGAGGCGATAGAACGACATGGTCAGCATCGACGTCTGGAACGCCTCCGTCGACTTCCCGATCTTCGACGCGAAGTCCCGTTCCCTGAAGAAGCTCGTACTGGGCAAGGTCGGCGGCAAGATCGGCACCGATCAGAAGGTGCCGATCATCGAGGGCCTGCGCGACATCACGCTGTCGCTGAAGGAAGGCGACCGGGTCGGCCTGGTCGGCCACAACGGCGCCGGCAAGTCCACACTGCTGCGCCTGCTCGCCGGCATCTACGAGCCGACCCGGGGGTCGGCCAGGACCATCGGCAAGGTCGCGCCCGTGTTCGACCTCGGCGTCGGCATGGACCCGGAGATCTCCGGCCTGGAGAACATCATCATCCGCGGCCTGTTCCTCGGGATGAGCCGCAAGGAGATGGACCAGCGGGTCGACGACATCGCCGAGTTCACCGAGCTGGGCGACTACCTGCAGATGCCGCTGCGGACGTACTCCACCGGCATGCGGGTCCGCCTGGCGCTGGGCGTGGTCACTTCGATCGACCCGGAGATCCTGCTGCTGGACGAGGGCATCGGCGCGGTCGACGCGGCGTTCCTCGCGAAGGCGCGGACCCGGCTCGTGGATCTCGTGAAGCGCTCCGGCATGTTGGTGTTCGCCTCGCACCAGGACGACCTATTGTTCGAGCTGTGCAACACGGCCATCTGGATGGACGAGGGGCACATGAAGATGCACGGCTCGTTGCGCGAGGTCATCACCAAGTACAAGGGTAAGGACCCCTTCGCGAGCATGGACGCGGAAACACTGGCGCGTCTGGGCAACGAGCCGGCACTGACGACAAACGGCGGCGAGGTCTGATGAAGATCGATGGGCAGTTGCCGTCGAACGCGGTGGTCGCCGTGGTGGTCACGCGCCACCGCAGGGAGCTGCTCGCCGACTCGCTGAAGATGATCGGCGCCCAGACCAGGCCGCCGGACCACCTCGTCGTGGTCGACAACGGCCCGGACGAGCCCGTCGCGGACATCGTCGAGAGCTGCCCGGTGCCGTCCACGTACCTGGCCTCGCACCGCAACCTCGGCGGGGCGGGCGGTTTCGCGCTCGGCATGCTGCACGCGCTGGCGATGGGTGCCGAGTGGGTGTGGCTCGCCGACGACGACGGCCGCCCGGCGGACGAGAACGTGCTGGAGGTCCTGCTCGGCGAGGCGGAGTCGCGCAAGCTGGCCGCGGTGTCGCCGGTGGTGTCGAACATCGAGACGCCGACGAAGCTCGCGTTCCCGCTGCGCCGCGGCCTGACGTGGAAGCGCAGCGCGGCCGAGCTGGGCGTGGACTTCCTGCCGGGCATCGCGTCGCTGTTCAACGGCGCCCTGTTCCGCGCGGCCACGCTGGACGTCGTCGGCGTGCCGGACTACCGCCTGTTCTTCCGCGGCGACGAGGTGGAGATCCACCGGCGGCTCGTGCGGTCCGGGCTGCCGTTCGGCACCTCGCTGCGGGCGGCGTACCTGCACCCGGACGGCTCGGACGAGTTCAAGCCGATGCTGGGTGGGCGGTTCCACGCGCAGGACCCGGAGAACGAGGTGAAGCGGTACTACACGTACAGCAACCGCGGGTACCTGCTGTCGCAGCCGGGACTGCGCAGGATCGGCATGCTGGAGCTGATCCGGTTCGGCCTGTACTTCATCGGCACCAAGCGGGACCCGAAGGCGTTCCTGCAGTGGCTCAAGCTGGTGCGGCAGGGCCGGCGGGAGAAGTTCTTCCGCTTCTAGCTGATCCGCTGCCGGCGAACCCGCGTTGCTCGCGGCACGGGCCGGTGGTGGTGTTGGGGCATGGCTGATTTCAAACACGCACTGGTTCTGCACCTGACCGGCAGTGGGGAGTCGGTGGTGTTCGCGCTGTCCGACGAGGACGCGCGCGAGCTGGCGCCGAAGCTGCCGGAGCTGCTGTCGGCGGCAAGGGTCGACAGCGTGCGCCTGGCGGACGGGTCCAGCGTCGCGGTGAACTTCGCCCACGTGGTGACCGCGCACCTCGACGAGCTGCCGCCCAACGCGCGGGTGTACGGCGTCGAACCGAGGAGACACGGCTTCGCGAGCTCGTAGGGGTCCCTACGATCTTGCGCATGGCACTGCTCCACCGCACCACGCTGCGTCCCACGAAGCTCGAGCTCCTGTCGGTCTGGCTGCCCACTCGCCACTGGTTCCAGGGGGAGGGTGACGTCGAGCGGGTCGCGGGGTTCCGCTTCGACGACCCCGCAGGCGAGGTGGGCGTGGAGACGATGCTGGTCCGGTCCGGTGACGGACCGGTCCACCAGGTCCCGCTGACCTACCGCGCCGCGCCCCTGACCGGTGGCGAGGACTTCCTCGTCGGCATCGCCGAACACGGCGTGCTCGGCAGGCGCTGGCTGTACGACGCGTGCGGCGACCCGGTTTACGCCACGGCGCTGACCCGCGCGATCCTCGCCGACGGCGGCCAGTCCGAGGAGTACTTCGAGGAGGACGGCCGGCGCGAGGTCCGTGCGCCCAGTATGACCGTCACGGGCAGCGGGGGTGGCGAAGTCCCGACCGCGACGGCGGTCCGGCAGGTCACCGACGGCGACCCCACCCGCATCGTGACGGACACTGTCGAGCTGACCGTCCTGCGGCGCCTCGGTGGGACGGAGTCGAGCCTGCCGAGCCTGACCGGCATCTGGAACGGCCGCACCGAACTGCTGGCGCACGTCGGAATCTCTGACTAAGGTCAGAGAATGGACGCCGTCGCCGAGGTCCGGCAGTTCACCCGGCTGGTCACGCAGCGCGTGGGGGCGCTCCACGACCACTACCTGGCGCGCGACCGCCCGCTGGGTGAGGCGCGGTTGCTGTGGGAGATCGACGACGGCGCGGACGTCCGCGAGCTGCGTGCCCGGCTCGACCTGGACTCGGGCTACACCAGCCGGTTGCTGCGGTCGCTGGAGTCGGCCGGCCTGGTGACCGTCGAGTCGAGCGCCGCGGACCGGCGGGTGCGGATCGCCCGCCTCACCTCGGCAGGACGCGCGGAACGGGCGGTCCTCGACGAGCGGGCCGACGCACTCGCCGACTCCCTCCTGGCCCCGCTGAACGACACGCAGCGGACCCGGCTCGTGGCGGCCATGCGCCAGGTCGGCCGCCTCCTCACGGCCGGCCTCGTCACGGTCGCGCCGGTCGACCCCGACCACCCGCACGCCCGCCACTGCCTGGCCGCCTACTTCGCCGAGATCGACGAGCGCTTCGAGACCGGCTTCGACGTCGCGAAAGGCATCTCCGCGGAAGGCGACGAGCTGCGCCTACCGGCCGGGCTGCTGCTGGTCGCGACGCTGCACGGCGAGCCGGTCGGCTGCGGCGCGCTCAGGTTCGCCGGCGACCACGCGTACCTCAAGCGCATGTGGGTGGACGGCACGCACCGCGGCATCGGCATCGGCCGCCGGCTGCTCGCCGAGCTGGAACAGCGGGCCGGCGCCCAGGGCGCGACCACGACCCGGCTGGAGACCAACAGGGCGCTCGCGGAGGCCATCGGCATGTACCGGGCGGCCGGCTACCGCGAGGTCGAGCCCTTCAACGACGAGTACTACGCCCACCACTGGTTCGAGAAGCGCCTATGACCACTCGACCGGCAGCCGGTGCACGCCGTAGATCGCCATGTCGGTGCGCAGCGGCACCTCTTCCGGCGGCACGGCGAGCCTGAGCGTGGGGAACCGCCGCAGCAGCGCCGGGTACGCCACCCGCATCTCGATGCGGGCGAGCTGCTGGCCGAGGCACTGGTGCACGCCGTGCCCGAACGCGAGGTGGCCGTGTGCGTCGGCGGCCAGGTCCAGCTCGTTCCCGCTGGTGAACCGCGCCTTGTCGCGGTTGGCGGTCGGCAGGTAGACCCCGACCGAGTCGCCGGCGCGGATCAGCGCGCCGCCGAGCTCGACGTCCTCGACGGCCGTGCGGGTGGTGCCGAACTGGAGCACCGTGAGGTAGCGCAGCAGCTCCTCGACGGCGTTCGCCACGTCGACCCGCCCGTCGCGCAGGGCCTCGGCCTGGTCCGGGTCCAGCAGCAGGGCGAACATGCCGAGTCCGAGCATGTTCGCGGTGGTCTCGTGCCCGGCGATCAGCAGCAGGAGGGCGACGCCGACCAGCTCGTCGCTGCTCAGCTCACCGCCGGCGATCAGGCCGCCGATCAGGTCCTCGCCGGGTTCGGCACGCTTGCGTTCGACGAGGTCGAGGAGGTAGCTCTGCAGCGACTTGACGGCGGCGGTCGCCGCCTCCTGGGTGGCTTCGAGGCTGAGCAGGGTGTGGCTGTCGCGCTGGAAGCGTTCCCGGTCGGCGTAGGGCACGCCGAGCAGCTCGCAGATCACCAGCGACGGGATGGGTAGCGCGTACGCCCGCACGAGGTCGAGCGGCGGTCCCGCCTGCGCCATCGCGTCGAGGTGTTCGGCCACGATCTGCTCGATGCGTGGTTCGAGCGCCTTCATCCGCCGGACGGTGAACTGGCCGGTGAGCAGCTTGCGCAGGCGCGTGTGGTCGGGCGGGTCCATGCCGATGAAGAAGCCGGCCGGGGTGCGGCCGGCCGCCCGGAACGCCTCCGGGCTCGGGCGGCGGATCAGTTGCCGGCGCCGAGCCATGGCGCTGCTGAAGCGCAGGTCGGCGAGCACGGCACGGGCCAGTTCGTAGTTGGTGACGAGCCAGCCTTCATGTCCGTCGGCGAACGTGATCCGGCGAATCGGCGACGGGTCGTCGAGCAGCTCGCGGGGTGGGTCGAACGGGTTGGTGCGCGAGGTGGGCAGGGTGTCAGCCATAAAACTGACAGTAGACCTGCAAATGCAGGTTGCCTAGCGGGACTTGAAGACGACCGTCCGCAGCATCACGAAGTTGATGACCGTCGCGACGCCCTGCGCGAGCACCCACGCCACCGCGATCGGCAGCCCGAAGTGCAGCATCAGGGCGTTGGTACCCACGTTGACGAAGAACGTCACCGAGTAGAGCAGCACGAAACCACCCAGCTGCCCGGCACCGCCGGCGGCGTTGAACGTGAAGCGCCGGTTGAGGAAGTACGCGGTCGTCGTGCCCGCGACGAAGCTGATCGCCTTGGCCAGGTGCACCCACAGCCCGAGCGCGAGCAGCCCCTGGTACACGCCGAAGTCCACCAGCGCGCAGAAACCGCCGATGAGCACGAACCGAGCGAGTTGCCCGACCAGCCCGGCCTTGGCGTCCACCGCAGTCACGGAGCCAGTGTAGGAGCCCGCGACGCCCCGGATACCCTCGGTGCGGTGAAGCCAGCGAAGCTCACCGGTTGGGGAAGGACCGCGCCCACGTCGGCGCGGGTGCTCCACACCGCGGACGTCCACGAGATCGCCGAGGCCGTGCGGACCGCGGGCCCCCGTGGCGTCATCGCCCGCGGGTTGGGCCGCAGCTACGGCGACCCGGCGCAGAACGCGGGCGGCCTGGTCATCGACATGACCGCGCTGAACCGCGTCCACGCCGTCGACGCCGAGGCCGCCACGGTGGACGTCGACGCCGGCGTCTCGCTCGACACGCTCATGCGGGTGCTCCTGCCGTTCGGTCTCTGGCTGCCCGTCCTGCCCGGCACGCGCCAGGTCACGGTCGGCGGCGCCATCGGCAGCGACATCCACGGCAAGGCCCACCACGTCGAGGGCAGCTTCGGCAACCACGTCCGCGCCCTCGACCTGCTCACCGCCGACGGGACCATCACCACGCTGACCCCGGACGGGCCGGACGCCGAGCTGTTCTGGGCCACGGTCGGCGGCATGGGGCTCACCGGCATCGTGCTGCGCGCGACCCTCGGGTTGAACCACGTCGAGACCGCGTACTTCCTGGTCGACACCGAGCAGATCGACAACCTGGACGACCTCATGGCCCGCCAGAGCGTCGACGACGAGAAGTACGTCGAGTCCGTGTCCTGGTTCGACGCCGTGACCGCCGGCCCGCACCTGGGCCGCGGCATCCTCACCCGCGCCAACCACGCCCGTGTCGACGACCTGCCGGCCAAGCGGCGCGCGAACCCGCTCAAGTTCGACGCGCCCCAGCTGCTGACCGTCCCGGACGTCTTCCCGCCGAAGATGCTGAACAGGTTCACCGGCCGGATCTTCAGCGAGCTGTGGTACCGCAAGTCGCCGACCAGGATGGGCGCGGTGCAGAACATCACGCAGTTCCTGCACCCGCTGGACATGTTCGGCGAGTGGAACCGCGGGTACGGCCCGTACGGGTTCCTGCAGTACCAGTTCGTCGTGCCGTTCGGGGCCGAGGACGTCATCCGCCACACCGTCCACCGGGCCGTCGAGACCGGGCAGGTCAGCGCGCTGAACGTGCTGAAGCGCTTCGGTCCGGGCAACCGGGCGCCGCTGTCGTTCCCGATGCCGGGGTGGACGCTGTGCCTCGACTTCCCCGTCGGCAGGGGCGTGCACGAGCTGTGCGAGGAGCTGGACGAGGTCGTCCTCGCGGCCGGTGGCCGGCACTACCTGGCCAAGGAGTCCCGCGCGACGCCCGCGGTGATCGAGCGCGGCTACCCGCGGCTCGACGAGTGGCGCAAGGTCCGCGCATCCGTTGATCCCCAGGGCGTTTTCGCCTCGGACATGTCGAGAAGGTTGTCGCTGTGATTGACGCTGTTGGTAACCCCCAGTCGCTGCTGCTCCTCGGCGGCACCTCGGAGATCGGGCTGGCGATCGCCCTGAAGTACGCGCGGCGCCGGCCGCTGCGGGTGGTCCTCGCGGCCCGGCCCTCCCCCCGCCTGGACAAGGCGGTCGAGCGGCTCCGG
>NZ_JBJMIE010000668.1:0-3321 GCF_045807065.1 Actinophytocola sp. | reverse complement strand
GGCTCGTCTCCAGTCGCCGCTGCCGCACCCACTCGACGACGTTCGTCTTTGACCCAGACACTCAACATCCCCGGGTCAATTCCCAGCTCGCGAGCGACCTCGGAAATCGTACGACCGGTATCGATCACACGATGCGACGCCTCAACCTTGTACTCGGCCGCGTAGGACCGACGCTTCCGGGCAGACATAACGGACATCCTTCCAGCAGGGCAACGCCCTGCTAACTCGGTGTCCACTCTTCGGGGGGAACCTCACCGCACCTGGACACCGCCGAACTGGCTTTCCTGTCCGCCTGCTCCACCGCTCGGGGCGGACTCCTCCTCAGCGACGAGACGATCCACCTCGGCAGGGCGTTCCAACTGGCCGGTTTCCGCCATGTGATCGCCACCCTGTGGCCGGTCGAGGACAGCGCCGCCGCGACCGTCGCCCGGGCCACCTACCGGAGCATGCGCGCCGGGAGCGACGTCGACCAGGCCGCGCTCGCCCTGCACACCGCAACCCGGGCACTGCGACGCCGCGCACCGACCCAACCCACACGGTGGGCGGCGCACGTGCACACCGGCGCATGAACACCGGACATGAGTAGGGTTTCCCGAGCCCGGAACGACGCAGAACGAGGTGAACGCGGTGGCATGGTGGTCTCCTGTCGTGAGAACCCGCGCCCAGACATGGCCTACGCCGAGCTGGACGCGGGCGCGCCGCGGCGTGAGATCGTGCCCGAATCCGCCTACGTCAGCATCTACCTGCGGTCCGCGCGCATCGTGGACGTCCGCCGAGGGCTGCGGCGTTTCCACGGCGTCGTCCACGCCACGACGCGGTTGGCCAGCCGGGCCGGGCGGTACGCGGAGTTCTCGACCGTGGTCGCGCCACCGCAGCTGCGCGACGTCGAGGCGGACCGCCCCGAACACTTCATCCTGCTCAGCCACCGGTTGCCGGGTCCGGTGCCCTATGTCGGCGGTGACCTGGAGGCCGAGGTCGGCCTCTTCTCCGTCGCCTCCGCAGACCTGACCGCGCCCTACATCGGTCTTCTCGAAGCCATGTCACGACAGGCCGGCGTGACGTTCGTCAACGTCTCACAGCCGTTCGTCGCGCCACTCGTCCAGGGCGTCAACCTCCTCAGCGGCGCGTCGGCGTCACAACTGGAAATTGGCCTCGCGAACAGCTGGCGCCCACCGCGAACCGGTTGGGTCGTGGCGCTGAAGGCGCCACGGAACAGCGGCCCGGCCCAACCCCTATCGGTCGCGGACGACGACTTCGTCCTGCTCGACGCACACGGCAACCCGGTGGAGAACCACAGCTACCTTGGTCATGGAAGTGATAGCCGAACGCAACCGGGACGACTGGTATGCCATCCCGGAGTTGGCCACCGCCTACGAGACCATCCAGTCGGAGTACCGACGCGGCCCCGGCGAGGACTTCGACTCGGCCGTGGCCGCCTTCCGCAGCACCGCGATCACCTGCAACGACCTCCTGCTCGACGACGCCATGACGCTCGTCGACCGTGTCGACGACCAGCTCCGCAGGATCGGTCCACCGCGCCCCCGCACCCGCACCACCGGCGAGGTCGCCGACCTGCCTCCGCTGAAGTCGATCCCACGGTCGCCCTGAGCGCACTCAGCTGTAGTAACACGCGGACACTGTCTTTGTCCATGGCGCCGCCATTCCAGGTGGCGTGGGTCCTACCCCGGACGTTGGTCCCGGATGGTCGTTCTGGGCGTGTTCGTCGCCTTCTCGACACGGTCCCAGGTCAGTCCCGCTCCAGTGGTGAGCCTTTCTCTCAGATCCTGGCGAAACCGCTCCACGCCGTCTCTTTGCTGACCGTCGACGTTGGCGGTTATTTCTGATTTTCGTCGCTAATGTACAGAACCTATTACCTATGAACCACACATTCCACGGGCGATTCGGGTCCATCCCCTGGTCCAGCGCGCCGTCTACGAGAACCTCACCCCACGCGACATCCGGAGAGCCGCGCGTGCCGCCGCGATCGCGTTGTCACGGGCCTGGCCCGTGGTTGAACGTGACCGTTTGCTGGTGAAGGCGCTATGCGACAACATACAGGCGCTCCGGAGGAAGGCAGGTGACCACCTCTGGCACCGTCGAGCGCGAGAGGTGCTGTTGCGCCTCGGTCACAGCCTCGGTGCGCTCGGGCAAGCCGTGGCTGCTCGGGAGTACTTCCGGGAGCTCGTTGGCAGTGCCCGCCACGCACTTCGTCCCGGACACCCCACCATCTTGCGTGCCCGAGCCTGCCACGCGCACTGGCAGGGTGAGGCAGGTGACCCGCGTGCCGCCGCCACAGCGTCGGAAGAACTGCTTCAGGACACGACCCGGAAGTTCGGGCGGAACCACCGGTTCACGCTGACGATTCGCCGAAGCCATGCGCGGTGGCTTTCCGATGCCGGCTACCCGAACCGCGCCGTCAAGCTGATGGGTGAGCTGATCCCCGTGTTCACTCGGGTCTTCGGGCCCGAACACAAGGAGACGCTCTACGCACGCAACATCCTCGTTCGCTGCCTCACCGATGCCGGCCGCCCGGACCGCGCCGCCGAACTGATGGGTGAGCTGGTCCGTGATTTCGGTCGAGTTCTCGGCCCAAGGGATCCGGACACACTCAGCGCGCGCAACAACCTGGGGGTCAGCCTCGGCAAGGCTGGCGACCCGGTTGCCGCTGTCGTGATGTTCCGCCGACTGCTCAGCGATCTGGTGGAGATCTTCGGCCCCGCCAACCCCAAGACCCTGCGCACCCGCAACAACCTCGCGCGGTGCCGCATCGAAGCCGGTGATCCGCTAGATGATCGATGCGGTGAAGTTGATGTTTAGTGATCGTAGGCTGTGAGTGATCGTTTGCTGGTCACGTCGGTGGTCCAGTTGTGCCAGATGCCGGCGGCCATGGCCAGCAGGCGTTGTGCGACGCGGGTGAACACGCCGTGCGGGGTTCGTCCGCCGTGTCGTTCCAGGTCGAGTTGGCCCTTGAGGGTGTGGTTGACCGATTCGATCCATTGGCGGACGCCGCCGAGGTTGCCGTTGCGGTAGGTCTCGTCCTTGCGGTCCGGGCGGAGCAGTCGTAGCTGTTTCGACTCGGTGAGTTTCTTGAAGGGCTTGCCGGAGAAACCCTTGTCCGCCAATAGGATCTGACCTTCGCGGTTGAGGTGGTGGTTGTTGTCGGGCAACGCGGCCAGCACTTCGCGTTCACCGATCTTGGGGTTGGCCAGGCACCACATGATGGGCATCCCGTCACCTGCGCAGACCAGGTAGAGCTTCAGGCCCCAGTACCACCGGGAGTGTGACGCGCAGTAGCCGTAGCTGGCGTGCCCGGCCAGGTCG
>NZ_JBJMIE010000667.1:0-2680 GCF_045807065.1 Actinophytocola sp. | reverse complement strand
GATCTTGCGCAGCGCCTGGCTCATGAGCCGGGCCTGGAGGCCGACGTGGCTGTCGCCCATCTCGCCCTCGATCTCGGCGCGCGGGACGAGTGCCGCGACCGAGTCGATGACGAGGATGTCGAGCGCGCCGGAGCGGATCAGCATGTCCGCGATCTCCAGCGCCTGCTCGCCGGTGTCCGGCTGGGACACCAGCAGCGCGTCGGTGTCGACGCCGAGGTTCTTCGCGTACTCGGGGTCGAGCGCGTGCTCGGCGTCGATGAACGCCGCGATGCCGCCTGCCTTCTGCGCGTTGGCGACCGCGTGCAGGGCGAGCGACGTCTTACCGGACGACTCCGGGCCGTAGATCTCCACGACCCGCCCGCGCGGCAGGCCACCGATGCCGAGCGCGACGTCCAGCGCGATGGACCCGGTCGGGATGACCTCGATCGGCGGACGGCTCTCGTCGCCGAGGCGCATCACCGATCCCTTGCCGAAGTTCTTGTCGATCTGGGCGAGGGCCAGTTCCAACGCCTTCGAGCGATCGGGGGCTGCTGGTGCCATCTGAGTTCCACCTTGACTGTTCTTGGGCCGCTTTGCACTCACGCCGGCGACGTTAGCGGCAAGCACCGACAATTCCGGTCCGGGTGGGCCGGCCTGTGGACAACTCACCCTGCTGTGGACAGGCACCCTACCCGAACGGGTGTTCGATCTTTACCGCGACACGCCGTCCAAACTACCGCCGCTCGGGTGGCACTTCGAACGCGTCGCACACCGCACGCCAGATCTCCTTCGGTTGGAGCCCGGCCTCCAGGGCCTGGTCCACCGTGCGGCCGCCGAGGGAGCTGAAGACGTGGTCGCGTGCCAGCATGTCGGCCCGGACCTCGCCGAACTCCTGTGCCATGAGCTTGCGGAACACCGTGATACGCATCGGTCACCAGCCTACGAGCCGGTCGGGATCTGGGAGAATCCGGCCATGGCAAGCTTCGAACCGAATGGCCTCGAGATGGTGCTGCTGGACATCGCCGTCATCGCCGGCCTGGTCGCGTCGATCGTGGTCGGCGTGATCGCACTGCGGAACCGGCGCCGCTAGGTGCCGGGCTGGACGTGCTCGGCGAAGAAGTCGCCGAGGGTGTCCGGCGTGAAGTCGTCCGCGGCACGCAGCTCGGTCCTGGTCAGCCAGCCGACCAGCGGCCGGTCCTTGACGGTGAACACCAGCACGCCGGTGCCGCCGTTCACCCCCGCTCGCCAGCGCCCGTCCAGGCCGTTGCCCTTCCACTCGGCCTCGACGTGGTCGCCCTCGGTCATGTCGGCCAGCTCGGTGTTGGCGAGCTTCTGCGCGTCCTGCACGGACGCCACGTGGGCGTACATGACCTGGTAGCCGTCCTGCAGCGCGCACACGGCGTCCGCGTCGGTGTCCCGGTCGGCGACCTTGCAGTCACCGCTGTCGGCCACGGTGCCGGCGAGCTGGCGCAGGCACTCGGTGAAGCCCTCGCCGTCCTGGTCGCCCTTCTGCCGACAGCTCTCGGCGGTCGGCAGGTCGCTGCTGGGCCGCAGGAGGAACACGGCACCGACGGCGAGTACCGCGAGCACGACGACCGCGGCCACCCCGAGCAGCGCCTTGCGCCGGCCGGAACCCGGCCGCGCGACCGGCGGGGTCTGCGCGGGGAACGCCGTGCTCGGCGGTCCGAGCACCGGGTTGCCGATCGGGGGCGACGCCATCGGGTTCGGTCCGGAGGTCGGGCCGATCGCGGGCATGGGGTGCGGGCCGGCCAGCGACGGCACCGGACCGGGCTGCGGTGGCATCGGCCCGGGCTGCGGCAGCGGGCCAGAGACCGGAGCGCCCCCTGTTCGGGGCACCTGCGGGCGGAACCCACCGGTGGGCGGTGCCTGCGCCGGCCCGATGTTGGCCGTCCGCAGGCTGACGCCCTCCGGCGTGATGTGGTGCGCGCCGAGCGCGACGGCCGTCTCGGGCTGGTCCAGACTCGACGGCACGACCTTGAGCTGCTCCGCGATGAGCGTCGCGATCAGCGGGATCCGGGACGACCCGCCGACGAGGTAGATGCCGACGAGCCGGTCCGGCATCATGCCCGTGGACCGGATGGTGCCGGCGAGGAGCTCGACGCTGCGCAGCAGGCTCGGCCGGATCAACGCCTCCAGCTCCACCCGCGTCACCAGCACGTCCTCGAACGGTTCCGGCAGCGGCACCTCGGTCTGCGGGTGCCGGGAGAGGGCCTCCTTGGCGGCCTTGACGTCCTCGGCCATGGCGCGCCGGGCGCGGCGGTCCCCGGTGGACTCGGGCCGCAGGATGTGCTGCCAACGGCTGGGGTCGCGGATCGACACCTGCCGGCCGACGTGCTCCAGCAGCGCCTGGTCCACGTCCAGACCGCCCAGGTCGGGCAGCCCGGCCTCGGCGAGAACGGCGTACCCGGTCTGGGTGGCCGCCACGATCGCGACGTCGAAGGTGCCGGCGCCCAGGTCGTACACGGCCAGCGCCTGCCCGGGGAGGAGCTGCTGACCAGGGAACGAGGCGAAGTGGGCGGCCGCCGCGACGGGCTCCGGCACGAGGACGATGGTGGTGCCCATCCCGGCGAGCCGGGCGGCGGCGAGGAGGACGTTGCGGCGCACCGGCCCCCACTGGGCGGGGTGGGTCAGCCGGACCTCGTCGGGCGTGGCGCCGCCGAGCTGGCGGGACGTCTCGTCG
>NZ_JBJMIE010000666.1:0-19179 GCF_045807065.1 Actinophytocola sp. | reverse complement strand
TCGGTCCACAAGTCGACCGTATTGCGACTGCTGCGCACCCTCGAGTCGCACCGGTTCGCACAACGCAGCGGGGTCCGGTACTACCGGCTCGGCACCTCGCTGTTCGAGCTGGCGTTCCGCGCGCTGGACGAGCGGGACGTGCGGCGCAGCGTCGAGCCGGCCCTGCGGGAGCTCAACGCCGAGACCGGGCACACCGTGCACCTGGCCAGCTACGACGACGGCGAAGTCGTCTACATCGACAAGTACGAGGGCCGGCACTCGGTGCGGATGTACTCGCGCGTCGGCAAGCGCGCGCCACTGCACTGCACGGCGGTGGCGAAGGTGTTGGTCGCCGCGATGCCGGAGCATCAGCGCAAGGCTGTCGCCGAGTCGATCACATACGAGAAGATGACGCCGAACACGATCACCACGCCAGGCGCGTACCTCGCGGAGCTGGCGCGGGTGGCCGAGCGCGGGTACGCGATCGACGAGGAGGAGCACGAGGAGCACATCCACTGCGTGGCCGCGCCCATCCGGGACGCGCGCGGCGAGGTGGTGGCGGCGCTGTCGCTGTCCGTGCCACAGCTGGTGCTCGACCTCGACGGCCTGCTCCGACTGGTGCCCGCGCTCCTCTCCGCCGCCGCGCGGGCGTCTGCCGAATGCGGTTTCACGGAGAGGAGCAACTGATGGCGAAGGTCGCGATCCACCCGGAGGGCACGAAGATCCCGACGGTGCCGCTCACCCACGGCATCCGCAAGGGCAACATCCTGCAGGTGGCGGGCCAGGTTGCCGTCGACCCCACGACCAACGAGCGCGTCGGCGCCGGTGACGTGACCGAGCAGACGCGGCAGGTCATGCGCAACGTCAGGAACGTGCTGGCGGCGGGCGGCGCCACCTTCGACGACGTCGTGATGTGCCGCGTCCACCTCACCGACGTGGCCCACTTCGCCGAGATGAACGACGCCTACCGGGAGTTCTTCGAGGGGTCCTTCCCGGCCCGCACCACGGTCTACGTCGGCCTGCCCGAGGGCCTCCTGGTGGAGATCGACGCGCTGGCCGTGCTGGAGTAGGTCCCAGCGCGCCCGGCGTGGTGGGGCACCATGCCAGGCTGGTGGGCGCGTACGAGCGGAACAGTGGAGACGAACGAGCGCCCGGAGGACGCGGGCGTCGAGGTGCCGCGTGCCAGCGCCTCGAATTGGGCAGCGGGCGGTGCCGGAACGGCGCCACCGGCGGGGGTGTCGCCGGTACAGTTCCGAGGATGCCCGACCAGTTGTCGCTCGACCGGCTGAACTTTGAGGAGCCGGTCGTCGCGGAGCGCGATCTGCTCGCCTGCTGTGCCTCTCGCCGCTGGGCGGACGAGATCCTCGCCCGCCGGCCCTACCACGACCTCGGCCAGCTGCGGACCGTCGCCGAGCAGGTGCTCGCCGCGCTGTCGTGGGCCGACGTCGAGCAGGCGCTCGCCGCCCATCCCCGCATCGGCGAGCGGGCCGAGGGCACGTCCAAGGAGGCCGGCTGGTCCCGCGACGAGCAGGCCGGCGCCACGCCGAGCGACGAGCTGGTCGCCGGCAACCGGGAGTACGAGCAGCGGTTCGGGCACGTCTTCCTCATCTGCGCCACCGGGTTGACCGAGCAGGCGATCCTGGGTGTCCTGTGGGAGCGGCTCGGCAACGATCCGGCGACCGAGCGCGACACGACCCGTGAGGAGCTGCGCAAGATCGTCCACCTGCGGCTCGGGAAGGCGTTCGGATGAGTCTGTCCACCCATGTCCTCGACACCAGCGAGGGACGGCCCGCGGCGAACGTCCGCGTGCGGCTCGAGCTGCACGACGACGGATGGCGCACGATCACCGAGGGGCACACCGACGACGACGGCCGGATCAGCGGCTGGGACACCCCCGAGCCCGGCGTGTACCGGCTCGTCTTCGAGATCCGGGGCGAGTTCTACCCCGAGGTCACCGTCGTCTTCCGGGTCACCGACGACAGCCACTACCACGTGCCGCTGCTGATCAGCCCGTACGGCTACTCGACCTACCGGGGGAGTTGACCATGGACATCAGGCTCGGCGACAACCAGTACGGCAAGGCGGAGACCCGACTCGTCCGGGTGACCCGCCACCCGGACGGCCACGAGATCACCGACCTCAACGTCAGCACCACCCTGGCCGGCGACCTCGCGGCGGCACACCTCGTCGGCGACAACTCCGGCGTGCTGCCCACCGACACGCAGAAGAACACCGTCTACGCGTTCGCCCGCGACGGCACCGGCGAGATCGAGGACTTCGCGCTGCGACTGGCGCGGCACTTCGTCGACACCACGCCGACCATCCGCCGCGCCCGCGTGCGGATCGAGCAGTACAGCTGGGAACGGTTCGGCCACCACTCCTTCGTCCACAACTCCGGCACCCGCACGGCGACCGTGACCTACGACGGCGCGGCGGCGACCGTGGTGTCCGGGGTGGACGACCTGGTCGTCATGAACACCACCGGCTCGGAGTTCCACGGCTTCCACAGGGACAGGTACACGACGCTGCCGGAGACGGACGACCGCATCCTCGCCACCGCGGTCCGCGCCCAGTGGCGGCACGAGCACGCGGAGAACGAGGACTGGCAGGACTCCCACCGGGGGGCCACCGGCCAGCTTCTCGAGGCGTTCGCCGACACGCATTCCCTGTCCCTGCAGCAAACGCTGTACGCCATGGGCGAGCGCGTCCTGCGGCACCGGGACGAGCTGGTCGAGGTGCGGCTGTCGCTGCCGAACAAGCACCACTTCCTCGTCGACCTCTCGCCGTTCGAACTGGACAACCCCGGTGAGGTCTTCTTCGCCGCCGACAGGCCGTACGGGCTGATCGAGGGTACGGTTGTCCGCGACGGCGCCCCGGATCCCGGCCTTGCTTGGTGGTGATGGATGGACTTCCTCCGACCGTCCACTGTGGATGAGGCGCTGGCGCTGAAGGCCGAGCACCCGGACGCCCTGCCCATCGCCGGCGGCACGGACGTCATGGTGGAGCTGAACTTCGACGTGCGCCGCCCGCCCGCCCTGATGGACCTCGGCCGGCTGACCGAGCTCGCCGAGTGGCGGCGCGCGAACGGGCACGTCCGCCTCGGCGCACTGGTGCCGTACGCCCGGATCGTCGCCGAGCTGGCGGACACCCTGCCGGGGCTGGCGATGGCCGCGCGGACCGTCGGTTCGCCGCAGATCCGCAACCGGGGCACGGTCGCCGGCAACCTCGGCTCCGCGTCTCCCGCAGGCGACGCGCATCCGCCGTTGCTCGCGAGCGCGGCGGACGTCGAGGTCGCCTCGGTCCGTGGCACGCGGACGGTGCCCGTGCGGGAGTTCTTCACCGGTCCCAAGCGGTCGGTGCTGGCGCCGGACGAGCTGATCACCGCCGTGACCGTGCCGGTGCGGCGGGGACCGCAGCAGTTCGCGAAGGTCGGCACCCGCAACGCCATGGTCATCGCGGTGTGCTCGTTCGCCGTCACGATCGACGTGGCGGAGAGGACGGTCGGCACCGGGATCGGCTCGGCCGGCCCGACACCGCTGCGGGCGGTCGAGGCCGAGGAGTTCGCCGCCGCGCAGCTGCCGTGGGAGTCGCGGGATCCGTTGCCCGACAGCGTGTCCCGGGAGTTCGGCCGGCTGGTCGCCGCCGCGGCGCGGCCCATCGACGACGTGCGGGGCAGCGCGGACTACCGCCGCCACGCGCTGTCCGTGCTGGCGCGACGCACGCTCGGCTGGGCGTGGCAGGAGGGGGAGTAGATGCGGGTCAACGTGGAGGTCAACGGCGAGCGCCGGACCGCGGACGACGTGTGGCCGGGCGAGAGCCTGCTGTACGTGCTGCGGGAGCGGCTCGGCCTGCCGGGCGCCAAGAACGCCTGCGAGCAGGGCGAGTGCGGCTCCTGCACGGTCTACCTCGACGGCACGCCGGTGTGCGCGTGCCTCGTGGCCGCCGGCCAGGTCGAGGGCCGGTCGGTACGCACCGTCGAGGGACTGGGCAGCGAGAACGAGCTGGACCCCGTGCAGGACGCGTTCGTGCGGACCGGCGCCGTCCAGTGCGGGTTCTGCACGCCCGGCCTCGTGGTCGCCGCGCACGACCTGGTCCACCGCAACCCGGACGCCGGCGACGCGGAGATCCGCGAGGCGCTGGCCGGGAACCTGTGCCGCTGCACCGGTTACGAGAAGATCCTCGACGCGGTCCGGTTGGCCGCCGGCCGAGTGCGGGAGCGAAGCGACCAGAAGAGCACAGTGAGGGAGCAGGCGTGAGGATCGCCATCGAGAACGCCGCGATCGCCACCGTGGACGGCGAGGAAGCCGGCACCGAGTACGCCAGGGGCCACGTCGTCATCGACGACAACGTCATCGAGGCGGTCGGTGACGGCGCGGCGCCGGGCGCGGTCGACCGCCGGATCGACGCGAGCGGATGCCTTGTCACCCCGGGGTTCGTGAACACCCACCACCACCTCTACCAGTGGGCGACCCGCGGCTACGCCCAGCAGTCCACGCTGTTCGAGTGGCTCACCGAGCTGTACCCGGTGTGGTCGGGCATCGACGAGGAGATCACGCACGCCGCCGCGGTCGCCGGCCTCGTCCGCCTGGCCCGCACGGGCGCCACCACGGCCGCCGACCACCACTACCTCATCCCGCGCGACGGCGGCGACGTGTTCGCCGCGACGGTCGAGGCGGCCCGCCAGGTCGGCGTCCGCCTGCACGGCGTGCGTGGCTCCATGGACCGCGGCGAGTCCGACGGCGGCCTGCCGCCGGACGACATCGTCGAGACCCTCGACGGCGCGCTGCGCGGCACCGCCGAGGCCATCGACCGCTTCCACGACCCGTCACCGCAGGCGCGGGTCCGGATCGCGGTCGGCCCCTGCTCACCGTTCTCGGTCAGCCTCGACCTCATGCGGGAGGCCGCGAAACTGGCACGGGACAAGGGCGTCCGCCTCCACACCCACCTCGCCGAGACCCTCGACGAGGAACGCCAGTGCCTCGCCGAGCACGGCTGCACCCCGGCGGAGCTCGCCGACCGGCTCGGCTGGCTCGGCCCGGACGTGTGGTTCGCCCACGGCATCCACTTCGCCGACGACGCGGTCAAGCGCCTCGGCGAGACCGGCACCGGCGTCGCGCACTGCCCCAGCTCGAACCTCCGGCTCGCCGCCGGCATCGCCCGCGTGCAGGACCTGGTGCACGCCGGCTGCCCGGTCGGCCTCGGCGTCGACGGCTCGGCGTCCAATGAGGACGGTGGTCTCGGCATCGAGCTGCGTCAGGCGGTCTACCTGGCGCGCCTGAAGAACGGCCCGCACTCGGCCACCGCGCGCGACGGGCTCTGGCTGGCCACCAGGGGCGGCGCCCGCTGCCTCGGCCGGGAGGACGAGATCGGCTCGCTCGAACCGGGCAAACAGGCCGACCTCGCGGTGTGGCGGCTCGACACCCTCGCGCACGCCGGCATCGCCGATCCCGTCGCCGCGTTGGTGCTCGGCCCCCTCCCACCGCTGAAGTTGCTGCTGGTGGGCGGAACCCCGGTCGTCGAGGACGACGAGATCCGCACCGTCGACGAGACCGCCGCCGCGACCGCACTCCGGGCAGCGTCCGGGCGGCTCCGGCGATGACCACCACACAACCACTCGTCACCACCATCAGCGGCGGGGTCGGCGACAGCCCGCCGAGACCCGACGGCGCGCAGAAGACCCGCGGCGAGTTCGCCTACTCCTCCGACCTGTGGGCCGAGGACATGCTGTGGGGCGCCACGCTGCGCAGCCCGCACCCCTACGCCCGCATCAGGAACGTCGACCTCACCGAGGCGCTCAAGCTCCCCGGCGTGTACGCGGTCCTCACCCACGAGGACGTCCCGGGCGCCAACGCCTACGGCCTCGAACACCCCGACCAGCCCGTCCTCGCCGTCGACGTCGTGCGGTACCAGGGCGAGCCGGTCGCGATCGTCGCCGCCGACCACCCCGAGACCGCGCGCCGCGCCGCCGCCCGCGTCGCCGTCGACTACGAGGTGCTGACCCCGGTCACCGACGCCGAGACCGCGATGCGGCCGGAGTCGCCGGTCCTCCACCCGGCCCACGGCAGCAACATCGTCCGCCACTGCCCGATCCGCGCGGGCGAGGAGAACCCGACCGCGGACGTCGTGGTCACCGGCGAGTACACGGTCGGCATGCAGGACCAGGCGGTCCTCGGTCCCGAGTCCGGGCTCGCGGTGCCGGCCGAGGACGGCGGCGTCGACCTCTACATCGCGACGCAGTGGCTGCACGCCGACCAGCGGCAGGTGGCGGGTGCCCTCGGTCTCGACCACGACAAGGTGCGCCTGCACCTCGCCGGCGTCGGCGGCGCGTTCGGCGCCCGCGAGGACCTGTCGATGCAGGTCCACGCCTGCCTGCTCGCCCTGCACACGCGCAAGCCGGTCAAGATCGTCTACGGCCGGGAGGAGTCGTTCTTCGGCCACGTCCACCGGCACCCGGCCCGGCTGCGCTACGAGCACGGCGCGACCCGCGACGGCGACCTCGTCTACGTCAGGGCCGAGATCCTCCTCGACGGCGGCGCGTACGCCTCGACCACCTCGGCCGTCACCAGCAACGCGGCGACCCTGGGCGCCGGGCCGTACCGCGTGCCGAACGTCCGCATCGACTCCTACGGCGTCTACACCAACAACCCGCCCTGCGGGGCGATGCGGGGCTTCGGCGCGGTGCAGGCGTGCTTCGCCTACGAGTCGCAGATGGACAGGCTGGCCGCGGCACTGGGCATGGACCCGGTCGACCTCCGCGTCCGCAACGCGGCGGAGCGCGGCACCCGGATGCCGACGGGGCAGGTCATCGACGCGCCCGCGCCGGTCGCGGAGCTGCTGGAACGGGTGCGGGCCAAGCCGTTGCCCGCCGCCCCCACCGCACCGCGTGACCTGCGCGAGCTGCCGGGCGGCGTCGCCAACACCACCCACGGCGAGGGCGTCGTGCGGGGCGTCGGCTACGGCGTCGGCGTCAAGAACGTCGGCTTCTCCGAGGGGTTCGACGACTACTCGACGGCGCGCGTCCGGCTCGAGGTGATCGCCGGCGAGCCGGTCGTGTCCGTGCACACGGCCGCGGCCGAGGTCGGCCAGGGCCTGGTGACGCTGAAGGCGCAGATCGCGCGGACCGAGCTTGGCGTGCAGCGCGTGCAGATCCAGCCGTCCAACACCTTCGTCGGCAGCGCGGGGTCCAGCTCGGCGTCCCGGCAGAGTTACGTCACGGGCGGCGCGGTCAGGGCGGCGTGCGAGCAGGTCCGTGCGGACGTGCTGGCACGGGCCGTCGCGCAGGGGCTGCCCGCCGTCGGGCTGGCCGGCGAGAAGGTGGTGTCGGCGTCGAACGAGGTGCTCGCGAACCTGGTCGACGTGCTCGGTGACGAGGGGGTCGAGCGGACCGTCGAGTGGCGGCACCGCGCGACGGAACCTCTCGACCCGGCTACCGGGCAGGGTTTCGCCCACGTGCAGTACGCGTTCGCGGCGCACCGGGCCGTGGTCGACGTGGACGTCGAGCTGGGGCTCGTGCGGGTCGTCGAGCTGGCGTGCGCGCAGGACGTCGGCAAGGCGATGAACCCGGACGCCGTGGTCGGCCAGATCCAGGGCGGGTCCGCGCAGGGGCTCGGTCTCGCGGTGATGGAGGAGATCCAGGTCGTCGACGGCGTCGTGCGCAACCCGTCGTTCACCGACTACCTCATCCCCACCGTGCTCGACATGCCGCCGATGTCGATCGACGTGCTGGAGCTGGCGGATCCCCACGCGCCGTACGGGCTGCGGGGCGTCGGCGAGCCGCCGACCCTCTCGTCGACGCCGGCGATCGTGTCCGCCATTCGGGCGGCTACCGGGGTGGCACTCAGCCGCATCCCGGTTCGCCCTGACCACATCGTGGCACCGGATTCACGCATCTAGGTACAATTTCTCCACAGAAATCTATCGCAGCGTGACGAAATACGCGGTGGTGCTCTCTGTCGGAACCTGGTAATGAGTAGTGTGACGATTACCCTCCGGCGTTGCTGGAGCGTAGTCGCATTCCGTGTGCGGCGTGCCTGAATGAGCGACAGTAACCCACGGTAGTTCACCTGAACGGACTACAGCATGACACGTAGGGTGTCCGCAATAGCGGTGATTGCTCCCCGTTTGGGTGCAGAGGGGTTGCGCATTCACTGGTAATGTCACAACCCGCTGAACCGGAGAAGGACAACCATGACTTGGCCACTGGATGGCTCCGGTGGATCGATCTGAGCTGGCGCGGGAGTGGGCGGGCGCGCTTGAGCAGATCATCTACATCGCGCGGGCGCGTGAGGACGTCGAGAGCGGGTTGATCAACGCACTCGGCGAACTTGCGGACGCCACCTGCGGCGAGCCGTTCGACGCCACCCTCGTGACCGCCACCGCGGATCGGTTGGTGGAGCTGGGTTTGACCAGCCCTGAGTGTGTCGATTTGTCGATCAAGGTACTGGGTGCGCAGATGCCGAAGCTGTCCGGGGTCGCCGACCTCGACGGACTACCCGGCCGGCTCGTGCTCGTGTTCGGCGCCCTGGCCAGGGGGTTCGCCGAGTCGATGCGACACCGCCTCTCCGAGGAGCAGGAGGCGCTGACGCTCGCGCTGATCCGCGCCCGCGAGAACGCCGAGAGCGCGTTGCGGGACAGCGAGGCGCGCTTCGAGGAGATCTTCTCCACCTCCAGCGTCGGCATGGCCATCACGGACCTCGACTTCGACGTCATCCGCAGCAACCGGGCGCTCGCGAACATCCTGGAGCACAAGGGCGGCAAGCTCGCCGTCACGAGACTCGACGAGATCTTCCGCCCGGACGACCTGGACTACCTGCGGCTGCGGTACCAGGTGCTGCACGAGGAGGGCTCGCCGCCGTTCCGCGAGCGCCGCAGCCTGCGCAAGAGCGACGGCGAGGAGGCGCTGGTCTTCCTGTCTGCGTCGGTGCTGCGCGACCCGGACGGCACGCCGCGGTACTACGTGACGACCGTGGAGGACGTGTCGGAGCGGCACTTCCTCGAGAGCCAGCTGCGCTTCCAGTCCATCACGGACGCGTTGACCGGCCTGCCGAACCGGCAGCGGTTCGAGGGACGTCTCGAGGAGGCGCTGTCCGGCAAGAACGCGGCCGAGGAGCTCACCATCCTGCACCTCGACCTCGACCGGTTCCACGCGGTGAACGACGGGCTCGGCCGGGAGGTCGGCGACCGGCTGCTGCAGACGGTCGCGTCGCGCCTGAGCGACATGTTCACCGAGGAGAAGGCGACCGTCGCGCGGTTCGACGGTGACGAGTTCGGGGTGCTGGTCGAGCACCAGCCCAGCACGCCGCCGTGCGCCGTCATGGCGATGCGGATCAACGAGGAGCTGGCCGAGCCGGTGTTCGTCGGCAACCAGGGCGTCGCCGCCACCGCGACGATCGCCGTGCTGCACGACCCGAAGCCGGACCTCACGCCGTCGGACCTGTTGCGTGCCACGGACATCACGCTGCGCCGGCTCAAGGCGGGCGGCCGCCGGCAGTGGGGCATGGTCGACGAGCAGCAGAACGCCACCGACCGCGAGCGGCTCAACCTCGCGAGCACCATGCCGGGCGCGTGGGAGAACGGCGAGATCGAGCTGGAGTACCAGCCGCTGGTGTCCGTTCCGGACCGGAACGTCGTCGCGGTGCAGGCGTTGTTGCGGTGGAACCACGCGGACGGCTCGCTGGACCACGAGCGTTGCCTGCAGGCGCTCGCGGAGACCGGGCTGTCGCTGCCGATCGGCCGGTGGATGCTCTCGCGTGCGTGCGAGGAGCTGAAGTCGCTGCCCGGCCGACCGGTGCTGTACGTGGAGCTGCCCAAGGAGCTGGCCGGCGACCAGGACCTGGTGGCCACGGTCCAGGCCGTGCTGTCCGACGCCGGGCTCGCGCCGAAGGACCTGCGGATCGGCATGCCGGTGCAGGCGCTGTGCACGCCGGACGGGATGGCCGAGGACAACCTCGAGGTGCTGGTGGACCTCGGGCTTTCCGTTGTGCTGTACGAGTTCGGCACGACGAGCGGCGACCTCGGGTGCCTCGAGGACCTGCGGATCTACTCGGTGAAGATGGCCACTCGCGTGGTCAACCGCATCGCCAACCGCAGCAGCGACGAGACGCTGTTCACCCGCGTCATCCGCGACCTGGTCCCACTGGTCCGCGGCGACGGCACCCCGGTCATAGTGGGCGACATCGACACCGCGGAGCAGTTCGACTGGTGGCGCCAGGTCGGCGTCGACGCCGTCATCGGTGACTACACCGGCGCACCCGGCCCAGCCACCTCCCTGACCTGACGCGCGGGTCCCGCGTTCGGCACGCGAGCGGTGCGCGAAAACCGGATGACGGGCGGTTCCCCGTCCTGTCATCCTGTGCGGCATGTTCCTGGTGGTCGTGATCGATGCCGTGGCGGGCGCTGCCCTGCCGGGCTCGGTCGCGGCCGCCTTGCCGGCGTCCGACGGCGTCCGAAGCTGACCCTCCTCCGCGTGGCCTGATCACGGGGAACCCGCCGAGGAGGGTGGGTCCGACACGGTTCTCCGGTCTTCTTCCGTCACGCCAAGGAACTCTCATGAGCAAGAAGCAGTTCGTGCGCACCAAGCCGCACCTCAACATCGGCACGATGGGCCACGTCGACCACGGCAAGACCACGCTCACGGCCGCGATCACCAAGACGCTGGCCGAGCTGGACCCCACCACGACCTCCTACGTCGCGTTCGAGGGCATCGACCGCGCGCCGGAGGAGCAGGCCCGCGGCATCACCATCAACATCGCGCATGTCGAGTACGAGACCGCCACGCGCCACTACGCGCACGTGGACATGCCAGGACACGCGGACTACGTCAAGAACATGATCACCGGTGCCGCCCAACTCGACGCGGCGATCCTGGTCGTGTCCGCGCAGGACGGTGCCATGCCGCAGACGCGGGAGCACATCGTGCTGGCCCGGCGGATCGGGGTGCCGCACGTGATCGTCGCCCTCAACAAGGTCGACCTCGTCACCGACGGTGAGTGGCTCGACCTCGTCGAGCTGGAGCTGCGGGAGATGCTGTCCCGGTACGGCTTCGACGGCGACGCGACGCCGATCGTGCGGGTGTCCGGCCTCGGTGCGCTGCGCGGCGAGCCACAGTGGACCCAACGCGTGCTCGACCTCCTGCGGGCGGTCGACGAGCACGTGCCGGTGCCGCCTCGGCCCGTGGAAAAGCCTTTCCTGATGCCGGTCGAGAACGTGCTCACGATCACCGGCCGCGGCACGGTCGTGACCGGCGCCATCGAGCAGGGCACGGTCGCGGTCGGCGAGCAGGTCGAGGTGGTCGGGCTCGGGCCGGGCCTGACCAGCGTCTGCATCGGACTGGAGACGTTCGGCAAGACGCTCGACCGGGCCGAGGCCGGCGACAACGCCGCGGTGCTGCTGCGCGGCGTCCGCCGCGACGAGGTGCGGCGCGGGCAGGTGCTGTGCGCGCCGGGCTCCGTCGCCCCGCACACGAGGTTCGTCGGGCAGGTGTACCTGCTGTCCACACAGGAGGGCGGCAGGACCACCGGCTTCGCGAGCCACTACCAGCCGCAGTTCTACTTCCGCACCACGGACGTGGTCGGGACCGTCGAGCTGCGGGACACGGAGTTCGCCCGCCCGGGTGACTCGGTCGAGCTGGCCGTGTCGCTCGGCAAGCCGGTCGCGATGGACGTCGGGCTGGGCTTCGCCATCCGCGAGGGCAACCGGACGGTCGGCGCGGGCACGGTCCAGGAGCTGCTGGACTGACCCGAACGGGGGTGTCCGCTGTGGACACCCCCGTTCCGTCAGGCCCCGATCGCCTGGGGGAAGCGGAAGAAGGCCGCCGGGTCGTAGCGGCGTTTGACCTGCGTCAGCCTCGGGTAGTTCTCCGCGTAGTAGGCCGTGCGCCAGTCGGTGAGGCTGGCGTCGACGGTGTTCTGGTAGTTCTCGCCGTTGCCGTACCGGTCGGCGACCGCCTTGCCGCCCGCGGTCCACGCGGCGACCGCCGCGTCGTCGTCCGGCGTCGGGGCCGACGTGGGCAGCGTGGCGTTGAACCCGAGCAGTGCCACGGTGTTCCGGTGCACGTACGCGGTGTCCGTGCGCCGGACCCGGTTGATGCGGCCGCCGAGCCAGCTGATGTTCATGACCGAGAACTGGCTGGCCGAGCCGGGCGCGGTGAACGCGGCCAGCGCCTCGTCAATGCCCGCGGCCGGCAGTGCGGTGCTGAGCATCCGGCCGCGGCCGGAGCTGAAGGTGTGCCGCGCCAGCGCCGCGTCCGGGTTGTCGCCGCTGCGGTGGCACTGCTCGGTCGTCTTGTCCGCGCAGCCGAACGCACGCATCATCGCGTCCCGGTAGGACAGGTCGGTGACCGTTCGGCTGGCCGGCGTCGTGCCCGCCGCGCTGACGAGTGCGTCCAGGTACGGCTCGAGGCCCACCGGGTCCCCGCCCTGCCAGCTGCCGCCGACGATCACGGTCGGCGTCGGCCCGGCCTTCACGACGGTCAGGTTGCCCTCGAGGTCGTCCGGGGCGGCCAGCATCCACTGCTGGAAGGCGGCGATCACCCGCGGCGCGGCCGCGAACGGCCAGGTGAGGCTGTAGGTCGGCAGCCTGCTGATCTCCACCGGCCGCACCTCGTACCGGGTGACCACGCCGAAGTTGCCGCCGCCACCGCCACGCAGTGCCCAGAACAGGTCCGGGTGGTGGTCGGCGTCGGCCCGTACCACGCTGCCGTCGGCGAGCACCACGTCGGCGCAGACCAGCCGGTCGCACGCCATGCCGTTCTTGCGGGACAGCGGGCCGAACCCGCCGCCCTGCACGTAGCCGCCCGCGCAGACGGTGGGGCAGCTGCCCGTGATCAGCGCGAGGCCCTGCGGGGAGAGCGTGCCGACCGCGTCCACGCCGTGCGCGCCGGGCCCGAGCGCGACGGTCGAGGTGCCGAGCGTGAGGCCGCGTAGTCGTGACGTGTCCAGCACGAGCCCGGTGGTCGTCGACCAGCCGGCCGCCGAGTGGCCGCCGCTGCGCACGGCCAGGTGGAGGTCGTTGTACTGAGCGAAGGACAGGACCGTGCGGACGTCGTCGACGGTCTCGCAGTAGGCGACGCCCTGGGGGGCGATCGTGTCGAAGTAGCCGCTGTCCAGCTGCTTGGCCGCCGGGTAGGCGGCGTCGCCGGGCAGGACCAGGTCACCGGTGAGGCAGCCGCGCAGCCGGTTCCAGTCGGGTCCGCTCCGGGCGCTCGCGCCGGCCCGGCCGGTCAGTCCCAGGCCGGCGAGCGCGAGGCCGCCACCGAGGAGCGTTCGTCGTGTGAGCACCAGCCCAGTGTCGGTTATCTAGGCGCTGACCTGCGGAAACTTCCCGGACATCCGGGAACAGTTCCCAGCCGTGGTGGGACCGGGCGGCCGGCGGAATTATTTCGGTGTTACCGGCAAATGCCGGTTGGTTAACGTCGCTAAACAGGTCCGCGGTGGGTGGTGGAGTGATTACCGCGGGGATTTTTGCCGTTTTACCAGTTGATCTGGCAATCGGCCTAGGCGAAAGTCACGCGGCGGCTGGCGCGGGAGCCAGCGCGGCCTCTCCCGCGACGGTCACCGCGGCGGGCACGAGCGTGCCGACGGTCCCCTGGTACGCCGGCTCGATGAGCCCCTCGTGTGCGAGCGTGTGCGCCAAGTACTGGTCGCAGCAGGGCACGCCGTCGATGAACAGGTCCGGCTCGCTGGAGCAGCGCAGCTGCGCACGCCCCGCGACGACTGCTCTCAGCATGGACAGGGCTCTGTGGTTCAGACCTTCTGGTAGCGCCGACATGGTGATCCCCGGTGTGTGTTCGTTTGCCTGTGGAGTATGTGTAGCACGCGGTTCTGACAATTCGTTGGACGCTCGCCGAACCTCATTGGTTTCATCGAACTTCCTAACCGAGTGTTACCAACAAAGAGTGCCCCACGTCCAGTCAGATACGCACCCTTCCCAAAAGGGCGACACCCGGATGTACCGTTCGATCATGTCTGAGTCGCAGCGCCGCAGCCAGCAGTGGTATGCCGGAGACGGCCGAAACGCCTATATCCACCGCGCGTGGATGCGTCGGGGCCTGCCGAGGGAGGCGTTTGACGGTCGACCACACATAGCGATCGCCAATACGGCTTCCGACCTGACTCCGTGCAATGCTCACTTGACCGAGGTAGCCAAGTCGGTCGCGGACGGTGTCTGGGCGGCCGGCGGCGTGCCGCTGCACCTGCCGGTCGTGTCACTGGGTGAGACACTGCTGCGACCGACCGCGATGCTGTTCCGGAACCTCGCCGCCATGGCGACCGAGGAGATGCTGCGCGCCAACCCGATCGACGGCGTGGTGCTGCTGGGCGGCTGCGACAAGACCATCCCGGCACTGCTGATGGCGGCGTGCTCGGTGGACCTTCCGGCGCTGGTCGTGCCGGGCGGCCCCATGCTGACCGGGCATTTCCGCGGCGTGCCGCTGGGCTGCGGCACGGACGTGTGGCGCCTGTCGGAGGAGGTCCGGGCCGGCACGTTGTCCCGCGCGGACTTCATGCGCTCGGAGTCGTCCATGATCCGCAGCCGCGGCCACTGCAACACGATGGGCACCGCGTCGACGATGGCGTGCGTGACCGAGGCGCTGGGGATGACCATCCCGGGCCTGGCGGGCACGCCGGCGCCGGACAGCGGGCTGCTGGAGATGGCGCACCAGTCGGGTCGCCTGTCGGTGTCGCTGGTGGCGGCGGACCGCCGCCCGAGCACGGTGCTGACCCGGGAGTCGTTCCTGAACGCGATCGTGGCACTGGCGGCAATTGGCGGCTCCACGAACGCGGTGGTCCACCTACTGGCGATTGCCGGCCGGGTAGGCGTGGACCTGTCACTGGACGACTTCGACCGAACCGGTTCGGGTGTCCCCCTCCTGGTGGACCTCCAGCCGGCCGGTAAGCACCTGATGGACGACCTCCACCGGGCCGGCGGCCTGCTGGCGGTGCTCCGCGAGGTGTCGGACCTCCTCTCCCCGGAAGCGATCACCGTCACGGGCGAACCACTGACGTCCTACCTGCCGGACGCCCGCATTCACGACGAGTCGGTCATCCGCTCCCGTTCGGCGCCCCTGCAGGAGTCGGCGGGCATAGCCGTGCTCCACGGCAACCTGGCCCCCTCGGGCGCGGTGATCAAGCCGGCCGCCGCCACCCCGGCCCTCCTGACCCACCGAGGCCGCGCAGTGGTCTTCGACTCGATAGAACACCTGAACCAGTCGATCGACACGATCGACGTGGACGAAGACGCGGTCCTGATCCTCCGCGGCTGCGGCCCGAAGGGCTACCCGGGCATGCCGGAAGTGGGGAACTTCCCCCTGCCGGCGAAGCTGCTGGCCAAGGGCGTCCGCGACATGGTCCGAATCAGCGACGCCAGAATGAGCGGCACGGCGTACGGCACGGTTGTCCTCCACGCGGCCCCGGAGGCGGCGGCGGGCGGCCCACTGGCCCGAGTCCGCACCGGCGACCCGATCATCCTGGACGTCCCCAACCGCCGCCTAGACGTGGACGTGGCCGACTTGGACTCCCGCCCGGTAGCCGAGGCCGCGGCGACGGCGTTCGCCACCCCGACCCGAGGCTGGCAACGCCTGTACACGGACCACGTCCTACAGGCCAACGAGGGCGCCGACCTGGACTTCCTCCGCGGCGCCACGACCACGCCCCCAACCCGCGAGTCCCACTAGCCGCGCGCCTTCCGCGCCTCTTGTACCAAGGGGCAGCCCCCACCACTCCCCGGGGGCCGCCCTTGGTGCCATTCTACCCGGCGGAGGCGACAAGATCGCCGTCCTGGCCCGCCGGGAGGGCAGTTGTCCACAGCGGCCCCGGTTATCCACAGGACAACGCTCGACGCCGTGGAATGTCGCCGCAGTACCGTAGGCTGGATTCCGGGGGGCCGGAGGCCGCCCGCGTTCTCGTTCGGGTGCTGCGCGGGGCGAGCGGTCCGTTCGTGCGGATCAGCGACGACTTTGCCGATGGCGATGCCTGGCCGGCAACCGAGGGCCACCGGCCGGTCCCCGGGTCAGTCGGCGTAGATGGCGTAGCTCGCGCCCGTCATGTGGAGTACGCCGTCGCGGATGTCGGCACCGTGGCCGAGTACCTGGGTGCCGTTGATCGGGATGTTCGTCGCCACCGGGTCGAAGCCCGGGTTCACCGCGACGGTGAACCGGTCGCCGCGGCGGTAGACGAACGGGTAGCCCGGGTTGATGATCCGCACGGTGCCGGACGTGCCCAGTTCGGCGTTCTCCTTGCGCAGTGCGATGAGCTCCCGGACGAGACTCAGCGTCGACGCCGGGTCGGCCTGCTGGTCCGCGACGTTCGGGCGGGTCGGCGACGGGTGTGGTGGCAGGTACGTCACCTCGGGGTCGGCGCGTTCCCACTGCATCGGGGTCCGCGAGCCGGCGCGGTTGTAGCCGGCCCACGACAGGCCCAGCACGCTGCCCTCCACGTCCGGCAGGCCCGGCTGGTACTGCATGCCGATCTCGTCGCCGTAGTAGATCGCCGGCAGGGTCGGCCAGGTCAGGATGAACACCAGCGCGGTTCGGGCCTGCTCCGGCGTGCGTGCGCCGGCCACGAGCCGCGGGTAGTCGTGGTTGGCCGTGGGCAGCACGATGTATCCGGAGTCGCCGATCACGGTCATCGCGGTGGCCCACTCCGCCAGGAACTCCGACACCGTGCCGGCGCCGGAACCGTCGAAGTAGCACGGCCTCGGGCGGAACGAGTGGTCGTGCACCGCGCCGTTGTGGAACAGCGACCGGAATGCCTGGCTGCTGCCGAAGTGCAGGAAGAAGTCCGCGTGGAAGCCGGCCGGCACCGACACTTCCGGTTGCGCCCACTCGCTGAACAGCGCGGCGCCGGGGTGCGCCTGGTCGAGCCAGCCACGCAGCTCCCGCCACAGCGCGGCCGTCTCCTCCTTGCCGGGGTCGTCCTTGACCAGCGAGGACGCCATGTCCACGCGGAAACCGGCGATTCCGGTCCGCAGCCAGTAGTCCATGATGTCCCGCAGCGCCTGGCGGTTCTCGCGCGGGCCGGGCGCGTCGACGGGCTGCCGCCACGGCTCGGCCTCGTTCGTCCTGGCGTAGCCGAAGTTCAGCGCGGGCTGCACGGGGAAGAAGTTGGGCAGGTAGAAGCCCGGCCGCCGGCCGGGTGACGGCTGGAAACCCGGCGCCTGGCGGTCCGCCCAGATGTAGCGGTGGTCGGCCGGGTCGTCGGCCGAACGGACGAACCACTCGTGCTGGTTGGACGTATGCCCGGCCACCAGGTCGAGCAGCACCCGGATTCCCTTGCGGGACGCGGATTCCACGAGCTTGGCCAGGTCGTCGCGGCTGCCGTAGCGCGGGTCGATCGCGTAGTAGTCGGACACGTCGTAGCCGGCGTCCAGCATCGGCGAGGCGAAGCACGGGTTGAGCCACACCGTGTTGACGCCGAGCCACGCGAGATAGTCCAGTTTGGACTCGATGCCGTCGAGGTCACCGATGCCGTCGCCGTTGCTGTCGGCGAAGCTCTGCGGGTAGATCTGGTACAGCACGGCGTCGGCGAGCCAGGATGGCACGGCCATGGGCAACTCCTCGCGTCGATCAGCTCGGGGTCAGCCGTAGCGACCGGAACCCGGGCACGGGCAGCTCGACGGCGACCGTAGCGACTCCGTCGTCGCCGATCGCCACCTCCGCAAGGTACTCGATCGACAACGTGGCGGTGGCACGCAACGTGGTCCGCCTCGGCAGGACGGCCCGTCAGTTCGCGGAGGGGCAGCCGCAACTCTCGCGGCGGGTCTGGGTGACCGGGAGCATCACCGAACGCGGCTCGCGGGTGGGCTCGGCCAGGCGCTCGATCAGCAGGTTCACCGCGGTCTCGCCCAGCCGCCGCATCGGTTGGCTCACCGTCGTGAGGCTGGGGCGGACCATCCGGCCGAGCGGGATGCCGTCGAAGCCGACCACCGCGACGTCCTCCGGGATGCGGACGCCGCGGCGCTCCAGCACCCCGTACGCGCCGATCGCCATCTGGTCGTTCGCGAACACCAGTGCCCGCGGCAACGGGCCGCGTTCGGCGAGCTGCCGGGCCGCCGCACGGCCGCCCGCCTGGGTGAAGTCGGCGCGCACGTCGGGTTCCGCCGGCACGGGGAGGCCGGCCTTCTCCAGCGCCTCCTGGAAGCCGAGGAACCGGGCGTGGGCGTCCGGGGAGTCCGCCGCGCCACCGATGAACGCCAGCCGCCGCAGGCCGTGGTCGTCGGTCAGGTGGGTGGTCAACTCCCGCGCGCCGTCCTGGTTGGCGACCTCGACGTGGTCCAGGTTGTCGATCTCGCGCGGCCCGGCGATCATCACGACCGGCAGGCGCCGGGACATCAGCTCGAGGTCCTCGGTGGCGATGGTCCGCGCCAGCACGGCGAACCCGTCCACCCGGCCGGCGACCGACGCCACCAGGCTCTGCGGTCCGTCCGCCAGCGACGCGGCGATCAACAACGCGTACCCGCGCCGCCGCGCCGCCCGCTCCATGCCCCGGGTGATCTCGTCGGCGTAGAGGGTCTGCTCGTCGACCTCGTTGCTCTGGTCGATCTCGGGGTCCGCGTAGTCCGGGAAGCACAGGCCGAGCACGCCCGTGCGGCGCGACGCGAGCCCGCGTGCGTTCCCGCTCGGCACGTACCCCAGCTCCCTGGCCACCGCGAGCACCCGGTCCCGGGTCTGCTCCCGCACCGAGTCCGGGTTGCGGTACACCCGCGACACCGTCGCGATGGAGACGTTCGCCCGCTCGGCGACGTCGTAGACCGTGGGTGCTCCCACCAGTGAACTCCTCATGTAAGCGCTTACGGTAAGCGCATTCAGTGGTCACGCTACCGCGCCGCTCCCTGCCTCGCGAGCGAGGCGCCCGCGAGTCTCGCCTCCGCACCGGCGGTTCGTCGGCCACATCTGTCCTCTGTGGATGGTCTTCTCAGTCCCTGGACGCTCCACCCGTCCCGTTGACCGGCCCACGCGCGGGATGTTGCGATGCCAGACGTGACTCCTGCCCTGACCAAGCGGCGCCGCGTCGACTCGTCCGGTGTACGTGATCTCAGGGAGGCGGCGCGGTCATGACCGTTCACCTGCACTGGTTCCTGCCGACCTCCGGCGACAGCCGCGGCATCGTCGGGGCCGGGCTGCGCCCGAGCCGCGACGCCGACGCCCCTGCTGCCCAGGCGTCCCCAGCGGGGGGCGCGGCGGTGCCGCGGCCGCCGGACATCGAG
>NZ_JBJMIE010000665.1:0-25623 GCF_045807065.1 Actinophytocola sp. | reverse complement strand
CGCGGCGAGGACGACCCGGTCGTGCTCGCCGGCGGCCACGCGGCGTTCAACCCGGAGCCGATCGCCGACTTCGTCGACGCCGCCGTCCTGGGCGACGGCGAGCAGGCGGTCGGTGCGATCACCGACGTGGTCCGCGACTGGAAGGCCGAGGGACGTCCCGGCGGCCGGGACGGACTGCTGCTCCGCCTCGCCGCGTCCGGCGGCGTGTACGTGCCGCGGTTCTACGACGTCAGCTACCGGCCCGACGGGCGGATCGAGGCCGTGCGGCCGAACCGGGCCGGCGTGCCGGAGCGGGTCTCCAAGCACACGGTCATGAACCTCGACGAGTGGCCCTACCCGAAGACCCCGCTCGTCCCGATGGCCGAGTCGGTGCACGAGCGGATGTCGGTCGAGATCTTCCGCGGCTGCACCCGCGGCTGCCGTTTCTGCCAGGCCGGGATGATCACCCGTCCGGTGCGCGAGCGGTCGATCCAGACCATCGGCGACATGGTCGAGAACGGCATCCGGAAGTCCGGCTTCGAGGAGGTCGGCCTGCTGTCGCTGTCCAGCGCGGACCACTCGGAGATCGCCGAGATCACCAAGGGCCTCGCGGACCGGTACGAGGGCACGAACACCGGCCTGTCGCTGCCGTCCACCCGTGTCGACGCGTTCAACATCGACCTGGCCAACGAGCTGTCCCGCAACGGTCGCCGCTCGGGTCTGACGTTCGCGCCGGAGGGCGGCAGCGAGCGCATTCGGCGCGTGATCAACAAGACGGTGTCCGAAGAGGACCTGATCCGGACGGTCAGCGCCGCGTACGCCAACGGCTGGCGCCAGGTGAAGCTGTACTTCATGTGCGGCCTGCCGACCGAGACCGACGACGACGTCCTGCAGATCGCGGCGATGGCCCAGGAGGTCATCCGGGCGGGCCGCAAGGCCAGCGGCCGCAAGGACATCCGCTGCACCATCTCCATCGGCGGGTTCGTCCCCAAGCCGCACACGCCGTTCCAGTGGGCCGCCCAGTGCGACCCGGACACGGTGGACAGCCGGCTGCGGAAGCTGCGCGACGCGGTGAACTCCGACCGGAGCCTGGGCCGCAACATCGGCATGCGCTACCACGACGGCAAGCCGAGCCTGATCGAGGGCCTGCTGTCCCGGGGTGACCGCCGCGTGGGCCGGGTCATCGAGCGCGTGTGGCGCGAGGGCGGCCGCTTCGACGGCTGGAGCGAGCACTTCTCCTACGACCGCTGGACCGCGGCCGCGGCGGCGGAGCTGGAGCCCTTGGGCGTGAGCCTGGCCTGGTTCACCACGCGGGAACGCGCCGAGGACGAGGTCCTCCCGTGGGACCACCTCGACTCGGGCCTGGACAAGCAGTGGCTGTGGGACGACTGGCAGGACGCCCTGTCCGAACAGGAGCTGGACGACTGCCGCTGGACCCCGTGCTTCGACTGCGGCGTCTGCCCGGCCATGGGCACGGACATCGAGATCGGCCCCACCGGCAGGAAGCTCCTTCCCCTGACCCCGGTGTAAGCGCTGGAAGACGCCTCCCTCACGGTCAGCGCGGGGGAGGCGTCCGTCAGCGCGTCAGTCCGACCGCGGCCGCGGCGTCCACCAGGCCGTGGCCGTAGAAGCTGTTGTACGGCTGGTACCCCGTGCAGTAGGCGTCCTGCGCGCCGGTCCCGTCCAGGTCGTAGTCCGCCGGGCACGGCAGCGGCTCCGCCTGCTCGGTCAACATCTTCGAGAGCGTCTGCGGCGTCGCCTCCGGGTGCTCGGACGCGAGCAGCGCGGCCACCCCGGTCACGTGCGGCGTGGCCATCGAGGTCCCGCACATGCTCTCGTACCCGCCCGGCACCGTCGACAGCACGCACCCGTCGTCGGCCTGCTTGCCGCCCGACGGGTCGTACGCCTTGGGCTTGGTCTCCCCGCCCGGCGCCGCCACGTCGATGACGCCGAGGCCGTAGGAGCTGTAGCTGGTCTTCAGCTCGTTGCGCCCCACGGCCGACACCGCCACCACCCCGCGCAGGCCGGCCGGCAGCACCTTGCAGGTCGAGTCCAGCGTCCGCCGCTTCGCCCCGCCCGGGTCCCGCACCGTCCGCCCGTTCGGGTCGGCCAGGTCCGCGCCCTCGTTGGTGGCGGCCGCGACGGTCAGCACGCCGTGCGAGGTCGCGTAGTCCACCGCCCGCCGCATCGACTCGTACACGACGTGCTCGCTCTCCCGGTCGCACGTCATCAGCCACGGGTCGACGAAGTAGCTGTTGTTGGTCACCTTCATCCCGTTGGCGGTCGCCCACATCAGCCCGCACACCGCGTACTCGGGGAGGATGTACCCGCTGTCGTCGACGACCTTCACCGAGGCGATACGCACCCCGGGCGCCACGCCGGTGATGCCGCGCCCGTCGTCTGCCGCCGCGATCGTGCCCGCGACGTGCGTCCCGTGGGGCGACGCGGTGGGCGCCCACGCCTGCGGCGACGGGTCGGCCTTGCCGGACAGGCAGCCCGCCGACGCCGCCGGGTCCAGTGCGGCCGCCAGGTCCGGGTGGTGGGGATCGATCCCCGAGTCGAGGACGCCGACCAGCACGTCCCTGCTACCGGTCGTGACCAGCCGTGCGCGGTCCGCGCCGATCATGGTCATGTCCCACTGCTCGGCCGTCCGGTTCTCGCTGTCGACGGTCTCCGGGTCGGTGGTGACCGTGGCCTCCCCGCTCCTGCCGGAGTCCTGCAGCACCCGCTCGGCGCTGAACGCCCGGTCCGGGCCCAGCCGCTCCGCGAACCCGGCGTCGGTCGACGTGGCCACCCCGACCGCGATCTCCGGGTAGTACACGACCGGCGATCCGCACGCCGCCGTGATCTCCGACGTGGCACCCGGCTCGCTCGTGCCGGGCGCGAACAGGACGAGGTAGCGCAGTTCTGTGTTGCTCGACGCCGCGCAGGCGTCGAGCGGTGGCTCGACAGCAACGGCACTCGCGGTGGCACCGGTCGTCACCAGGGATGTCGCGAGCACCGCGGCACTTACCGCTGCCGCCGGTATACGGCGCAGCAGAGGCACGGGTGACCTCCAGTTGTTGGGGCGGCCGGCTCTCCTCCACCGGCACTCCAATGTCCGGACGGTAGTCAGACTGCCGCTGCCCAGACAAGCTCACCGCCCGAATTGGACCTGGGGGTACCGTGCCAGCATTGGCGGTTGAACACCACCGGACCAGCCCGATACCACCAGAAGGAGTAACGCTGACCAGCGACGACCGCCCGAACCCCTCCGCCGCCGCCGTGCAGAAGCTGCGGCTTCGGTACGCCAAGCGAGGCCCGCTGCGGTTCACCTCACATCGGGACGTGGCCCGCGCGTTCGAGCGTGCCCTGCGCCGGGCGAAGGTGCCGATGGCGTACTCCCAGGGCTTCAACCCGCACCCGAAGATCTCCTGGATCGGCGCATCACCCACAGGGGTGGCGAGTGAGGCCGAGTACGTGGAGATCCAGGTCGTCGAGGAACTGGACCCGGACGCACTGGTCCAGATGCTGGACATGGCCATGCCACCCGGCCTCGACCTGCTGGAAGCGGTGGTGGCCGACGGGGGAACGCTCGCGGACCGCATGGAGGCGAGCAGGTGGCGCATCGAGCTGCCCGGCGTGGCGCCGGACGTGCTCCGCGCGGCGTTCGCCCAGGTCATGGCCGCCGAGGTGGTCGAGGTCGAGCGACTGACCAAACACGGCATGCGCACGATCGACGCACGGGCCGCGATCATCACCGGTTGTGTCGAGGATGACCCCACAGCGTCTCCTTCCACACCACCCGCCGACCCGTGTGGGATACTCGTGGTGGTTGTCCGGCAGTTGACACCTGCCGTGCGACCAGACGACGTGCTGAGCGCGCTCCGCGTCGTCGCCGCTCTGGAACCGCCGGTGCCCGCGAAGGCGACCCGGATGGCCCAGGGACGGCTCGACGACGGCGGAAGTTTGTCCGACCCGCTGGCCCCGGACTGGGCCGCGCGGGTCTCGACGTCCGGGTGACGCCCGGCGCGACGTCATGACTGACCTGCCGCGGTCGCCGGGCTCCCGCCCGGTGCCCACGGCGTAGAGGCGAGGATTCCCGTCGCCACGGCGACGGAGACAGGCAGCACGCTTCACCGAAGGAGCACGGTGGAGCTGGACAACGAGGCCCCTGTGTGGCCGCGTCTGAGGGTGCCGGTGCATGAGCGCCGGTTCTACAGTCGCGCCCGGGGGTGAAGGAGCTACATGTCGGATATGTCGACCCCTGCCGGTAACGCCGGCGGGGACCCCACCACACCCATCGCCGCGGCGCTCTCGGAGCTGCCGCCCCGCATCCGGGTACACGCGCTGGCCAAGCTGCTCAACCGCAGCAGCCGCGAGGTGCTCGCCGCCATCACCGAGCTCGGCGCGGACGGCCGCAGCGTGCAGTCGAGCATCGACCGCGAGCTGGCACTCCGCGTGGCCGAGACGCTGGGCGTGACCGCGCCCGACCCCGGGTCCGAGGTGGAGGCGGCCGAGACCGCGTCCGCCTCCGCCAGCGCGGGACAGGCCGGGGCTTCGTCCACCCACGGCCAGGCCGCGGATCGAGGGGCTTCCGCGCCGCAGTCCGGCGGTGCGCGGCAGTCCGGCGTGCAGGCTCCCGGCTTCCGCCAGACCCCGCCGCATACCACTCCGCAGACCGCGCGCCAGGCACCCGCCACCGGCTCGCCCGGCTTCACCGCGCCCGCCGAGTCCTCCTCACGGGTGATCCCGCCGACGCCGGTGTTCGCGTCCGCGTCCCCGCTGTTCCTCCCGCCGGAGCCCACCGCGACCCCGCCCCGCCCGCCGCGCCCGGCTCCCGAGCCGGAGATCGTCGAGGACGAGGTGGAGGAGACCGAGGCCGAGGAGTCCTTCGCCGAGGAGACCGACGAGGGCAGGCCACGCCGCCGTCGGGGCCGTCGTGGCCGTGGCCGCGGCAAGGGCGGTCAGGACGATTTCGCGGGCGACGAGGCCGAGGAGCAGGAGAAGCCCGACAAGCCTGACAAGGCTGAGAAGTCGGACGGACCGGACAAGTCGGACAAGCCGGATAGGCCGGACAAGCCCGCCAGGCGGGTCAAGGCCGAGGCCGAGCCCGAGGAGACCGAGGAGCAGGAACCGGCCGACGGCGACGACGCCGCGTCGCGCCGTCGTCGCCGCAGGCGCCGTCGCCGCGGGGGCGACGCCGAGGACGGCACTCCCAACGCGACCGAGGACGACCCGCCGAACACCGTCGTGCACGTCCGCGAGGCGCGTGAGGAAAAGGAGAAGCCCGAGTCCGACGGCCGCGACGAGGTGCGCAGCGTGCGTGGCTCGACCCGGCTGGAGGCCAAGCGCCAGCGCCGCCGGGACGGTCGCGAGGCCGGCCGGCGGCGGGCGCCGATCCTGTCCGAGGCCGAGTTCCTGGCCCGCCGCGAGGCGGTCGACCGGGCGATGGTCGTGCGCGAGCGCGGCGACCGCATCCAGATGGGCGTGCTGGAGGACGGCGTGCTCGTGGAGCACTTCGTCACGTCGTCCGGCACGGGCTCGCTGGTCGGCAACGTGTACCTGGGCCGCGTGCAGAACGTGCTGCCGTCGATGGAGGCCGCGTTCGTCGACATCGGCCGCGGCCGCAACGCCGTCCTGTACGCCGGCGAGGTGGACTGGGACGCCGCCGGGCTGGAGGGCAAGGCCCGCAAGATCGAGCAGGCGCTGTCGACTGGTGACAGCGTGCTGGTGCAGGTCACCAAGGACCCGGTCGGGCACAAGGGTGCCCGCCTGACCACGCAGATCAGCCTGCCGGGCCGCTTCCTGGTGTACGTGCCGGGCGGCGGTGCCACGGGCATCTCCCGCAAGCTGCCGGAGAACGAGCGCAGGCGCCTGAAGGACGTGCTCAAGCGCGTGGTCCCGGAGGACGCGGGCGTGATCATCCGCACCGCGTCCGAGGGCATCAGCGAGGAGGAGCTGGCGCGCGACGTCCGGCGCCTGCAGGCGCAGTGGCAGGTCATCAAGGACAAGACCGAGGGCACGAACGGCGCCCGCAAGGTCGGCGCGCCGTCCCTGGTCTACGAGGAGCCGGACCTGCTGGTGAAGGTCGTCCGCGACCTGTTCACCGAGGACTTCTCGGCCCTGGTCGTCCAGGGCGACACGGCGTGGGAGACGGTGGAGGCCTACGTCCGCCACGTGGCTCCCGAGCTGGCGGACCGCGTCCGCAAGCACGTCGCCAACACGGACGTCTTCGCCGAGTACCGCATCGACGAGCAGCTGCTGAAGGCCCTGGACCGCAAGGTCTGGCTCCCGTCCGGCGGCTACCTGGTGATCGACCGCACCGAGGCGATGACGGTCATCGACGTCAACACCGGCAAGTTCACCGGCTCGGGCGGCAACCTCGAGGAGACGGTCACCAGGAACAACCTGGAGTCGGCCGAGGAGATCGTGCGGCAGCTGCGCCTGCGCGACATCGGCGGCATCATCGTCATCGACTTCATCGACATGGTGCTGGAGTCGAACCGCGACCTGGTCCTGCGGCGCCTGACCGAGTGTCTCGGCAGGGACCGCACCCGCCATCAGGTGGCAGAGGTCACATCCCTGGGCCTGGTGCAGATGACCCGCAAGCGCGTCGGCACCGGCCTGCTGGAGGCCTTCGGCACCACGTGCGAACACTGCAAGGGCCGAGGCGTCCTGGTGACCATCGAGCCGATGAGCAAGCCGAACGGCACCAACGGCCACACGGAGCCGCCCCGCGTCAACACCCGCCGCTCCCGGGGCCGTGCGGAGGACAACAAGGACAACAAGGAGCAGAAGGACAAGGCTCCCAACAAGGACGTCGCCAAGGACGTCGCGGCCCAGGCGGCCAAGGACGCCGTCCGCGGCATAGCCAAGGCCACCACCAAGGTCGTGGAGCCCAACCAGAAGCCCACCGACACCCCGGCGGAAGGCGCCTCCCACGAGGAGCCAGCCCACCAGGAGCCAGCCCACCAGGAGCCAGCCCGCCAGGAGCCAGCCCGCCAGGAGTCGGCGCACCACGAGTCGAGCCGCCACGAGTCGAGCCGCCAGGAGCCGGCGCCGACCCAGGCCGAAGAACCCCAGCGCACCTCCTCCCGCCACCGCAGCCGAGACCGCTCCCACCGGGGCGAGTCCCGAAACGGCCGCAACCGCGGAGCCGAGACTCCCGACTCACCGGCCGCCGAGGTACCCCAGACCACGGCCACCACCGCTGACGACGCGCTAGCCGCTGGCGAGGCCACGGGCGCCGCCGGCGCCGCCGGCGCCCGTGCCGGCGTTGCCGGTTCCGGTGCCACCGGCGCGGGTGCCGGCACCGGTGGCGTGCCAGCGGGCGCTGCCGCCGCCGCGGACGATGCGCTTGCCGCTGGTGAGGCCTCGGGTGCCGCCGGTTTGCCGACTGGCTCGGCCATCGAGTCACACGCCAGCGCCGAGGGCGTGGGTGCCGCTGGTTCGCCAGCCGGCTCCGGCACCACCTTCGAAACAGCCACCACCGCCGGCAGGCGCGCGAGCGGTACGCGAACACCGGCCGCCGCTGGTGAAGCGCCTGGTGCCGAGGTGCCTGGCGCTGCCGAGGTGCCGGCCGCTGCTGCTGCCGCCGCCGATGACGCACTCGCCGCAAGCGAGGTCTCGGGTGCCGCCGGTCTGCCGGCCGGCTCCGCCGCGGCCACTGCTGACTCGCACGCCGCTGACTCGCGTGTCGCACACGGCGGCGCGGCGAACACTGGTGCGTCCGCCGGCTCCGTCTCCTCCGCTGCCGCCTCCTCCGCTGCCGAGACGCCCGCGGCTGGCGAACCGCCGGCTGGAGCGACCTCCGATCAGGTCACCCCGGCCGGGGCGGACGAGTTGACCGCGCCGGAGTTCACCCGATCGGGTGAACGTCGGTACGAGCACACCAACGGCAGCGCCGATCGCTCCACCACGGCTCAGGAACCGTCCACTGGCGACCAGGGTGGGCATGGAGAGTCGCAGGGCGACACGCCGTCTGTGTCCGCACCGGCGCCGTCGGTACCCGCTCCGGTGACGCCGCCGCGGCGTCAGCCCCGGCGCGCGGCCTCCCGTCCGGCGGGTCCTCCGGTGTCGGCGAGGCACGATGGCTGACCCCCGGTTGGTCACCCCTCCGGCAGCCACGTATCCTGTAGGTCGGCCCGCCGCAGCGGTGGGCCGACTCGTGCGCGAGCCCGGTGTCATCTCACCCGGTCGCCGCGTCGCCCCAGCGTTTTCCGAAGCAGTCGAGTAGCAGGAGAGTTGCGTCCGATGTACGCGATCGTCAAGACCGGCGGCAAGCAGTACAAGGTCGCCGTTGGCGACATCGTCGAGGTCGAGAAGCTCGACGGTGAGCCGGGCGCCGAGTTCACCTTCCCCGCGCTGCTCGTCGTCGACGGCGAGGACGTCACGACCGACGCCGAGGCGCTGGCCAGGGTCTCGGTGACCGGCAAGGTCGTCACCCAGACCAAGGGCCCGAAGATCCGAATCCACAAGTTCAAGAACAAGACCGGCTACCACAAGCGGCAGGGTCACCGGCAGAAGCTGACCCGCGTCGAGGTCACCGGCATCGAGACCAAGTAGGAGCTGACAGAAATGGCACACAAGAAGGGTGCGTCCAGCTCCCGCAACGGACGCGACTCCAACGCCCAGTACCTCGGCGTCAAGCGGTTCGGTGGCCAGAAGGTCAACGCCGGCGAGATCCTGGTCCGCCAGCGCGGCACCAAGTTCCACCCCGGCGTCAACGTCGGCCGCGGCCATGACGACACGCTGTTCGCCCTGGCCGCGGGTGCGGTCCAGTTCGGCGAGAAGCGCGGTCGCAAGACCGTGAGCATCGTCCCGGTCGAGGGCTGAAGCCCGAGACCGTAGCAAGACCCCACGAGGGGCGGGCCGGCGATCAAGCGGCCCGTCCCTCATTTGCGTTTCAGGAAGGTTCCAGCGGTGTCCCGATTCGTTGATCGTGTGGTCATCCACGCGGCTGCCGGTAACGGTGGCAATGGCTGCGCCTCGGTGCACCGCGAGAAGTTCAAGCCGCTCGGCGGCCCGGACGGCGGCAACGGCGGCAACGGCGGCGACATCGTCCTGGTCGTCGACTCCGGCGTGCACACCCTGCTCGACTTCCACTTCCGCCCGCACGCCCACGCCTCCAACGGCAAGCAGGGCCAGGGCAGCAACCGCGACGGCGCCGCCGGCGAGTCCCTCGAGCTGAAGGTGCCCGACGGCACGGTCGTGCTCACCGAGCACGGCGAGATGCTCGCCGACCTCACCGGCAACGGCACCCGCTTCGTCGCCGCCCGCGGTGGCCGTGGTGGCCTCGGCAACGCCGCACTCGCCTCGAAGGCCCGCAAGGCACCCGGCTTCGCCCTCCTCGGCGAGCCCGGCGAGGAAGTCGACCTCATCCTCGAACTGCGGTCCGTCGCCGACGTGGGCCTGGTCGGCTTCCCGTCCGCGGGCAAGTCGTCCCTCATCTCGGTGCTGTCCTCGGCCCGCCCGAAGATCGCCGAGTACCCGTTCACGACGCTCGTGCCGAACCTGGGCGTGGTGAACGCCGGCGGCAGCACCTTCACGGTCGCCGACGTGCCGGGCCTCATCCCCGGCGCGAGCCAGGGCAAGGGCCTGGGCCTCGACTTCCTGCGGCACATCGAGCGCTGCTCGGTGCTCGTGCACGTCATCGACTGCGCGACCTTCGAGCCGGGCCGGGACCCGATGTCCGACCTGGACGCCCTGGAGCGGGAACTGGCCCAGTACACCCCCGCGCTCGGCGGCAGCCTCGCCGAGAGGCCGCGCCTGGTCGTCCTCAACAAGATCGACGTGCCGGACGCGCGCGAGCTGGCGGAGATGGTCCGCCCGGACCTCGAGAAGCGTGGCCTGCCGGTCTTCGCCGTCTCGACCGCCAGCCACGAGGGCCTGCGCGAGCTGTCCTACGCCCTGGCCAAGATCGTCGAGGAGGACCGCGCGACCCGGCCGACCCTGGAGGCAAGCCGCATAGTCCTGCACCCGACGGCCGTCGACGACGCGGGCTTCACGGTGCTCGATGACCCGGAAGAGGAAGGCGGCTTCATCATCCGGGGCGAGCGCCCCGAGCGGTGGGTCCGGCAGACCGCGTTCGACAACGACGAGGCCGTCGGTTACCTGGGCGACCGCCTGGCCCGCCTCGGTGTCGAGCAGGTGCTGGCCGAGCGCGGCGCCAAGCCCGGCTGCCCGGTCACCATCGGCGGCGTGACGTTCGACTGGGAGCCGTCCACCCCCGCGGGCATCGAGATGGTCATGCACCAACGCGGCAGCGACCCACGAATGGAACGCAACACGAGGGTGGGCGCGGCCGAACGCAAGGCCGCGAAGATCGCCCGCCGCACCCCGTCCTCGGACGACCCGTCCCCTGACGAGCAGGAAGCCGAAGAACAACAGTGACCACCGTGCTGTCGGCGACGAGGTCACAGGTCGCGGCCGCCAAGCGGATCGTGGTGAAGATCGGCTCGTCGTCGCTCACGACCGCGGAGGGCGGCCTGGACCCCGTACGCCTCGACGCACTGGTCGACGCGCTGGCCGCCCGCCGAACCGCCGGCAGCCAGGTGGTGCTGGTGTCGTCGGGCGCCATCGCGTCCGGCCTGGCGCCCCTGGGCCTGGGCCGGCGCCCCAAGGACCTGGCGACGCAGCAGGCCTCGGCGAGCGTGGGCCAACTGGTCCTGGGGCACGCGTACGTGTCGTCGTTCGCCCGCTACGGCCTACGGGTAGGCCAGGTCCTCCTCACCTCCGACGACGTGGTCCGCCGCTCCCACTACCGCAACGCGCAACGCACCCTGTCCCGCCTACTCGCCCTGGGCGTCGTCCCGGTGGTCAACGAGAACGACACGGTCGCCACGGAAGAGATCCGCTTCGGCGACAACGACCGCCTGGCCGCGCTGGTCGCCTACCTCGTAGGTGCCGAAGCCCTGGTCCTCCTGTCCGACGTGGACGCCCTCTACGACGGAGACCCCCGCCGCACGGACGCGAAACGCATCGCGGAGGTAGCCGACCACAAGGACGTGGCCCACGTGCAGGCCGACGAGTCGGGCTCGGACCTGGGCACCGGCGGCATGGCGACCAAACTGGCCTCGGCGCGCCTGGCCTCGGCGGCAGGCGTCCCGGTACTGCTCGCCGCGGCATACGAGGCCGCGAGAGCGCTGGGCCCGGCCGACGTGGGCACCGCCTTCGCAACGGGCGGCCGCCGCCTGACCCCAAGGCGCTTCTGGCTGGCGTACGCCGCGAACCCACGAGGCAGACTGAAACTGGACGACGGCGCGGTCCGGGCGGTGGTAGACCGCCGAAGGTCGTTGCTGGCAGCCGGCATTACGGCGGTAGCAGGCGACTTCGAAGCCGGCGACGTGGTCGAACTGACCGACCTGAGCGACACCGTGGTGGCCAGGGGAGTGGTGGCGTTCGACGCCACCGAACTCCCCACCCTGATCGGCCGCTCAAGCCACGACCTGGCCCCAGAACACCGCCGCGAGGTAGTCCACGCCGACGATCTGGTCCCGCTACGCCGCTAGCAACAGGTTGGCGCGAGCCGATCCACATGCCGGGGAACAGCCCAAGCACGACCTACCCCGACTCGCTCCTCCAGCCAACTCAAGCCTTGACTTAGTCAACCAGAAAGATGGCTACCGCTCTGTCACCATCGGCGCGACGGAGGGATCGACATGGCCAGTCAGTTCCGCGTGGCGATCATCGGCGGTGGTACCGGTGGCCTGTGCTTGGCGCAGGCCCTGCACAAGGCCGGCGTACCGGTGACCGTCTACGAACGCAGCGGCGTGCACACAGACCGGTTGCAGGGCTATCGCGTGCACATCAACCCCAAGGGATCCCGTGCTCTACACGACTGCCTGCCGCCGCACCAGTGGCACACGTTCGTGGAAACGTGCGGCCACCCGGGAGGCGCGTTCAGCTTCGTCGACGAGCAACTGAAGGAGTTGCTCCTCATCGAGGACGACCGCACCGCCGACCAGCATCGCACCGCCGACCAGCATCGCACGGCCGACCGGGAACGCACGGCCGACCAGGAACGCACGGCCGATCAGGAACGCACCGGCGATCAGGAACGCACGGCCGAACAGCATCGCACCGGCGACCAGGATCGCGACCCGGCCCGATCGCACCACTCCGTCAGCAGGATCACCCTGCACGAGGTCCTGTCCGCGGGCCTGGAGGACGTGCTGCACCCGAACAAGGAGTTCGAGCGCTACGAGCGCGCGACCGACGGCACTGTCACCTGCTACTTCACCGACGGCACCACCGCCACCGCCGACGTACTCGTCGCCGCCGACGGCGCCAACTCGCGGGTACGCCACCAGTACCTGCCCAACGCACAGCGCGTCGACACCGGCATCCGAGCGATCGCGGGCAAGCTCCCCCTCACCGACGAGACGAAGTCCTGGCTACCGCCGCGAATGCGAACGGGCCCGAACAACGTGCTGCCCCCGTCGGGTTGCGGGATGTTCATGGCCCCACACGACCTCAGCGACAGCCTGCTGTCCACCGCCGCCCACAGCGCTGACCTTCACAACTCACCCATCAACGACCTCCATTTCGACAACACCTCCAGCTACCTGATGTGGGCCTACGCCGCGAACAGCCGCAAGTACCCCTGCGACGACACCGCGCTGTCCGCATTGGACGGCGCCGGCCTGCGCGACCTGGCCAGCAGCCAGATCGCCGGCTGGCATCCTCACCTGCGCCGCATGGTCGCGGACACACCCGAGGAAACCGTGACCCTGCTACCGATCCGCACCTCCATTCCAGTCAAACAGTGGCCGACAACGAACATCACCGTTGTCGGCGACGCGATCCACAGCATGACCCCGTTCCGCGGCATCGGCGCGAACACCGCGTTGAGGGACGCACAACTGCTGGCCCGCAACCTGATCGCCGCCGCACGCGGCCAACGTGACCTGCTCGACGCGATCCACGACTACGAAACCCAGATGGTCGCCTACGGTTTCGACGCCGTGCGCCTGTCACTCCGCACAGCCAGGCAAACCATCTCGAACAACTGGCTGGGCCGCTCGATGTTCAAGGCCGCACTACGGGTCTTCGCAGCCGTGCCTCCACTCAAGCGCAAGGCGTTCGCCGACCTGGCCAGTGACTGACACCGCCACCACTCCTGACCTGGTTCGCCTACGCCAGCATCCTCTGCGCTCCGCCGAAGCACGCGTGGACTCCGGCAGAGCGAGGGATGCCGTACCCCTGAAGGCAGCGCTCAAGTCGTGAATCAGAGGCGGTTCACGGAAATCTCCTTTCTTCTACATGGCTGGCCTCGCGGTTCACGTGGTCAGGTTGTGGTAGCCAGAGCGAACGGCAGGACCGCGGGCACCCCGGTGTCGCGCAGGAGTTTGGCGGCCACGGTCATCGTCCAGCCCGTGTCGATGCGGTCGTCGACCAGCAGAACCGGACCGTTCACCTCGTACAGCCGCTCCGCGAGATGAGCGTCGACGGTCAGCTTCTGCCACACCTGAGCCAGGCGTAACGCACTGTTGGCACGCAGCTCACCCGACGGCTCGGACCCGATCTCACCGAGAAACGTCAGCCTGCCGACCGAGGCGAGACGTTCACCCAGACTGGCGATCAGCTTCGGCCGGCTACGTGAGCCGATCGTCACCACACCCACCGGGCGCTCCGCCCAGTCCCACGACGCCAACACCTGCACACACGCGTTGAACAAGTCGTCGGGCACCGGTCCGTCCGACCCCGCCGCGGTCGGCGAGAACAACTCGCGCAAACGGTTGCCCCACCCAACGTCGGTGAGACGGCCCACTGCCCTACCAGTCGCGGCGACCACGTCGGCGCCGATTCGACCGGAAAGCGGCACGTCGAGCCCCGCCATACCGCTCGGCCACTGACGGCGTGGCTCCACCTCGACGCCGGGGCGGCGTAACCGCTCGCCAGCCAGACTCACCCGGTCCAACGACACCTCGGCGCTCCACCTCGGTCCCGCACAGTTGTCACAACGGCCACACGGCGCCGCGTGTGGGGCGTCCAACTGCCGCAACAGGAATTCCATCCGGCAGTCACTGGTCGACTGGTACTCCAGCATGGTCTGCTGCTCGGCCTGCCTCGCCTCGGCGATGCCCCGGTACCGCTCGCCGTCGTAGCGCCACTCCGAGCCGGTGGCGACCCAGCCGCCCTTCACACGCTGCACCGCGCCATCGACGTCCAGGACCTTGAGCACCATCTCGAGCCGCGACCTCGACAGGTTGCACCGTGGTTCGAGAGCCACTGTGGACAGTGGCCGTCCGGCGCCGGCCAACGTGTCGACCACCTGACGCACGAGGGGCTCCGACGGAAAAGCCAGCGACGCGAAGTACTTCCAGATGGCCTTGTCCTCGGTTCCCGGCAGCAGCAACACCTCCGCCCGCTCCACGCCGCGACCCGCACGGCCGATCTGCTGGTAGTACGCGATCGGCGAGGCGGGTGAGCCGAGGTGGATCACGAAGCCCAGATCGGGCTTGTCGAAACCCATCCCCAGCGCCGAGGTCGCCACGACGGCCTTGATCCGGTTGGCCAGCAGGTCCTGCTCGATCTGCTCGCGCTCGGCCGGTTCGGTCCGGCCGGAGTACGCCGCGACCTCGAACCCGTTGTCCCGCAGGAAGGACGCCGTCTCGTACGCCGAGGCCACTGTGAGCGTGTAGATGATGCCCGAGCCCGGCAGCTCACCGAGATGCTCCGCGAGCCAGGCGAGTCTGGCCTGTGGGCTCGGCAGGTCCAGCACACCCAGGTGCAGGCTCTCCCGGTCCAACTCGCCGCGCAGCACGAGGGTGTCCTGCCGCCCGAGGTCGAGCTGGTCCGCGACATCCCGCACCACGCGGTCGTTGGCCGTCGCCGTGGTGGCCAGCACCGGCACGCCGTCCGGCAGCTCGGCCAGCAAGGTGCGCAGCCTGCGGTAGTCCGGCCGGAAGTCGTGGCCCCAGTCGGAGATGCAGTGCGCCTCGTCGACCACGAGCATGCCGGCCGACGCGGTCAGCTCGGGCAGGACCGACTCGCGGAAGTCCGGGTTGTTGAGCCGTTCCGGGCTGACCAGCAACACGTCGGTGCGCCCGGCGAGGACGTCCTGCTCGACCTCGTGCCACTGGTCCAGGTTCGCGGAGTTGATGGTCGCCGCCTGGACGCCGGCTCGTGCCGCCGCCTCGATCTGGTTGCGCATCAACGCGAGCAGCGGCGAGACGATCACCGTCGGCCCGTTGCCCAGCTCTCGTAACAGTGCGGTGGCGAGGAAGTACACGGCTGACTTGCCCCATCCCGTGCGCTGCACGACAAGAGCGCGCCTGCGTTCGACGACCAACGCCCTGATGGCGGTCCACTGGTCTTCCCGTAGTGCGGCGCCCTCGCCTGCCAGGTCGCGTAGGCGGGTTTCTGCTGAGTTGCGAAGTGCTTGCTCGTCCACGTGGTCCACGATGGCCCATGGCGGGCGAACGGGCCAGCAGAAGGCCGAGCGAAAGGGACTTTCGCTCGGGAAAGTGGTGGGCCACACACGCGACAGGAACCCATTACACGTACGCTGACCAGCTATGACAGGTCGTCGGATCGGGATCATGGGCGGCACGTTCGATCCCGTGCACCACGGACATCTGGTCGCCGCCAGCGAGGTCCAGGCGCGGTTCCACCTCGACGAGGTGATCTTCGTGCCGACCGGTCAGCCCTGGCAGAAGACCGATCGCAAGGTCAGCGCCGCGGAGGACCGCTACCTCATGACCGTGATCGCGACCGCGTCCAACCCGCGCTTCTCCGTCAGCAGGGTGGACATCGAGCGCGGCGGCACCACCTACACCGTCGACACCCTGCACGACCTGCACGAGACCTACCCGAACGCGGACCTGTTCTTCATCACCGGCGCCGACGCGCTGGAGCAGATCCTGTCCTGGCGGCAGGTCGGGGAGCTGTTCTCGCTGGCCCACTTCGTCGGCGTGACCAGGCCCGGCTACCGGCTGGACGACGCGCACCTGCCCAACGGGTCGGTGAGCCTCATCGACGTGCCCGCGATGGCGATATCCTCGACAGCGTGCCGGGAGCGGGTCGCGTCCGGCCTGCCGGTCTGGTACCTGGTTCCGGATGGTGTGGTCCAGTACATATCCAAGCGTGATCTGTACCGGCAGGCGTGACCCGAACGGGTATTCTCCCAGGGTTGAACAATACGAGTACGCACGATCGAGGAGTAACGTGGCCGCAACGCACGACGCACGTGAGTTGGCGCTGGTCGCAGCTAATGCGGCAGCCGACAAGAAGGCCAGCGACGTGATCGTGCTCGACGTCTCGGACCAGCTCGTCATCACGGACTGCTTCGTGATCGCCTCCGCACCGAACGAGCGGCAGGTCGGCGCCATCGTGGACAACGTCGAGGAGAAGATGCGTGACGCCGGCACCAAGCCGGTGCGCCGGGAGGGCGCGCGCGAGGGCCGATGGGTCCTGCTCGACTTCGTCGACGTGGTCGTGCACGTCCAGCACGCAGAGGAGCGTGCCTTCTACGGCCTCGAGCGGCTGTGGAAGGACTGCCCGCGCATCGACTTCGACCCCGACGCGGGGGTCGCCGATACCAACGGCGGGACGACATGACACTCCGTCGGCTCGTCCTGTGGCGACACGGCGAGACCGACTACAACGCCGCCAGCCGGATGCAGGGGCAACTCGACTCCCTGCTCACCGACGTGGGGCGAAACCAGGCCAGGTTCGCGGTGCCGGCTCTCGCCAGGTTCTCCCCGGACCTCGTCGTCGCGTCGGACCTGAAGCGGGCCACGGACACGGCGACGATCTTCACCGAGGCCGCCCGCGTGCCCCTGCGGTTCGACAAGCGGTTGCGGGAGACCCACCTCGGCCTGTGGCAGGGCATGACGGGCCCCCAGGTCGATGAGCAGTGGCCGGGCGCGCGCCAGATGTGGCAGACGGACCCGTCCTGGACACCGCCCGGTGGAGAGGCGCGGGTGGAGGTCGCGGCGCGTGCGTCCGAGGTCGTCGCCGAGCTCGACGAATCCACTGAGGACACCGCGATCCTGTGTGCGCACGGTGGCCTGATCACGGCGTTGACCGGGCACCTGCTGGAGTTGCCGGTCACCGCGTGGTCGAAGCTGGGGGGCATCGGGAACTGCCACTGGGTGGTGCTTGCGCGGCGCGTCTCGAGCGGCCTGGCCTGGCGGCTGATCGCGTACAACGCGGGGATCACCGGCTGACCAGCACATGACCACCCTGCTGGTGTTCGGGGACTCGCTGAGCTTCCAGGGGCCGGACGGCCCGCGACCGGCCGACGACGAGCGGCTCTGGCCCAACCGTGCCGCCGCCGCGCTCGGCGGCCGGGCCGAGTTGTTCGCGCGGTCCGGCTGGACCGCGCGTGACGCGTTCTGGGCGCTGTCGGGTGACCCCAGAGTGTGGACGCAGCTACCCAGGGCCGACGTGCTCGTGCTGGCCGTCGGCAGCATGGACACGCTGCCGTCACCGCTACCCACCTACCTGCGGGAAGGGCTTCGCTACCTGCGGCCGGAACCGCTGCGGCGATGGGTGCGGGACCGCTACCTGACCGCCCAGCCATGGCTCGCCAAGGCGACGAACGGCCGTCCGGTCGCATTGCCGCCCACTCTCACGGTCCGCTACCTGGACCGCATCCTCTCCTCGATCAGGGTGCTGCGACCTGAGCTGCCCGCCGTCGGGGTGCTGCCGCCGCCGCACCGGGCCAGCTCCTACGGCTACGTCCACACGGGTCGGTCGACCGGGACCGCCGCCATCCGTGCCTGGGGTGAGCGGGCAGGCGTGCCGCTGCTGGACCTGGCCGCGCTCGTGGGCGACCACGTGCGGGCCGGTCGCGGCAACCCGGACGGCATGCACTGGGGCTGGGAGGCACACGAACTGGTGGGCGAGGCACTCGCCGACCAGGCCGGCGCGCTGTTGCGCCAGCCGCGGTGACGGTCATTCCGCAACTGACCACGTAGGCTCCCGTCCGTGCCGGTCGCCGTCGTCACCGATTCCAGCGCTTACCTGCCGGATGGCTTCGCCAGCCGGCACGCGGTGCACGTCGTGCCGCTCCACGTGCTGATCGACGACTGTTCCGGACTGGACGGTGTGGACATCGGTCCGGCCGAGGTCGCGGCCGCGCTGAGCGGGCGGCGGGCGGTGACGACGTCGCGGCCCAACCCGGAGGAGTTCGCCCAGCTCTACCGGAAGCTGCTGGACGAGGGCGCGGACGGGATCGTGTCGGTGCACCTGTCTCGCGAGCTGTCCGGAACCTGGGAGTCGGCGTGCCTCGCGGCGCGGGAGATCGGTGCCGACGTGGTGCGGGTGGTGGACTCACGCACGGCCGTCATGGGGCTGGGGTTCGCAGTGCTGCGAGCGGCGGCGGCAGCGGGAAGCGGGGCGACCGTAGCCGCGGTGGAGGCGGTCGCGGCCGAGGCGGCCGCGCGGACCAGGACGTTCTTCGTGGTCGAGACCCTCGAGTACCTGCGGCGAGGCGGCCGGATCGGGCCCGCGGCGGCGTTCCTCGGCACCGCGCTCGCGGTCAAGCCGGTGCTGCACGTGAAGGACGGCCACATCGTGCCGTTGGAGAAGGTCCGCACCACCACCAGAGCGGTGACGCGCCTCGTGGACCTGGCGGAGGCGGCCGCGGTCGACACTGGCGCGGAGGCCGTGGAACTCGCCGTGCACCACCTCGCCGCGCATGAGCGGGCGGTCGAGCTCGCGACCAGGCTGGACGAACGGATCTCGCCGTCGTCGGGCTGCGTTGTGTCCGAACTGGGCGGCGCGATCGGGGCGCACACCGGACCCGGCATGCTCGCCGTCGTCATCTGTCCAACGGACGGCTAACCCGCCAGCTTCGCACACCACACCGACAGTTCTGGGGCCTCTACCTGCACTTTTCTGCTAGTTGTCCACAGCCCCACAAGTTGTCCACAGTCAGCGCCCGATCGCCGTTCCCCACGCCCTCGCCGGCATAAGGTCGAACCCGTGATCGAAACAACCGCACGGCGCGACCGCACACGACAAGACCGCCGACAGGACCGAACAGCTGGGTCACGAGACCGTCTTGCCCGCCTGATCGGCCAGGCCACACCCGAACCGCGAGAAGAGGACGTGGGACTGCCCCTCGACCAGCAATGGGTGGATGTCTCCACGGATCCCCCGGACCCACCGCCACGAGACCCGTGGTGGCGGCGAGGACGGGTCGGCAGGCTCGTGTCCGAGTGGCTGCCGGAGATCTCCGCCGGTGGCCACCGCAGGCTGGCCATCGCGTTGGCGGGTGCTCTCGTGCTGGCCGTGGTGGTGGCGCTCTGGGTGGCGATGTCGTCTCGCGGCGTCGAGCACGAGGCACCGCCCGTGTTGCCCGTGGCGGCGTCCGCGGCGTCCTCGACTCCCCAGGCGTCCATCGTGGTGAGTGTGGTCGGCCGGGTCGCGAGTCCCGGGTTGGTGACGCTGCCGGAGGGCGCACGGGTCGCCGACGCGTTGAGAGCGGCGGGTGGACCGGTGCCGGATGTGGATCTCAGTGCGCTCAACCTGGCTCGCCGCCTGGCTGACGGCGAGCAGATCTACGTGGGCATGCCCACGCCGCCGGGCGCCGACCCGGTCCCGGCAGCTGCGGGGCCACCAGGCGTCGCGGACAAGGTCGACCTGAACTCCGCGACGCTCGCCGCGCTGGACACACTGCCCGGCGTCGGACCGGTGACAGCGCAGCGGATCGTGAACTGGCGCACCGCGCACGGCCGGTTCGACAGCGTGGCGCAACTGCGGGAGGTCGACGGGATCGGCCCCAGCCGGTTCGCGCGGCTGAAGGACCTGGTGGTGGCCCGATGACAGGGCAGTTGACCGCGGCGGAGGCGACGCCGTGACCAGTTGGCTCGGCGTGGACACCGGCGGCCGGGCGGATGCTCGGTTGGTCCCGGCAGCGCTCGTCGTGTGGCTCTCGACGATGGCCGGTCTGCTGCTGGGCTGGTGGTGGGCCGCCTTCGGGGGACTGGCCGGAACCCTCATGGGCCTCGCGATGCTGGCCCGATCACGAGGACGGCCTGCCCTTGCCAGGTGGTGGTGGCTCGGGATTGCCTGGTCGCTGCTCGTGTGCAGTGTGTCGATCGGTGTCGTGGGCACGCTGCGGTTGCGGGCCGCCGCCGATGATCCGCTTCGACCGCTCGCCAACGCGGGTGCCGCGGGAACGTTCCGCGTCGAGATCACCGAACGAGCGAAGCCGGTGTTCTCCGCCGGGTTCGGCGGGCAGCAGAGCGGGGTGCGCGCCGTCGTGCTGCCGGCGCGGGTGGTGACGGCCCTCGTAGGCGGCCGCTTAGTGCGCTCGACCGGGGCGGTCATCCTGGTCGGACCGCCCGACCGTTGGCGACCATTGCTACCGGGACAGCAGGTCACGGCGACCGCCGTCATGGCGCCCGCCGAACCCGGACAACTCACCGTCGCGGTGTTGAGAGTCCGCGGACCGCCGGATGCGGTGGGTGAGGCGGCCGTGTGGCAGCGGGTCGCGCAGAACCTGCGGTCAGGTCTGCGGGACGCCGCCGGCGTGCTCGACCCCGAGTCAGCTGGTCTGGTGTCCGCGTTGGTCGTCGGCGACACCGATGGCCTGCCGCCACAGGTTGCCGAGGAGTTCCGGACGGCCGGGCTGGCCCACCTGCTCGCGGTGAGCGGCACGAACCTCGCGGTGATCTGTGTGGCGGTGCTCTTGCTGCTGCGTGTCCTGCGCTGTGGGCCACGGACGGCGGCGGCCGGGGCGATGGCCTCGCTGGTCGGGTTCGTCGTGCTGGCCGGGCCGGAGCCAAGCGTGCTGCGGGCCGCCGTGATGGGTGCGGTGGGGCTGCTCGCGCTGGCGATCGGACGTCAGCGGGCGGCGTTACCGGCGCTCAGCGTCGCGGTGATCGTGCTGGTGCTGTGGGACCCCGCGATGGCGGTGAGCATCGGGTTCGCGTTGTCGGTGCTCGCGACCGGCGGGCTCGTGCTGATCGCGCCCCGCTGGGCGGAACGGCTCGTCGATCGAGGTGTGCCACGTGGGCTCGCCGAGGCACTCGCGGTGCCGGCCGCGGCGCACCTGGTCACCGCGCCGGTCGTGGCCGGGTTCGCCGGGCAGGTGAGCGTGGTGGCGATCGTCGCGAACCTGCTGGCGGCGCCCGTGGTCGCGCCGGCGACCGTCCTCGGGGTGCTGGCGGCGGTCGTCTCGCCGGCGGTTCCCTGGCTCGCCGAGCTGCTGGTTCGGCTGGCCGGCCCAGAGGCGGACTGGCTGATCTTCGTTGCCCGGCGTGGTGCCGACGTGCCGGGCGCGGTGATCGCGTGGCCCGGTGGCTGGCTGGGTGGGTTCCTGCTCGCTGGGTGCTTGGCGCTGCTGGTGTTGGCGTTGCGCAACCGGCGGCTGCGGGTGCTCGCCGGGCTGGTGCTCGCCGGGTTCCTGGTCGTGGTGGTTCCGGTGCGGGTGATCGCGCCGGGGTGGCCGCCGGCCGGCTGGGCCATGGTGGCCTGCGACGTGGGGCAGGGCGACGCGATCGTCCTGGCGACGGGCGAGGCCGGCCGTGCGGTCGTCGTCGACACGGGGTCGGAGGTAGCGCCGCTCGCGGCGTGTCTCGACCGGTTGGACGTGTCGCGGGTGCCGTTGGTGGTGCTGACCCACCTGCACGCCGACCACATCGGCGGGCTGGACGCGGTGCTGGCCGACCATGCGGTCGGCGCCGTCGGAGTGAGCCGGGCGCGGGTGCCGCGCTGGGCGTGGAAGGAGGTGCGGGCCGAGGCGCAGGACGCCCAGGTGCCGGTGGTCCAGCTGACCGCTGGGCAGCGGCTGGCATGGCCGGGACTGGAGATCGACGTGCTGGCGCCGGACAACGAGGAGGTGATGCCAGCGGCTGAATCGGATGGCACGGAGATCAACAATGCATCGCTGGTGCTGCGTGCGGTAACGCCGGCCGGCCGGGTGTTGCTCAGCGGGGACGTGGAGTTGGCCGCCCAGGCGCGGCTGCTGGACGAGCGGGTGGACCTGTCCGCCGACGTGATCAAGGTGCCGCATCACGGCTCCCGGTACACGTCGCCGGAGCTGTTCGCCGCCGTCCGGCCGCGGATCGCCGTGGTGAGTGTCGGGGCGGGGAATCCGTATGGACATCCCAGTTCGTTCACGCTACGAGCGCTTGCCCGGATGGGCGTGCTGGTGCTGCGGACCGACACCGCGGGCGACACCGCGATCGTGCCGTCGGCGACGGGGCCACGGGCAGTGACCCGCGGACCGTCGAGGTCGCCGCCGTGACACGTGACCGCGACGGTGACGCGTGACCGTCGGTGACGTGTGACGTGTGACGGTGATGTGTGACCGTGACCGTGATGGTGAGGCGTGAGGCGTGAGGCGACGCGTGACCGGTTGGGTGACGTATGACCGCGATGTGGGCGTGGAGCCTGATGGAAGGCGCGGAGCGTGATGGAGAGTGAGACGTGGAGCGTGACGAGGAGGTGGTGTGACACGGGAACGCGCTTGGGACGCGTGATCGGCCACGGTGGCTGAGGCGCGTGGCCGATGGTGCGGCGCGGTGGCTGATCGCCGCAGGAGAGCAGTCGTTCTCGCGGGCTCTCTACGCGGTGGAGCGCGGGACGCCACTCCGGCTCGGCGTCGGTGGCGCCCGGGCCTCGAGCGTCGGTTGCTGTCCGCGGCTTGAGGGCCGTGTGCGGTGACCGGAGCGGCTTCGTGGGATGCCTGGTGACGCCTTCGCCGAGCCGTGGGTGGCGCGCGTGGGGATCGGGTCGAGGTGTGTTCGAGCCGATCCCCACGCGGGGAAGCCTGTTGCTCAGTCGGCTAGTGCGGCGCGGACGGCATCCGCCGACGGTGGAACCGTCGCACGCGGGCCTACCTTGTCCTGCACGGCGTCCAGCGTCTTGAGGCCGTCGCCGGTGATGAGGAGGACTGTTTCGGCGTTCGGGTCCAGCTGGCCGGTCTCGATGAGCTTCTTCGCCGTCGCGACGGTGACGCCGCCGGCGGTCTCGGCGAAGATGCCTTCCGTCCTGGCCAGGAGGCGGATGCCCTCGACGATCTCCTCGTCGGAGACGTGCTCGACCGCACCGTTGGTGCGGCGGACCACGTCCAGCACGTAGGGGCCGTCGGCGGGGGCGCCGATTGCCAGGGAGCGGGCGATGGTGTCCGGCTTGACCGGGGTCACGACGTCGTGGCCTGCCTTGTACGCCGCCGCGACCGGGGAGCAGCCCGTCGCCTGCGCGCCGAACACCCGGTACGGCTTGTCCTCCACCAGGCCGAGGCTCACGAACTCGCGGAAGCCCTTGTCCACCTTGGTCAGTTGCGAGCCGGAGGCGACGGGCACGACCACCTGGTCCGGCAGGCGCCAGCCCAGCTGCTCCGCGACCTCGAAGCCGAGGGTCTTCGAGCCCTCCGCGTAGTACGGGCGGACGTTGACGTTCACGAACGCCCAGTCCTCGTGCTCTGCGGCGAGTTCGGTGGCGAGGCGGTTCACGTCGTCGTAGTTGCCGTCGACGGCGATGAGGGCGCCGTCGTACACGGCCGTGGTCAGGATCTTCGCGCGCTCCAGCGACGACGGGATCAGCACGACCGACTGCCAGCCGGCGCGTGCGGCGGCCGCGGCGACGGCGTTGGCCAGGTTGCCCGTGGACGGGCAGGCGAGCACCCGGAAACCGAGCTGGCGGGCGGCGGCGAGCGCGACGCCGACCACGCGGTCCTTGAACGAGTGCGTCGGGTTGCCGGTGTCGTCCTTGACCCACAACGACTTCACGCCGAGTGCGGCGGCAAGCCGGTCGGCCTTCACGAGCCGGGTGAGGCCGGGCTCGGTGTTGGGGTGGGTGTCCACATCGGACGGGACGGGCAGCAGCTTGCGGTAGCGCCAGATCGACTTGGGACCGGCCTCGATCTCTGCCCGGGTGACGTCCCCGAACTCGTAGGAGACCTCGAGCGGGCCGAAACACTCGGCACACGCGAACTCGGGTGAGAGCGGGATCTGGTGGCCACACTCACGGCAGCTCAGGGCGCGTGCGGGCCCGAGGTCGAGCGTGGTGGTACCGGCGTCGGCGGTAATCGTCATCGAGAGGTATCTCCTCATCTGTCCCGCGTGCGGGTCGGAATTGGCACCGTGGTCGTCGCCGTTCTCGCGGTCGCGAATGGTGTGGCTGACGCCGGTTGCCGGGGCTTCTTCGGGCCGATCCCTCTGCCCCTCTGGATGAGCGGTATGAAGTTGTCCTGGCGGACACGTTACGGCACACCCCGGTGACTCGGCCAATGTGAGGTCCATCATTCGAGACCGGTACGAGTGCGGCGTGGCTGTGCGCCGGCCCACGTCACGGGAGTCCGCGGCGCTGATGCGAGGATGGCGGGGTGAAGGCGCCCGCCGTGACCCCGCCCGCACTGCAGCTCGTGCTCGGCGAGGAGGAGCTGCTGGTAGAGCGCGCGGTCCAGGCCGCGGTCGACACGGCGCGACTCGCCGATCCGAGTGCTGAGATGACCCGCGCGAGGGCCACCGAGCTGACCGGGCCGGAGCTGGCCGAGCTCGTCAGCCCGTCCCTGTTCGCCGAGCGGCGGGTCATCGTGCTCGAGGGCGCGCAGGAGGTGGGCAAGGACATCGCCGCGGTGATCATGTCGTACGTGAAGGCGCCGGCCGACAGCGTCCAGCTGGTCGTGCTGCACAACGGCGGGGGCCGGAAGCCGGGCAAGGACCTCGTCGCGGCGATGAAGTCGGCGGGCGCGCAGGTCGTCGAGTGCCCCAAGATCACCAAGCCGCAGGACCGCGAGTCGTTCGTCCGCAACGAGATCCGCCAGGCCGGCGGCCGGTCCGACGCGGACGCGGTCCGCGAGCTGATCGACTCGGTCGGCTCCGACTTGCGGGAGCTGGCCGCCGCGGCGGCCCAACTGGTGGCGGACACGAACGGCCAGGTCACGGTGGAGGCCATTCGCCGCTACCACCGCGGCCGTGCGGACGTGACGGGCTTCGCGGTCGCCGAGAAGGCGGTCACCGGGGACGTGACCGGGGCGCTGGAGACGCTGCGCTGGGCCATGCAGCTCGGGGTGCCACACGTGCTGGTGGCCGACGCGCTGGCGGACGCGGTCCGCACGGTGGCGAAGGTGGCGGGCGCGGGCCGGGCGGACCCGTACCGGCTGTCGGGTGAGCTGGGTATGCCGGCCTGGAAGGTGCGGAAGGCGCTGGCACAGTCGCGGGGCTGGCACCCGGCGGGCCTGGTGGCGGCCATGCAGGTGGTGGCCGAGGTCAACGCGGACGTCAAGGGCGTCGCGGTGGACGCGGGCTACGCCCTGGAACGGGCGGTACTGCGCCTGGCGGAGGCCCGCCGCCGAGCGTGACGCTCAGCCCGGAGCCCGGAGCCCGGAGCCCGGCACGCGGAGCCCGGGCCGGTGGCGCGGAGATCGGGTGATGTGGAGATCGGGTGGCGCGGAGGCCGGGTGATGTGGAGATCGGGTGGCGCGGAGGCCGGGTGATGTGGAGATCGGGTGGCGCGGAGGCCGGGTGGCGCGGAGATCGGGTGGTAAGCGCGGGCCGGTGACGCGAAGATCGGGTGGCGTGTAGGCCAGGGTGGTTCGCAGGTCAGCGTGGCGCGGGAGATTCGGTTGTAACTGCGTGGGTGGGTGTGCGCAGCGGCGGTCGGTCGGGGCGGTTTTGATGCGGTTGTGCTTGAACGCAGTGAGGGCGCGTCGGCAGTGCCGACGCGCCCTCGACTGGAAAGCTCAGGCCTCGATCT
>NZ_JBJMIE010000664.1:0-4504 GCF_045807065.1 Actinophytocola sp. | reverse complement strand
TCGAACCGGCCGTCCGCCCGTATCGCGTCGGCCGCCTTGTCGAACATCACCTGGTACCCGTCCAGCGCGCGCTTCGGCATCGCCTTCAGGTCCACCGGCGAGTCGGGCACCACTCGCTGGTACACCTCGGCCAGGGCTTCGGCGATGGACGGCGGCGGCTGGAAGACGTGCCAGAACGGCGCCAGCCGCCCGCCTGGCCGCAGCACCTGCGCCGCCTTCGCCGCGCCGGCGACCATGTCGACCCAGTGCCAGGCCGTCCCGGCGACGACCGCGTCGAACCGGCGTCCTGCCGGGTCCCAGTCCTCGAACCTCGACACCTCGACCTCGAGCCCGCGGCTTCGTGCGAACTCGGCCATCCGCTCGTCCGGCTCGACGCCGAGCACCGTGACGCCGAGCGCCTGGAACTGCCGCGCCTCGATGCCGGTGCCGCAACCGGCGTTGAGGAACGACCGCCCCGGCGTTTCGGCGACGATCCGCGCCACGAGGGCGTCCGGGTAGGGCGGCCGCGCCCGGTCGTACCGTGCCGCGTCCTCGCCGAAGGACTCGGCGATCTGCCGGTGTTGGTGTATTTCTGGACGACGAGACTCCGAAGGTAAAGTGGGCATGCGCCCACCTTAAGTGGGCAAGCGCCCACTCGTCAACGAGAGGAACGACCGTGCCCACTGGCGTGGCCCTTCGCGACGTCCGCGAGCAGCTCTTCGACGCCGCCGACCGCGTCCTGCTGCGGGACGGCCCGAGTGGGCTGACCAGCCGGGCGGTCACCGACGAGGCGGGCGTCGCCAAGGGGGTCATGCACCGGCACTTCGACGACTTCGACGCGTTCCTCGCCGAGTTCGTGCTCGACCGCGTCAACCGGATGGACGTCCAGGCCGCCGCGCTCCGCGAGGCCGCCGGCACCGGGACCGTCGTCGACAACGTCGCCGACGCGCTGACCGCGGTCTTCCAGTCCGTCGCCGTGGCGATCGTCCCGCTCATCACCTTCCGGCTGCAGCTGCGCGTCCGGCTGCGCAAGCAGTGGCCCGCCGGCATCCCGGTGCTGACCGACGCCGCGATCATGATCGCCGAGTACCTCCTAGCGGAGCGCGACCTCGGTCGCGTCTCGCCCGCGGCCGAACCCGACGGGCTCGCCCCCATGCTGGTCGGCACCGGTCACCTGCTGTTCGGCGACCGGACGGGCCCGCGACCGGACGCCGCCACCGTCCGCAAGATGGTCGGCGACGTCCTCGCCGGCGTCCTGGCGAGTTAGGGCAGGATGCGGCGCGGCAGCCGCGGCGGGTTCTTCCTCGGTCGCCACTCCCGCGGGTAACCCAGCGAGACCTCGAGGAACGGCACCCCGTCGTGCACCGTGTCGCGTGGGATGTGCAGGTGCCCGTACACCATCGCGGCGGTGGGGAAGCGCGTGTGCCAGTCGGCCGTCAGCTCGGTGCCGCACCACTGCGCGAACTCCGGGTACCGCAGGATCCGCGTCGGCTCCCGCACCAGCGGGTAGTGGTTGACGAACACCATCGGCACGGCGGGGTCGCACTCCTTGAGCCGCTGTTCGGTCTCGGCGACCCGCGCCCGGCACCAGTCGTCCCGGGTCGGGAAGGGATCGGGGTGCAGCATGTACTCGTCCGTGCAGACCACGCCGGTGTTGTGCGCGTACGCGAGCGCCTCGGCCTTGGTCGAGCAGCCCTCGGGCCGCCAGGTGTAGTCGTAGCCGAGGAACAGGGGCACCACGGTGACCGGCCCGTCCGGCCCGTTCCACGTGGGGTACGGGTCCTCCGGCGTGATCACGTCGATCCGCCGGCACGTCTCCACCAGCGCCTCGTACCGCTCCACGCCCCGCAACTGGACCGGGTCGTCCTGGATGGTCCACAACTCGTGGTTGCCCGGCACCCACACGACGGTCGCGAACCGCTCGCGCAGCAGCGACAGCGCCCACTCGACGTCCGCGGCCCGCTCGCCGACGTCGCCGGCGACCAGTAGCCAGTCGGCGGGGGTCTCCGGTTGGATCGTCGCGACGAGCTCGCGGTTCTCCTGGTAGGAGACGTGCAGGTCGGAAACGGCCGCGAGGTTGCTCACCTGACTCACCCTAACGTTATCCAGAATGCCCTACCGTGCAGACGTTCGTACCCGGTTGAGGGGATCCGCAGCGCCGGCGGCGATCTTTGTTGAACAATGGGTACGGCGTCCGAGGACGGAGAGGGGAGCTCGGGGTGCGTGCACTGCCCGTTTCGCTGGCCGGCATCGGCGGCGCGGTACTGCTGACCGCGACGTTGTTGGTCGCGCCGGCCTCGGCGCAGCCGACGACCGTGGCCGGGTTGCTCGCCTACTACTACGACCTGAGTGCTCAGGCCGAGCTCGTCAACGAGCAGCTGCTGACCGTCCAGGAGCAGCTGACCGCGCAGCAGCAGGCGTCCGCGGCCGCGACCAAGGCCGCCGACGACGCGAAGGCCAAGGCCGACGCGCTGCGCACCAAGGCCACCGCCGCGCAGGACGTCGACCGGGTCGCCGACGTGCTGTCCTCCCGCAGCGACCTCGACGCGCTGTCCGCGTTCGCCACCAGCACCAGCCCGGACGACCTGGTGGGCAAGCTGGAGGCGGCGAGCCTGGTCGCGCACCTCACCAACAGCCCGCGTGAGGGCGACGCCGCGCTCGCGGCCGCCGAGAACGCGGAGACCAAGGCCGTCGCCGCCGCCAAGGAGGCGCAGGACCTCGAGGCGAAGGTCACGGCCAGCGCGAACGACGTGCAGCAGCGCCGCACCACGCTCGACTCGCAGATCACCGAGGTCCGCGGGGCACTGGACAGCCTGACGCCCGAGCAGCGGTCCCTGCTGAACGGCATCGAGGACTACGACAGCAGCGACGTCGTCATCCCCGGCGGCAACGCCGGCACGGTGCTGCAGTTCGCCCTCGGGCAGCTGGGCAAGCCGTACCTGTGGGGCGCGGTCGGCCCGGACTCCTACGACTGCTCCGGGCTCGTGCAGACCGCGTTCCACCACGCCGGCGTCAACCTCCCGCGCGTGTCCCGTGAGCAGGCCACGGTCGGCAGGAAGGTCGCCCGCGCGAACGTGCGTGCCGGCGACCTGATCTTCTTCTACCAGCCCGTCCACCACGTGGCCATCGCCATCGACGGCACCCGCGCGGTGCACGCCCCGAGCTTCGGCGAGGACGTCAAGATCAGCAACATCGACAACATCGGCCCGATCACGGTCATCCGCCGCGTCATGCCCTAGACCTGCGCGAGCGCCGCCGGCTCGTCGGCGGCCGGGCGGGTGCGGGCGGCCCAGCGGACGGCCGGGCCCATCGCGATCCCCGCCAGCAGGAAGACCACGCCGAGCACCAGCCACCCCGCCGTGCCCCATGCCAGCACCAGCGTCGTCACCAGCAGGGGGCCGAGCATCCTCGCCACCGTGAAGCCGGAGCCGAAGAACCCCTGGTACTGCCCGTGCCGGCCCTCCGGTGCCAGCCCGAAGCTGATCTCCCACGCCCCGCTCGCCTGCAGCATCTCCGCGCCCGACTGCAGTGCCGCGGCCACCAGGAGGATCCCCACCGCGAGCCAGGTCGGCGCGCCCAACCCGGACGTCGCGAACACCGCGCACGCGACCAGGAGCGTGACCCCGGCGTACCGGATGTGCCGGACCGCGCTCACCAGTCCGGTCACCCGGTTCGCGACCGCCACCTGGCACAGCACGATCGACACCGTGTTCAGCACGAGCAGCGCCGACACCGTCCAGCCCGGCGCGTTCGTCCGCTGGACGATCCACAGCGGAATCGCCAGCGTGATCATGGGGATGTGCAGCTGGAGGACCATGTTCACCAGCGCCACGAGCGCGTAGGGCCGGTCGCGCAGCACCGCGAGCCTCGGCTCCCCCCTCGTGCCGGCCGCTGCCGGCGCCACCGCCGGCAGCCGCAGCAGCACGAGCGCCGACACCACGAGGCTGACCGCGTCCACCGCGAACACCGCCAGGTAGGCGGCCGCGGTGTCGACTTGCAGTGCCAGCCCGCCGAGTCCGGCGCCGATCGCGATACCGCCGTTGACCGCGGCGGCGAGGCCCGCGCGTGCCTTCGTCCTGTCCGCGGCGGCGACCAGGCCCGCGAGCAGCGCCTGCCGTGCCGCGTTCAACCCCGAGATCGCACTCGAGTACAGGCACGCCACCAGCACGAACGGCACGAACGACCGGACGAACAGGAGCTGCAGGAGCGCGGCGGCTGTGCACAGCGCCAGCAACATCGCGATCCCTCGTGGGCCCCGGCGGTCGGCCAGGTGCCCGAGCGGCACGGCCGCGACGAACGCGACCGCCCACCCGACCGTGAGACCAAATCCCACCTGTGTGGGTGACAGACCCACGACCCGGGTGAAGTAGAGGGCGGAGCACACGAGGTAACCGCCGAGCCCGATCGAGTCGGTCAACTGCGCGACGGCGAGTGCGCGGGCGGGGCCTGCCGGCGGAACGATCCTCATGCCGCTGACGTTAGGCAGCGGTTTGTTATCTTATTAGAGTCTTTTTGGTAAAGTTTG
>NZ_JBJMIE010000663.1:0-2491 GCF_045807065.1 Actinophytocola sp. | reverse complement strand
TCACGACCTGGTCCTGTCGCCGGCGCCGGCCTCCCCGCCGCCCATCTGGTTGGCCGGCACCGGCGTGGCGGCCGCGCGGTTGGCCGATGGGTGGCTGCCGTACCCGCCGACGCCCGAGCTGTACGCGGCGGGCTGGCGGCGTGTGCGGGACGAGGGACGGGACGTGACCCCGGGTCTCTACGCCACGGTGGCGCTCGACCCGTCGCCGGACGCGGCGCGGCGCCGGCTGCGAACCACGGTCGAGCGGTGGTACGGCCGTCCCTTCGAGGCCGTCTCCGCACGTCAGGCCATGTACGCCGGATCGGCTCGCGGGCTGCGTGACTGGCTCGCGCCGTACCTCGACGCGGGCGTGCGGCACGTCGTGCTTCGCGCCGCGGACGATGATCCGCGGCGCGGGCTCGACACGCTGGGCGAGGCCCTAGAAGGACACGCGTTGGACGCTGTCCGCGCGCAGGACTGACTCCTGGTCGAACTGCGCCTTGTAGTCGCCGCGGATCTCCTCCAGCTCGCGGTTGGCCTTCCTGTCGCTGAAGGGGTACAGGATGATCAGGACGTAGGAGTCCTCCTTGCCGCCCATCCACTGGCCGTGTGCCTCGAGCCAGGTGAGGCCGTCGGGGAAGGCCGGGGTGACCTCCTTGTCCAGGAACAGTTCGAACTGGGCCGGCGTGATCACCGAGCCGTCGGGCCGGCTCCCGCCGAAGTAGAGCTCCGTGCGCTTGTACGACTCGCCGGGGGTGGGAGCCGGAACGGCGGCGTTCGCCGTGTCGGATTCGGCGGCGCCGGCGGTCGTGAAACCCAGCAGGAGCGCGGTGACCATGCCCGCGATGGCGGTGCGTCGTGTCGTCATGGGGCACATTCAAGCGCTGCGCGTCGCTTTGACGCAGGTTGTCCCACCTGTCGGTCTAGACTCCGCAGCCGTGCCACCGCCTGACGACCTGCGGCCGCTGCGTGAGCTCGTCGAGCGGCAGGTGTTGCCGCTCATCGACTGGTACCAGCGGAAGAAGCGCTGGCCCCGCCGCCTCCACAAGTCGACGACGGCCGTGGTGATCATCCTCGGTGCGTTGATCCCCATCGCGTCGGCGTGGTCGGCGTCGACGACGGCGCGGGTGTTCGTCGGCGTCGTCGGCGTGATCATCACGACCGTCACCAGCCTCGCCGTGTCCTTCGACTGGTACCGGCGCTGGCGGCTGTTCACCATTGCGCAGAGCCAGCTGGAGTCCCAGCTCGGGACGTGGGAGTTCGCCATGGCCCGCGCCGAGATGCTGCCGTCCGAGGAGGGACGGGCGGCGGCCATCGCGGCGACGTCGACACTGCTCGAGGCCGCGAACCAGACCCGGAACGAGGAGGCCGAGGCCTTCTTCGAGAGCCAGGGCGACAAGTCCGTGCTCACGGCTCGGTTCGACGAACCGGGCGGTTGAGCCGCCAGACCGGCACCTTGCCGATGTGCTCGTACCCGATGTCAGCGAGGTCGTCCCAGTCGCGCTTCTCCAGCGGCTCGAGAATATCGCCTATTTCGCAACGCCACGCCGTGCGGACCTGCTTGATTACCAAGCGCGCTTCGGGTGACCGTACCCGCCATGAAATTGTCGGGGGTTCCGGCTACCGTCGGCGGCGTGAGAGTTGCCACCTGGAACGTGAACTCCGTGAAGCAGCGCATGCCTCGACTGTTGCCCTGGCTCGAGCAGCGGCGGCCGGATGTAGTGTGCCTGCAGGAGACCAAGCTGACCGTCGAGGCGTTCGGCGAGTTGCTCGAGCAGCCACTGGCAGAGCGTGGGTACGAGTTCGCGGTGGCGGGGCAGTCGGGGTGGAACGGGGTTGCGATCCTGTCGCGCGTCGGGCTGGAGGACGTGGTCGTCGGGGTGGACGGGGCGCCCGGGTTTCCCGATCCGGAGGCCCGGGCTGTGGCCGCGACCTGTGGTGGGGTGCGGGTGCACTCGCTGTACGTGCCGAACGGGCGGGAGCCGGACTCCGAGCATTACAGGTACAAGCTGGCCTGGCTTGCCGCCCTGCGGGACGTCGTCAAGGCCGGGCCCGGGGACGCGATGTTGTGCGGCGACATGAACATCGCACCCGCGGACGCTGACGTGTTCGATCCGGCCGCTTATGCCGGGCACACGCACGTCACGGCGCCGGAGCGGGCGGCGTTGGGTGAGTTGCAGGCGCTCGGGCTGCACGACGTGGTGCGGGAGCGGTGGCCGGACGAGCGGGTCTTCACGTACTGGGACTACCGCGCCGGCATGTTCCACCAGGATCTCGGGATGCGGATCGACCTCGTGCTGGCCAGTGCGTCGGTGTCCGGGCGGGTCGCCGCGGCCTGGGTCGACCGGCAGGCCCGGAAGGGCACCGGGCCCAGCGACCACGCGCCGGTGATCGTCGATCTGGACGAGGCGCCGGACGGGGACATCGGGCCGGTTGTGCCGCCGCCGTCGGCTCGTGGGCCTCGGAAAGGGCGGGTGAAGTTGCCGCAGGCCAAGTAGCCGGAGGGTGGGGG
>NZ_JBJMIE010000662.1:0-16896 GCF_045807065.1 Actinophytocola sp. | reverse complement strand
GGCGTCGCGCGCCCGCACGAAGTACGACACGGTCGCGCTGGCGGGCTGGTTGTCGGTGTAGGTGCGCACGTCCGGGCCGACGCTGGCGCGGAGCACGCCGTTGGCGTAGACGTCGTACGCGGTGACACCCACGTTGTCCGTCGACGCCTGCCAGCTCAACGCGATCTGGCCGGACGCGGGCTGGGTGTAGGCGAGGTTCCCCGGAGCGGTCGGCGCCTGGGTGTCCCCCGTGGCCGGTCCGTACACCTCGAGCTCGGCGAGCTGACCCGCCGGCCAACCGGTGTTCGCGGTGATGTTCAGCCGGACGTACCGGGTGGTCACCGAGTTGACGTTGATCGTCACCGTGTTGCCGGACGCCGGGTCGAACCGGTAGCCGGTGGACGCGACGAGGTCGGTGAACGACGAGCCGTTCGTGCTCTGCTGGACCGTGATCGTCTGCGTGCGGGCCTCCCAGCCGGCCGGCAGCTTCAGCACGAGCCGGTTGGTCGCGAGCGACGCGCCGAGGTCGGCCTGGATCCACTGCGGGAACACGTTGTTGGTGCTCTCCCAGTAGCTGGCCTGGTTGCCGTCGATGGCGTTCGACGCGTTGTACGGCGCGTTGTTGCTGCTCGCGGACGCGGACTGCACCGCGGCGACGAGGTTCCGGTTCGACACCGGCGCCGCGTACACCTCGAGCCCGGACAGCTCACCCCGGCCGGCGAACGCGACGCGGACGTACCGCGCCTGGACCTCGCCGAGCGGCACGGTGGCGGTGGCGCTCCCGGGGGTGAGCGTGCGGGCGGTGGCGAAGGCGCCGCCGTCGACACTGGTCTGGACGCTCAGCTGGGCGGTGCGGGCGGCGGGCAGCGTGAGCACGGCCCGGTCGAGCCGGGTGACCGCGCCGAGGTCGACCTGCGCCCACTGATCACCCGACCGGGTGCTCTGCCAGTAGGTCGTCTGATCGCCGTCGGTGATCCGCGCGGCCGCGGCCGCGTTCGAGGAAGTGGTGGCCGGCTTGCCGTGCGCGAGGTCGGCCCTGTCCGCCTGGGCGGCGGGACCGGTCGCGACGGCTAGCCCGATGACGAGTGCCGTGGTCGTGGCCCACGACAGTAAGCGCTTCATGGGGCCTCTCCATTGAGACTGCGTTGATCGATACTTGCAGGGCTTTGCTTATTTTTTGCATCGATCAAGCCATAGAGTTGCCCACCCTGTACGAGAAGTCAACGGGCCGATACAGCGTGTGGACCAAACGGCCGATTGTCACCCGTTCGAATGATGGAAAACTGTCCGTACACGCCTGGGCGCTGCGGGTAATCGATCGGGGGCGCCCTACCGCACGCCTTGGAGGTATCAGGTGCGCAGATTCGGTGTTGGCGTGGTCGTGCTGGGCATGGTGTTCGCCACCGCGCCCGCCGTCCACGCCGAACCACGGTTTCCCACGGGGCCTGCCGGCAGGACGGTCACCCTCGTCACGGGTGACCAGGTCGTCTTCGCCGGCGACGAGGCACGCGAGGTACGGCCGGGTCCCGGCCGGGACGGGATGCGGTTCTCCGTCCACAAGGCCGGCGGCCACCTCTACGTCATCCCCACCGACGCGCTGCCGGCGGTCGCGTCCGGGCAGGTCGACCGGCGGCTCTTCGACATCACCACCCTGACCGAGTTCGGCTACGACCGCCGCGACACGGTCCCGCTCATCGTCACCGGACCGAGCGCGACGCGGATGGCGGGCGGCGGAAGGGCGTTGTCCAGCATCGGCGGCTACGCGTTCGACGCCGCGAAGGGCGAGACCTGGCGCACGCTCACCGCGGCGCGCGGCGTCAGCAGGATCTGGCTCGACGGCAAGCGCACGGCGGTCCTCGACCACAGCGTCCCGCAGATCGGCGCGCCCGCCGCGTGGGCCGCGGGCTACACCGGCAGCGGCGTCAAGGTCGCGGTGATCGACACGGGCGTCGACCAGACGCACCCGGACCTCGCCGACCGGGAGATCGCCGAGGCCAACTTCTCCGGTGCGCCGGACAACGGCGACCACTTCGGCCACGGCACGCACGTCGCCTCGATCGTCGCCGGCACCGGCGCGAAGTCCGGCGGCAAGTACCGCGGTGTCGCCGACGGCGCGTCCATCCTGGACGCGAAGGTGCTCGACGACAGCGGCTCCGGTCAGGACTCGTGGATCATCGCCGGCATGGAGTGGGCCGTCGAGCAGGGCGCCGACATCGCGAACCTGAGCCTCGGCGCCACGGACACACCCGAGGTCGACCCGCTCGAAGAGGCCGTCGACAACCTGTCCGCGAAGTACGGCACGCTGTTCGTGGTCGCGGCCGGCAACTCCTACCGCGACGGCACGATCGGCTCGCCGGGCAGCGCGGACGCCGCGCTCACCGTCGGCGCGGTCGACGACGAGGACGACCTGGCCGACTTCTCCAGCCGCGGCCCGCGGATCGGCGACGGCGCGATCAAGCCGGACGTCACCGCGCCCGGTGTGGACATCGTGGCCGCGCTGCACTCCGACGGCACGATCGGCGCGCCGGTCGAGCCCGGCTACACGTCGCTGTCCGGCACGTCCATGGCCGCCCCGCACGTCTCGGGTGCCGCCGCGCTGCTCCTCCAGCAGCACCCGGACTTCACCGGGCAGCAGCTGAAGGAACTGCTGTCCGGCTCCGCGAAGCCGCACGCCGGCCTGACCGCGTTCCAGCAGGGCGCGGGCCGGATCGACGTGGCACGCGCGATCACGCAGGCCGTGGTGAGCGAGCCGGCGAGCGTGAGCGTCGGCACGGTCGCGTGGCCGCACGACGACGACGTGCCCGTCACGAAGCCGGTGACGTACCACAACACCGGCGACGTGGCCGTCACGCTCGCGCTGTCGCTGGAGGGCACCGCGCCGGCCGGCATGTTCTCGTTGAGCGCCGACGACGTGACGGTCCCCGCGGGCGGCACGGCCGAGGTCGACGTCACGACGGACGCGGGTGCCGGCGACGCGGACGGGTACTTCTCCACCGCGATCGTCGCGACGGCCGGCGACTCCGTGACGCGCACGCCGGTCGCGGTCGACCGCGAGGTGGAGAGCTACGACCTGACCGTCGACACGCTCGACACGACGGGCGCGGCCACCGATGGCTACAGCCTGCTCGTCGCCGGCCTGACCGGCGGCACGCTCGCGTTCCCCCACGACGAGGACGGCAGCGTCACGCTGCGGCTGCCGAGGGGCGACTACCTGGTCGACGACACTGTCCGCACGGGCACGGGCGAGGACCTGCGCTACAGCCTGATGGTCGAGCCGGACCTGGTGCTGGACAGGGACACCACGGTCACCTTCGACGCGCGCACGGCGAAACCGGTCCAGGTGACCCCGCCGGTCGCCGCGGAGCTGGCGATCGGGGACATCGGGTACTCGATGACGAGCGATGTCGGCGGCATGTCGTCCGCGTTCCTCACCGACGACCTCGGCCTCGTGTCCACCGCCCAGGTCGGCGCGCCGGTGCCGGGCACGGCGTTCACCGCGAAGATCAACACCCACTGGTACGCGGAGGACGGCTCGTTCTACGGCCTGGCGTGGTTCCCGCACGGCGCGATGCCGACCGGGTTCACCAGGACGGTGCGGGACGAGGAGCTGGCGACCGTCACCTCCGAGTTCGGCGCGCCGAGCCCGGACCGCACCGGCGGCAAGGTGTCGTTCCCGTTCCCCACCGAGGGCGATGGTTTCGTGTTCGGCGTCCAGCAGGAGGTCACGCTGCCCGGCGCGCGGGTCGAGCACCTCACGACCGACGGCGTCAAGTGGCAGTCGTTGCTGACGCAGCAGCACGAGAAGGACACCGAGGCGCAGCTCACCTCGCCGTTCGAGAGCTTCCGCGCCGGCCGGACCTACACCCGGCAGCTCAACTACGGCGTGTTCGGGCCGACGATGACGGACGACGGGTTCCCCGGCGGCTCGGTGTACCGGCTGGGCAACGAGCTGTTCGTGGACCCGTCGCTGTACGGCGACAAGGCCGGCGACGCCGGGCGGTCGCTGCTGGCGTCGGCGAAGTTCGAGCTGTACCGCGGTGACGAGCTGCTCACCTCCGCCCAGTCACCGGGTGGGTCGGCCGAGGTGCCGGCCGAGCCGGGCACGTACCGGGCCGTGGTCACGACGACGCGGCCGCGGGACGTGTTCGACGTGAGCACGGCGGTCGAGACGTCGTGGACGTTCCGGTCGGCGTTCGTCGACGAGGAGAACGTCGTGCCGCAACCGGTGTCGGCGATCCGGTTCACGCCGTCCCTCGACGCCGCCGACTCGGCGCCGGCCGGGCGGCTGTTCCTGGTGCCGGTGTGGTTGCAGCACAACGGAACCGGGGCGGTGGACCGGCCACGCACGCTCACCGTCGAGGTCTCCTACGACGAGGGCATGACCTGGCGGCGGGCCGACGTGCTGCTGAACCTGGTGGCGTTGCTGCGGCACCCGGCCGGCGCGGAGTCGGTGTCCCTGCGCGCGACCGCGACCGACCGGGACGGGAACTCGGTGACGGAGACCGTGATCCGGGCCTACAAGCTGCGGAAGTGAGTGATCAGCCCGCGACCGCCCGTGTCATCGGTACCGAACACGTGGAAGGCGATCGCGGGCGGTAGGCCGTAGTCGATGCTGTGGTCGCCCTCGACCGGGAGCACGAGCGTCGACACCACGCCGGGCGCCACGACCAGTGGCCGCCCGGCGTAGGTCGTCGTGGCCGCGGTGTGCGCGTGTCCACAGAGGACGGCGACGACCTCGTCGGTCAGGACCTCGGCCAGCTGTTCGGGGTTGCGCAGGAGGATGCTGTCGATGAACGGTTGGCGCATCGGCACCGGCGGGTGGTGGAAGCACACCAGCACCGGGTCCTCGCTCTCGGCGATGACCTTGTCGAGCCAGGTCAACGTCGTGTCGTCGAGCAGGCCCTCGTTCCGGCCCGGGATGGACGAGTCGCACATGGCGATCGTGAACCCGCCCAGCTGGTGGAGCTGGTTGATGGGCTCGGTGCCGGCCTCCTCGCCCAGGAGTGTGGTCCGGTAGGCCGTGCGGTCGTCGTGGTTACCGGGACAGGCGAGCACCGGGAACCGCAGTGTGGCGAGGAGTTCGCGGACGGTCGCGTACTCGTCGGGCCTGCCGTGGTCGGCGAGGTCGCCGCTGACGAGGACGCCGTCGAGGTCACCGGGCAGGCCGTTGAGGTAGTTCACGACCCGGCGGGCGCGTTCGAGTGCGCGGACACCGCCGTCGCCCCGGTAGTCCTGGCCGATGTGGAGGTCGCTGATGTGCGCGAGCAGCATGGGTTTCACCACCAGGTCGCCGTGTCGTGGCCGGGTTTGCGGGGACCGGCGAGTTCGACGGACGCGTTCGGGACGCGGAGGTGGGTGAGGCGGCCGAAGTCGCTGTCGGTCTCGGTGAGGAACGGCGTCGGGTCCACCTCGAACACCTCGCCGTCCGGGACCCGGCCGATGTCGTGCAGGGACTCCGCTGTTCTGGCGAGGGAAAGCTTGAGGTGCCACGAGCCGCCCTCGGTGGCGCGGCGCTGCAGGGCGGTCATCACCGCGTGCGCGGCGAGCCAGCCCGTGCCGTGGTCGAGCGCCTGCGCCGGGAGCGCGCGGGGCTTGTCGAGGCCGCCGTGCGCGGCGATGCCGGAGGACATCTGGACGAGGCTGTCGAAGCCGCGCCGCTCGCGCCACGGGCCGGTGTGGCCGTAGGCGGAGAGGCTGACGACGATGGTGCCGGGGTTGCGCGCGGCGAGCTCCTCGGCGCCGAACCCCTTGCGGGCCAACGAACTCGGTCGGAAGGACTGGACGAAGACGTCGGCGGAACCGGCGAGGACACGCAGTTCGTCGCCCAGACCGGTGACGCACTGGCGCTTGCCGAAGTCCGTGTCCCGCACCAGGTCCAGGAGGACGGGCCAGCCGGGCGGGGTGACGTGGAGGACGTCGGCGCCGTGTGCCGCGAGGACCCGGCTGCAGACGGGACCGGCGATGACGTGGGTGAGATCGAGAACTCGGACGCCGGCCAACGGAACATCGGCCGGACCGAAGGGTCTCGGGGGCGCGTCGGCGATCTTCTCCACGGCCACCAGCGGTTCCGCACGGATCGCGGCGCCGGGTCCGTTGGTCAGCCAGTCCGCGCGGGTGCGCAGCGCGGCCGCGGCACCCCCCTCGGCCAACACCAGCTCCTCCACGTCGACGGCGGCGTGGCGCGCGACCCCCGACGCCGGGTCGTCGCCGAACACCCGGCGGATCGCGTCGGCGTGGTGGGGATAGTTGGCGTGCAGGCGAACCCAGCCGTCGGCGGCCTGGTAGTCACCCGAGAGCGGGGCCCACAGCGGTTGGGGTTCCTCGCCCACGACACGGGTGTGCCGCTCGCTGCGGAACGCCTCCGCCGCGTGTCCGCCGTGGACGGCCACCGACTCCGGCACCGTGCCACCGCGCAGGGCCAGCAGCTCGTGCGCGGCGGCGGTGGTGAACGCCACGCACGTCGCGGCCAGCTGCGGCACCTTGTAGGGGCCGGGGAAGGACCCCGCACGCCGCTCACTGCCCATGGTTCGCTCCGCAGGCTCGCTCGGCTACGGCAGGCTCGCGACCAGCTCGGCCGGGGCGACCCGCGTGCCCGTGTAGAACGGGACCTCCTCGCGCACGTGCCGGCGCGCGGTGCTGCCCCGCAGGTGGCGCATGAGGTCGACGATCCGGTGCAGCTCGTCCGCCTCGAAGGCCAGGATCCACTCGTAGTCGCCGAGGGAGAACGAGGCGACCGTGTTGGCGCGCACGTCCGGGTAGTCGCGGGCCATCTTGCCGTGCTCGGCCAGCATGTGCCGGCGCTCCTCGTCGGGGAGCAGGTACCACTCGTAGGAGCGCACGAACGGGTACACGGACACGTACTTCCGCGCCGGCTCGCCGGCCAGGAACGCCGGGATGTGACTCTTGTTGAACTCGGCCGGGCGGTGCAGCGCGACCTGGCTCCACACCGGAGTGGACGCGCGGCCGACCGCGGTGCGGCGGAAGCCGGCGTACGCGGCCTGCACCTGCTCGATCTCCTCGGCGTGCCACCAGATCAGGTAGTCGGCGTCGGCCCGCAGCCCCGCGACGTCGTACACCCCGCGGACCTCGACACCCTTGGTCTCCAGGCCGTCGAGGTACTCCTGCGCCTCGGTGGCGGCCGAGCCCCGGTCGTCGGGCAGGCGGCCGGGTTCCGCGCGGAACACCGACCACATGGTGTACCGGATGGTGTCGTTGAGCTCGGTGAAGTTCAGGCGGGACATGACTTCATACTGCCATCAGCTCGGCGCCCAGCCCCACCGCGGCGGCGGTGGCGGTCCGCACACAGGCGGGGATGCCGACGCCCCGGAACACCGCACCCGCGACCGCGAGCCCGGGTACCGCCGCGACCCCCCGCTCGATCTCCCCGACCGCCGCCGCGTGCCCGACGCCGTACTGCGGCAGCCCGCCGCCCCACTTGGTGACGGCCCAGGCGACCGGTTCGGCGCGCACGCCGGACAGCTCGGCGAGGTCGGCCAGGACGTCGGCGAGGAGGGCGTCCTCGTCCCGCTGGAGGGTCTGCTCCTCGCCCACCCGGCCGACGGACGCCCGCAGCCGCGTCCGGTCGCCACCCCACTTGCGGCTGGTGTAGGTGAAGGCCTTCGCGGTGAACGGGGTGCCGTCGCGGTGCCGCTCCCCCACGGCGAGCAGGACACCGCTGGACTCGGGGAGCGTGACGTCGCCGGGCAGGACCATGGAGACCACGGCCATGGACCCCACGGCGACGCGCCCGTAGGCGGCGGAGGCCGCCGGCGCGACCCCGTCGAGCAGCTTCCGCGCCGCTGGCGGCGGTACGGCCAGCACGACGGCGTCCGCATCGAGGAACTCCGGCCGCGGCGCCGAGCCCACCTCGACCCGCCACCTGCCGTGGCAGGCGCTTTCGGGACGTTGGGTGTCGTGAACGCGGCTCTCACGGCACTCCAGCCGGCGGACGGTGGTGTCCAGGCGGATGTCGGCGCGGGACCGGCGGGCCAGCTCCGCCACCAGCACCCGCATCCCGCCCGGCAGCGCGCCGAAGACCGGCCTCGGGAGACCGCCGGTGGGTGGCGGCAGCAGGCGGTCGGCCGCCGCGGTCAGCGAGCCCGTCTCGTCCAGGGCCCGCACCAGCGCCGGCATGGTCGCGCGCAGGCCCAGGAGGTCCGCCCGGCCCGCGTACACGCCCGCCAGCAGCGGCTCCACCAGGTGGTCGACCACCTCGCGGCCCATCCGCTCGGTCAGCAGCTCACCGACCGACACGTCCTCGTCCTGGGCCAGCCGCAGCGGCGGGAGGGAGGACTCGCGCGCCACCCCCTCGACCCCCGCCGGCGACAGCACGTCCCGCACCGCGTCCGGACCGGCCGGCACGCCCAGGAACGTCCGGCGCGGCAGGGCGACCGTCGCGCCGGCGGCGCGGATCGTGGCCGCGGACCGCTCGGGGTGGACCACGGGCAGGCCCAGCTCGGCCACCAGGTCCGCCGCGGCGGGGTCACGCAGGACGAACGCCTCGGCGCCCACGTCCGTCGGCACGCCGTCCAGGTCGAGGGTGCGGAGCTTGCCGCCCAGCCGGTCGGACTGCTCCAGCACCGTCAGGCGTGCGTCCGGCCCGAGCAGCTGCCGCAGTCGGTACGCGGCGACCAGGCCGGACACGCCGCCGCCGACGATCAGCACGTGGCTCACGGTTCGAGGCTGTGCACCAGCTCGACCACGCGGGTCAGCACGTCCGGATCGGTCTCCGGGAGCACGCCGTGGCCGAGGTTGAAGATGTGTCCGCCCGCCGCCCTGCCCTCCGCGTGGATGCGCCGGACCTCGGCCTCGACCACGGCGAAGTCGGCGAGCAGCAACGCGGGGTCCAGGTTCCCCTGCACGACCGGGTTCGGCTCCCCGGCCACCGTCAGCCGGCGCGCGGCCTCGTCGAGCGGCAGCCGCCAGTCGACGCCGACGACGTCCGCGCCGGCCTCGCGCATGGCCGGCAGCAGCTCGCTGGTGCCGACGCCGAAGTGGATCCGGGGCACACGGGCGTCCGCGAGGGAGCGCAACACCGCGGCCGAGTGCGGGAGCACCAGCTCGCGGTAGTCCCGCTCGGACAGCGCGCCCGCCCACGAGTCGAACAGCTGCACCGCCTGCACGCCGGCCTCGATCTGCAGCTTGAGGAACCCGCGCGTGATGCCGGCCAGCTTGTCCAGGAGCGCGTGCCAGGTCTGCTTGTCCGAGTGCATGAGCGCCTTGGTGCGCTCGTGGTGCCGGCTCGGGCCGCCCTCGATGAGGTACGACGCGAGCGTGAACGGCGCGCCGGCGAACCCGATCAGGGGCGTGGCACCCAGCTCGTCGCGGAGCATGCCGATCGCGCGGGCCACGGGCCGCAGGCGCTCGGTGGCGTCGGACGGCAGCGCGGCGACCTGCGCGGCCGTCCGCACCGGCTCCGCGACCACCGGACCGGTGCCCGGTACGATGTCCACCCCGATGCCGGCCGCGACCAGCGGCACCACGATGTCGCTGAACAGGATCGCCGCGTCGACGCCGTGCCGGCGGACGGGCTGCAGCGTGATCTCGCAGACCATCTCCGGGTCGAAGCACGCCTCGAGCATCGGCACGCTCGCGCGGAGCTCGCGGTACTCGGGCAGCGAGCGGCCCGCCTGCCGCATGAACCAGACCGGTGTGCGGCTCGGCGTCTCACCGGCGGCGGCCGCGAGGAAGGGCGCGGTCCGAACCGCGGCGATGTCAGGACTCACGCGTACCAGCGTCCCACGCGCACGACCAGGTCGGCCCACGGGTCCGCGTTGATCAACTGACGGTGTGCAAATCTCGGTATCCACTCCGGCGCGCCGTGCCTGCTCACTGACTCGGGTGGTCCTACAGTTACGAGTCGTGACCAGTACGTCGGGAGCGCCCGAGCTGTTCACTCAGGCTGTCGCCGCCCTCAAGGGACTGCGGCCCAGGCCCGAGTTGCAGCTCGGCGTGGTTCGCGCTCCACAACGCCTCGCGCCGTGGGCGTACGCGTTCACCGCGGAGATCAACGGCCCGGCGGACGAGCTCGCCACCGGGCGGCTCATCCTGTTGCACGACCCGGACGGCCAGGAGGCCTGGGACGGCGTGCTCCGCGTCGTGGCCTACGTCAGGGCCGAGGTCGACGCCGAGCTGGCGGCGGACCCGCTCCTGCCGGCCGTCGGCTGGTCCTGGCTGACGGACGCCCTGGCCGCCACCGGCGCCGAGTACCGCGCGCTGGGCGGCACGGTGACCGACACGTCCTCGGCCCGTTTCGGCGACATCGTCGGCCCGGAGCGAACCGACGACCTGGAGCTGCGCGCCTCGTGGACCCCGGTGGACGCCAACCTGGCCCCGCACGGTGAGGCCTTCTTCGACGTGATGGCCAGCGTCGTCGGCCTCCCGCCGGTGGGCGTGACGCTGTTCAGCCAGCGACAAGGCTCCTGACCGTTCATCTGCAAAGCGCATTCTGCAAGTTGCAACTAGAGTGTCGACTCTCACGACAGCAAGCGACGGGAGATCGGCCGTGAACCCTGGTCCCGCGTTCAGGTGGCGGAAGTCGAGCTTCAGCAGCAGCGGCGCGGAGTGCGTCGAGGTGGCGTTCGTCGTGCCGGTCGGCGCGGTCGCGGTCCGGGACAGCAAGAACCCCGGGGCGCCGGCCATCCGGGCAGACCTCGACGCCCTGCTGCGCGCGACGAGAGCCGGCCGGTTCGACCGCTGACGGCGACCTGGCCGGTGATTTGGCCGATGACCTGGTTGACGACCGAGCCGATCGCGCTCCCGGCGGCGAGAGCACGACGGCACGGGTCGGTTCAGCGCTCGGCCGCGTAGGCCTCCGCCGCCGAGAGCACGCGCAGGACGTTCTCGCCGGCGAGTTTGGCGCAGTCCTCCTCGGACCAACCGCGGTCGAGGAGGGCCGCGAAGAGGTTCGGGTAGCCGCTCACGTCCTCGAGGCCGGCCGGCAGCTCGTCGACGCCGTCGTAGTCGCCGCCGATGCCGATGTGGTCGATGCCGGCGACCTCGCGGGCGTGCTCCACGTGCGCGACGACGTCGGCGAGGTCCGCCTTCGGCCGTGGCGGCCCGTCCCACGTGCCGGCAAACTCGTGACGGGCGGTCAGGTCCGAGTGCTTGAGGCCGGCGGCCGCCATGGCCTCCCTCAGCTGCCGGTCCCACTCGACCGCCGCCGACGACACGAACGACGGCACGAAGGTGATCATGCAGACGCCGCCGTTCTCCGGCAGGCGGGCGAGCACGTCGTCCGGCACGTTGCGCGGGTGGTCGGCGACGGCCCGGCACGACGAGTGGCTGAAGATCACCGGGACCTCGGCGACGTCCAGGGCGTCCCGCATGGTCGTCGCCGCCACGTGGGACAGGTCCACGAGCATGCCGATCCGGTTCATCTCGCGGACGACCTCGCGGCCGAAGTCGGTCAGGCCGCCGGCCGCCGGCTCGTCGGTCGCGGAGTCCGCCCACGGGGTGTTGTCGTTGTGCGTGAGCGTCATGTACCGCACGCCCAGCCGGTACAGGGCCCGGAGCACGCCCAGCGACTCGTTGATGGAGTGCCCGCCCTCGGCGCCGAGCATCGACGCGATCCGGCCGTCGGCGAAGGCCGCGCGGGCCTCGGCGGCCGTGCCGACGATTCGCAGTTGCGACGGATACTGGGCGGCCAGAGTGTGTACCAGCTCCGCCTGCTGAATGACCGCGGTGACGGCGGCGTCACCCGGCAACCGACACGGAACGTAAACGGACCAGAACTGCATTCCGAGGCCGCCGGCGCGCAAGCGAGGGAAGTCCGTGTGCAACCGCGGCTGCGGTTGCGTCAGATCTACCTCGAACGCCGCCGAACGGGTCTCGTCAACCTCTGGAAGAGAGCGCAACGCCCATGGGAGGTCGTTGTGTCCATCGACCAGGGGAGTGGACTTCAGCAACGCTCGAGCGCGTTCGAAGGACGGGTTCTGCACTACCGCGACTCCGTTTCATCGAGTTCGGACCCATAGACGTTACGTCACCGGCCAGACATCACCCGATCGTGTTACAAGTTCCCGTCGGTGTGACGTCTCGATTGGATAGATAACGAATTGATCATCCCGCTAACCCGCTTGGGGGGCTAGGCTGCGGACGTCGACACCACTTTCGGTCCAATGGCGGCGCGGCTGTTTGGCCGAAGGTCCCGGTGTAGGTCGGGGGGCACGACCGACTCCAGGGAGGTAGTGACGTGGCTGCCGTCGGCTTAGGTCAGGCCGCTCGTACCACGCCAGCCGGTGTTCTGCCGGCGAACATGGTCCCGCACCCGCGGGAGGAGCTGTTCTCAGTACTGGTGGTCGATGACCATCCGTTACTAAGGGAGGCGATAGCTGCCCGGTTGACCCAGATGGGCGCCGGCACCGTCCACGAGGCTGCCACGGTGGCCGAAGCGAGGGCGCGAGCACTGGCCACCGGCCCGTGCGATCTCGCGATCCTCGACCTCGGTCTGCCGGACGGCAGCGGGATCGAGCTTGTCACCGAGCTGCGCGGCCATGGTTGGCCACGCATCGTGGTGCTGGCTTCGTCCGACGACCCGTACGCCGTGCGTTCGGCCTTCCAGGCAGGGGCTCAGGCCTATCTGCTGAAGTCGGCCTCGCCGGTGGTCGTGACCGACGGGGTTCGACGTGTGCTCGAGGGCGGCGTATACGCCGACCCGAGTGTCGCGCCGATCCTCGCGACGGGCACGCGGGTCCCCGGCACCGACAACACGCCGCGTGAGCTTTCCGCTCGCGAGGTGGAGGTGCTGCAGCTCGTCGCGGACGGGCAGTCCAACAAGGAGATCGGCGAGGGACTCAACCTGTCAGCTCTGACGGTGAAGTCCCATCTCTCGCGGATCGGCAGGAAGTTGGGCACCGGCGACCGGGCACAAATGGTCGCGCTGGCCATGCGGGCCGGCGTGATCCGCTGAGTTAGACCGTGGTGGCCGGGCCCGCGAGGGCATTCGCGGACCCGGCCGCAGCGGCGACTCACAGTTACAAACAGGTCGCTGCCTGCGCTTCTGTTGCACCCGTGACGTAAGGTCATCCGCCGTGGGTGACACGGGGACGGGAACAGACGAGGGGGCACGGCCGGATCCGGTGCTGCTGACGCAACCAGCGGAAGGCACACCGGACGTCGTGGAGACGCATCAGGCGCTGCGCGAGGCCGCCGACGCGCTGGCCGCTGGCCGCGGACCGGTGGCGCTGGACACCGAGAGAGCCTCCGGCTACCGGTACTCGCAGCGCGCCTACCTCGTGCAGGTGCGCAGAGAAGGCGCGGGCACGTTCCTCATCGACCCGGTCGCGCTGGACGATCGCATCGCGCCGCTGATCGAGGCCCTCGCGGACACCGAGTGGGTGCTGCACGCGGCCTCACAGGACCTGCCCTGTCTCGCCGAGCTGGGCCTGCACCCCGCGCGGCTGTTCGACACGGAGCTGGCCGGCCGGCTCGCCGGGTTCGAGCGGGTGGCGCTCGGCACCCTCGTCGAGTTGCTACTCGGGTACCACCTGGAGAAGGGGCACGGCGCCGCCGACTGGTCGCGCCGGCCGCTGCCGCAGGACTGGCTGGACTACGCCGCCCTGGACGTCGAACTGCTCGTTCCCCTGCGTGACGCGCTGGAGGAGGAGCTGACCAAGCAGGGCAAGCTCGAGTGGGCGCTGGAGGAGTTCGAGGCTCTCCGCGTCGCGCCACCCGCACCGCCGCGCGCGGAGCCGTGGCGGCGGACCTCCGGCATCCACCGGGTGCGCTCGCCGCGAGGGCTCGCGGCCGTGCGTGCCCTGTGGGAGGCCCGGGACGCCTTGGCTCGGCAGCGCGACATCGCGCCGGGGCGGGTGTTGCCGGACTCGTCGATCGTCCAGGCCGCGGTCGCGTCACCGGCTACCGAGGACGAGCTGTTGGCGCTGCCGGTGTTCCGGGGCCGGGCGCAGCGGCGGATCGTCGACGTCTGGATGCGGGCGTTGCGGACCTCGGCCCGGCTGCCCAAGAGTGAGTTGCCCGACCCCTCACCACCGCACGACGGACCACCGCCGGCGAACCGCTGGGGAGACCGGGATCCGGCCGCTGCCGCTCGGTTGTCGGCTGTTCGCGTGGTGTTGAACGGGATCGCCGAGGCGAATCGGTTGCCGGTCGAGAATCTCCTGCAGCCGGATCTGGTGCGGCGTACCTGTTGGCGGCCGCCAGCTGAGTTGTCGGTGGAGGAGATGAGGGCCGCGTTGCGGGACGGTGGGGCTCGGGAGTGGCAGATCGAGTTGACTGCTGATGCTTTGGTTCAGGCTTTGAGTGAGGTTCAGGCTTAGGGTTGCCGGTTCCGGGTGTTTGGTGGGTTTGGTGGTGCGCGCTGCGTCCTCGGTGTTCGGTGGTGGCGGCGGGATTGTACGGGCGGCGACTCACGCCTCAAGGGCGCCTTCGGCGTCGGGCTTCGCCCGATGACGGCCTGGCGGCCGTCACCCTTGACCCGCGAGCCTCCGCCGCCCTGGGCAGACCCCTCCGGGGGCAGGCTGGCGCCTGCCTGCCCTGCCCCCGCCACCACCACCGAACCACCTAGCGGGGAGATCTGTTTCGCCACTTTGGCCACAGAGCTGGGTCCGGCTCCGTCACCTTGGGCACGGGGCTTCGGTCGCCTCCGCCACTCTGGCCACAGGGCCTGGGTCGCCTCCGTCAGCTTGGCGATGGCTTGGGTCGCTTTCGGCGCCTCGGCCATCGGGTTCGGGTCGCCTTCGCCACTCTGGCCACGGGGGCCTGGTCCGGCTCCGTCGCCTTTGCCACGTTGCCTGGATCCCCTCTCGCCATCATCAATCAGCGGCCTGGCGTCTGGCTTGCGATCATTGGTGGATGCGCGGCAAGGCATGGATCGGCACCTCTGGGTGGCGCTACCCGCCCTGGCGTGGTGAGTTCTACCCGAAAGGACTGCCGCAGCGGCGGGAGCTGGAGTACATCTCGCGGCAGGTGAACTCCGCCGAGATCAATGGGTCGTTCTACTCGTTGCAGCGGCCCGAGTACTACCGGCGTTGGCGCGACGAGACGCCGCCGGGGTTCGTGTTCGCCGTCAAGGGTGGGCGGTTCATCACCCATATGCGGCGGCTGCGGGACGTCGAGACGCCGTTGGCGAACTTCTTCGCGAGTGGTGTGTTGGCGTTGGGTGACAAGCTCGGGCCGTTCCTCTGGCAGCTGCCGCCCACTTTGCCGTTCGACCCCGAGCTTCTTGTTGACTTCTTCGATCTTCTGCCTCGGGACACCACTGCGGCGGCCGTGCTGGCCGGGAAGCACGACGAACGTCTGGAAGGGCGGGCGCTCACGGAAGCGGACGCGCACCGGCCCCTGCGGCACGTGTTGGAGGTCCGGCACGCCAGCTTCGTCGACCCCACGTTGGCCGATCTGTTGCGGGCGAACGGCATCGGGCTCGTGGCGGCCTCCGCGGCTGCCGACTGGCCCTACCTGGAGGACGTGACGGCGGACTTCGCCTACGTGCGTCTGCACGGTGAGACCGAGTTGTACACCAGCGGCTACAGCGACGAGGAGCTCGACACGTGGGCCGAACGGCTGCGTGGCTGGATGGCGGCGGGCTTCGACGTCTACGCGTACTTCGACAACGACATCAAGGTGCGGGCGCCGTTCGACGCGATCGGTCTCATGGAGCGGCTCGGCATGAGATGACCGCCTCCCGCGGGGCTCAGTGAACGGCTGGTAGGTGCACGGTCACCGTCAGGCCGCCGCCGTTGACGGCCTCCGCGCCCACCGTGCCGCCGTGTGCGCGGACGACCGCGCGGACGATCGACAGGCCCAGGCCCGTGCCCGTGTGGGCGGTGCGGTGCACGCCGCCGCGGCGGAACGACTCGAACAGCTCCTCCACGCGTTCGGGGTCCACCGGCGGGCCGGACGAGGACACCTGCAGCGTCGACCAGCCGGGCCGCACGCTGGTGCGCACGTCCAGCCAACCGCCGTCCACGTTGTGCCGCACGCCGTTCTCCAGCAGGTTGCCGGCCACCCGTTCCAGCAGCGCCGGGTCGCCGTGGACCGGGGCGGGCACGCACGTGAAGGTGGCTCGCAGCCGCCGCTGCTCGGCCTCGACCCGGGCGGCCTGCCACGCGCTGCCGACCACGGTGGCCAGGTCGACCCGCTCGACCAGGCCGATGCCCATGCCGTCGGTGCGGGCGAGCAGCAGCAGCGCGTCGACGAGCTGGTTGGCGCGCATGGCCGCCGTGCGGACGACATCCGCCATGCGGCGCAGCTCGTCGGCGTCGGCCTTCGGGTCGGCGAGCGTCACGTCCAGCTCGGTGCGGATGACGGACAGGGGCGTGCGCAGCTCGTGGGAGGCGTTGGCGACGAACTGGCGCTGTGCGGAGAACGTGGCCTGCAGCCGGTCGAGCATGGCGTCGAACGTGTCGGCCAGCTCGGCCACCTCGTCGCGGGGACCACGCAGCGCGATTCGCTCCCCCAGCGACTCCGCGGACAGGCGGCGCGCGGTACCCGTGACGTCCCGCAGCGGCTTGAGGACGCGGCCGGTGAACGTCCACGCCAGCAGCGCGGTCGCGAAGACCACGCAGACGAACGCGACCGAACCCGCGATCAGCACGCGGAAGCGGGCGTTGTCCCGCAGCACCTCGGTGAGCTGGCCGGCCTGCACGAGCGTGCCCTCGACGTTGACGGTCGTGCCGGGCGGCAGGGACGGGCTGACGACCGAGTCGCCGGCGAGCATCCAGCCGAGCCACAGCAGCAGTGCCGCGGCGATCGCCACCAGGCCGGTGGCCAGCAACGTGATCCTGGCGCGCAACCCGGGGCCGCGCCGGTGCTGCGCCGAACTGGTCGCTCCGCTCACCCGCTCAGCCACCTCCTTCCCCCGTCGCAGCGCTCGACGCTCGTTCCTCGCTCCCGAGCCCTGCTCCTCGGTCAGTCGGTGGCTGGCTCCTCGGCCGCGCTCCGGTGTCACTCCACCCGGCT
>NZ_JBJMIE010000661.1:0-19081 GCF_045807065.1 Actinophytocola sp. | reverse complement strand
GCCTTCCAGCACTACGCCGACGACCGCCGGCTGGTGATCGACGTCCGGCCGACGAACAAGGACTCGGTGCCGCACCTGGAACGCGGTGCCCTCTACAAGCCGGAGGATGTCAAGGCGAAGACGATCAACACGGCGGACACGTACCTCAGCGTCGAGCCGGAGAAGAAGGGCAAGGTAGGGTTCTTCGTCAACGCCGTGCCGCTGCCCCGCAGGCGGGGGCTGTCGAAGGCGGAGATCAAGGCGGGGCAGGACCGGTACCGCATGCGGGTCGAGGAACGCAGGACCTACGGCGGCACGATGCGGAAACTCGCGCGGAGGCCGGCTCCGCTGGGCCGTTTCGAGGTGACCGGCTATGTGGTCTACGGCTACGACAAGCACCTGGTCCGCCAGCCGGTCGCCGGCGACCACGACATGTACGACATCCGCCGGACGGACGGCTCCCACCTCCCCGAGGATCAGTACCTCGCACTCGTCGAAGACATGAAGAGGGACGAGTTCGGCGTGATGCACGGCGCGGTCGTGTACTGGAAGCCCAAACCGCTGAAGGACCGGCGGATGCGGGACAACCTGGTGGCACAGCACAAGCGGGACGGCAACGAGGGCCTGGTGCGGTTCGCGCCGGGCCAACCGCCACGCTACGTCCGCGCCGAGACACCGCTGTAGGAGGTGGGGATTGACCGCCGACGAACGACGACGGCTGATGGCCGAGGGCACGCGGTCGCACGAGCAGGCGAAGGCGCTGCGCGACGCCGACCGGATGACGGAGGCGTTCGCCCTGTTCGACCGCGTCCACGACATCAACAGGCGCTACCGCGAACTGCTGCCCGACGTGACGGTCGCCCGCTGCCCGCACACCCGGGCGCTGGTCCGGTGGCCGATCGACACCATGGGGCTGGACTCCTGGTTCTGGGACTACCTCGCGCCGGTACGACGCGTGCCGCAGTCACTGCCACCGACCTGGATCGCGATGACGGGCGCGATGCGGCTCGCCGAGCCGGTCGAGCACCCGGCGTTCGCCGTCGTCCCCGGTCCCGACGCGCCGTTCGTGGTGCCACGCATCCTCAGGGGCGACGGCGTGCGGGCGGTGATCGCCGAGGTGCCGGTCGGCGGGCACACCGGCTGGGCGCTCAGCTACTTCGGCACACCACCCGAGGACGTCGCTCTGGTCAACCTGTGGGGCACCAACACCTACCCGGTTCACGAGGACGGCGAGTGGGTCGGGTGGGACCAGGCACGTCCTTCCGTTGCGCACTACGATTTCGACCTGGTCCCGTGGCTCCGCTCGGCCAAGCTGCTGTGGATCGAGCCGGGCGACGAGTCCGCGACGCTGCGGGAGGGGCCCGACGGCTGCCCCTACACCGGCATCGCGGGCCGGCGGCAGATCACGGTCATCAGCAACGGCGTCGTCCGACACGTCCGCGCGTTCGCCGGTCATGGCGCCGGCTGAGGACGTTTCCGCAACGCCCTGGTGACGGCCGACTGCGACGCTGACCGTTGTCGCGGGAGGAGTCGCCGTCCGATGCCACCACCACTGGCCAGAGCCAAGCGGCCCGAGGTGGCCACCCCGGTCACGCAGCCCGAGATGGCAGCCTCGCTACCGGGGCAGGTGCGCGACCGCCCGCCCGTGCGGAAGGCTCCCCCACTCAGCCCGTCGAACGCCGCGGCGCTGGCGGCGCTGCGGGCGGGCGACAAGAAGCCGATCGCCGACCCGTCCCAGCGGGAGACGCAGGACAAGGTCGGCAACGGCGCGGTGGCGGCCGGTCTCGCCCGGGGTCCCGGGTCCGACCCCAGGTTCGCGGTCCTGAAGAAGGACGTCGCGCACAAGAAACGCACGGTCGCGAAGTCCCACCCCCCGGCGGGCCGGGAAGCGGACTCGGCGCAGCAGGCCTCGGTGCCGCCCAAGGACGACGAGGTCGCCCAGGGCAAGACGGCCAACGCCGAGAAGATGAACGACGCGAAGCCGAAGGAATTCGACAAGGACGCGTTCATCAAGGCCGTCGAGAAGGCCATCGCCGAGAAGGCGCCGAAGAACCTGGAGCAGGCCGACGAGTTCGCCGACTCCGGCAAACCCGCCGAGGTGAAGGCCGAAGTACAGGGCAAGGTCGGCGAGGGCAAGTCGGACTCGGCCGAGCAGATCGCCACGACCACCGCGGCGCCCCCGGACACCTCGGCGGCGGTCGCCAAGCAGGTCGTGCCCATGGCACCGGACCGGCCGCCGGGCACGCCGGGCACACCGGACCCGGCGAAGGCGACGCCGGACAAGCTCCCGCCGTCGGCGACCGACATGTCCGCCGGGCCCGCGCACGTCAACCAGGAGATGTCCGACGCGCAGGTCTCCGAGGCGCAGCTGAAGAAGTCCAACGAGCCGAGCTTCAACACGGCGCTCAAGGACAAGAAGACCGCGGAGCACCATTCCGAGACGGCCCCCGGCGAGCTGCGCAAGAACGAGGCGGCGCAGCTGAAGCAGACCACCGCGACGGCCAACCGCCTGGGCACGACCGCCATGGCCGCGATCGCCAACCAGCGGGTGCGCACCGGCCAGCAGGTCGGCGGCGGGAAGAAGAACGCGAAATCGTCCGACGAGGAAAAGCGGACGCAGGTAACGGGCATTCTGCAAAAGGTCTTCGACACCATGAAGACCGATGTGGAAGGCATTCTCACCGGCCTGGACAAACTGGTGGACGACCAGTTCACCCGCGGCGAGAAGGAGGCCCGGGACGCGTTCACCGCCGAACACCGCCGCAAGATGGACGAGTACAAGGACCGGCGCTACGGCGGCAGGTGGGGCTGGATCAAGTGGGGCCACGACAAGCTGTTCGGCCTGCCCGAGGAAGCGAACCAGATCTTCGTCGAGGCGCGGGACCACTACGTCAAGCGGGTCCGCGAGGTCATCGCGAAGGTGGCGGACACGATCGGCGCCGAGCTGACCCGCGCCAAGCAACGTATCGCGAAGGGCCGCGACGAGTTGCGGCAGGCCGTCGATGCCCTGCCCAAGGACCTCAAGGCCATCGGCAAGGAGGCGGCCGCAGGCTTCGCCGACAAGTTCGACGAGCTGACCCAGTCCGTCGACGACAAGAGCACCGAACTGGTCGACACCCTGGCCACGAAGTACACCGACGCCGTCAAGTCGGTCGACGACGAGATCGCCGCGGAGAAGGAGAAGAACAAGGGCTTCGTCGACAAGGCGATCGATGCCGTCAAGGGCGTCATCAAGACGATCATGGAACTGAAGGACCTGCTGCTGGGCGTGCTCGCGAAGGCCGCCCAGGCGGTCATGGGCATCCTGAAGGACCCGATCGGCTTCCTGGGCAACCTGGTGTCCGCGGTCGGCGGCGGGCTCAAGCAGTTCAAGAACAACGCTGCCGCGCACCTGCAGCAGGGCGTCCTGTCCTGGCTGCTCGGCACCGCGGCCACCGCCGGCATCGCGCTGCCGACCAGCTTCGACATCGTGGGCATCCTGCTGCTGATCGCCAGCCTGCTGGGGCTGTCGCCGGCCAACCTCCGCGCCCGCATCGCCGACAAGGTCCCGAAGGAGGCCATGTCCGCCATCGAGGCCGGCGAGCACGCACTCCCGATCGTCCTGGAGATACGAAAACGCGGCATCACAGCGCTGTGGGACGACCTCAAGTCACGGGTCGGCGACCTGAAGAAGAACCTGATCGACAATTTGGTGTCCTACCTGCTGCCGACCATCATCATCGCCGGCATCACGTGGATCATCTCGCTGTTCAACCCAGCGTCGGCATTCATCCGCGCCTGCAAGATGATCATCGACATCATCAAGTTCATCGTGACCAACGGCCGCCAGATCATCGATTTCGTCAACACGGTCCTGGACGCGGTGATCGCCATCTCGAAGGGTGGCGGCGGTGGGGTTCCCGGCCTGGTCGAGAAGGCCCTGGCGCGGTCGATCCCGGTCCTGATCGGGGCGTTGGCGGCGTTGCTCGGGGTTGGTGGCATCGCGGGGAAGGTCAAGGAGATCTTCCAGAAACTCGCCAAGCCGGTCAACAAGGCCATCGACTGGATAATCGACAAGATCGTCGCCCTGGCAAAGAAGATCTGGGCGAAGCTCAAGGCCCTTGCGAAGAAGCTCAAGGACAAGTTCAGCAGGAAGAAGAAGCCCAAGAAAGAAGTGACGCAGGAAAAGACCTCCAAGGATGAGGAGAAGGCGACGGCTCACACCGTCGAGCGGTCCACCACGGTTGGCACGGAGTCGCATACGCTCCAGGCGCGGGTGGAGGGAAAGCGCGTCACGATCCTGATGGCAAGCGAGGGGTTCGACGGCATCCGAGTCAAGGTCAAGGTTCTTCGCCAGCTGGCGAGCAACGCCCTCAGGTCGAGGGACTCGCGTGAGCAGGACTGGGGTGCGGAGCTGAACAAGGCACTGGACAACGTGGAAGGCAGAGCCGCGAAGATCGTCACTGACCACGCCGCCCTGCCGGACTCCGCTCAGCGCGACACACGGCTCAATGACTGGTTGAACGACCTGAGCGAGATGATCAGCGACATCGGTGTCAAGTTCCAGATCCCCGGTCTGACCTTCAGACGGCCGCTACACAATCCAGTGCCGTCAGCAATGGACAGCTTCGGAAGGGCAAAATGCTATTCCGGCAATCCGGTGAGTAGAGCTTCCGAGAACCGGGGAAGCCCGGCGGCCGGCTACATTCCCGGAATAGACTTGCCTGGCCTCGGCACGCTCCAGCGGGGCCACCTGTTGGCTAATCTCCTCGGCGGTTCAGGAACAGACCGACGGAATCTCTCACCGATGATCCTGGCCGCGAACACCGCGATGAAGAAGCCGGAGCGGGAAGTCGCTGACTTCATCTACACCGGTGACGTCTCCAACCAGGTCGTCTATGTCGTAGAGGTTCAACACCAGTTCTCGGACCCGACGGCGTTCCAGAAGTGGCTCGTGTCCACGTATCCGCCCGTTGCGCCGAACGGCGCCGAGCAGCTCTTCGACATCACGCGCGCTCATCGGCCGTCGGCAGCGGAGATCAACAGAGCTTTGGGCGGTCCGCCGCGCACTGCTGCGCAGCAGCAACACATCCTGCGCGGCCTCGGCTTCCATCTCCTCAGGTCGGAGATCGTCATCACCATCACTGCGACGCCAGGACCACTGAACCGTGTAGCGAAGCCGGGGTCGTCGTGGACGATCTCGAACAGCATCCCTCCACCGTGACCGAGTGACGTACGGGCAACCCTCTGCGCTATGCGAACAACCGCATGTCCGCAACGAAACTGACGACATCTCCGCTTTCGGTGCGGCCGATCCATACGGGATAACACCCGTCGCCCCATCCGCTTTCGAACGCGAGGACGTTCGCTCCTGATTCAGGCTCGTCAACGCCGGCCGTGCGTACGCCCGCGACTTCGCCATCCCGCAGAGGGTGATCGTCCTCGCGATACATCCCGGCGACGCGATGGACAGCGGCGGCGTCCATGAAACATGCGGTACCACCGTCGACACCGAAACAGTACGCCTCACCATCACGCAGCAGTCGCGGGTCCTCCCCTGGCAGGAGAGCAAGCTCCCACGTCACCGCACGTTCTTCACCGATAGCTATCCCGGCCGCGGCGACCCGTGGATCAAACCCGAGTTCGTCAGAACCACGAGCCACTCTCAGAACGAGATCATAATTGCCTGGTGGAACTGCTACCGTGAACGGTTGGCGTTCGGCAAGGAAGTAGTCGTCAGGAGCGCAGGCGACCACCCTGCCGGTCGGCAACCGTAGCAATCCCGCTCTATGGGACTCCACCAGCAGACGCTCGTCTCGTAGGAGCACCTCCTGCTGAGGTCGGGTCAGGTCGAGAATTCGCGCATCAGGCTGCATGGGTCGTGGCGGAGACCAGTTCGGCCCTGTCGCCGGTTTGGTCGCGACCCCCAATGGCGGCGGGAACCGTTCGACGAGACGACTACCAGAACCATCCCCCGGGAGTACGGGTTTCATGCGCCACATGACTTCCTGGCCGGAGAGTGCCGCCAGCTGGGCCAACGGGTCATCAGCGGGAGGCATGCGCATGGCGCCCGTCTCCCGACCGGCATCGTCCTCGACGAGAAGGTGTAACCACTCACCGAAACTGGGCGCCACCCGCGTCAGAGCCGCACGAGACGCGTCGACACTGCGTTGTCCTTGTTCCGTACTGATCAGCACTTGATTGCCCGAGCTTCCGAGGCGGGTTCGTGCAACCTGTCTGGGCGCCTCTGAACCAAACTCAGGTTGCGCCGGCTCCGGGTAGTTCCATTCGGTTTCCTCGACGAGGAAGAGGACTCGCTGTTCGTCGAGTCGGCGGAAATCGCGTTTGAGCACCCGCCGTACATTGTCGTCAAAACCCCAAACCACGCATGAATAGTGTCGCCACGATATTTCGATGAGCGCCCGTGGCCTCGAGCCACCCAGAACCAGAATGGCGTACTCCTCCCCGGCGTCGTCACGCCGACGAGCTTCAGCGGGTCGGATCGGGCCAGCGATCGCGCGTGCTTCGGGATCCCAACCTTCGCAGTAGACCATATCGAATTGTTCAACCTGCACACGAACTCCCACCGAGCACATGTCACTGCTAGTCGCAGTGCTTCGAGCCTACCGGCCGGGGCAGCACTCCTTCGTCGGCACGGCCATCGGGATGACGCGCATTGCCGCGCCTGCGATCGCCGCGTTGCCGACTCGGTCCTGGCCCGCGGCGAAGGTGGACGCCACATGTGACGGCAGGGTCTTCGAGCTGCCGTCCATGGCGGTCTTCGCGGCCTGGGCGTTGCCGATGACGGCCGGGACCAGTACCAGCTTCTTCTTGCCCCTGTCGGAGGCGGCGGCGGTGCGGAGCTCCTGGGCGGTGACCGGCACGGCGGGCTTGTGTTGCGGAGGCATCAGCTCATGCATCAACGCTCACCCCAGGGTTCCGTTGTCGGTCAGGAGTTCAGCATAGCGGCCCAGGTCGGACGGGCGGAACAGGCGCGCCTCGCGTTGGAACTGGCGGGAGATGCCTCTCACCACGTGGCGCATGGCGATTGCGGTGCCGCCCGCGTTGGCGGCGGCCAGGGCCGCCGTGCGGGCCGCTTGCGCTATGGCGGCGCCGGTCATGTCCAGGCGGCACAGGGCGTCCACGTCGACGTCCGCAGCCAGCGGGGCCTCCGGGGGGAATGCCAGTTGCCACAGGCGGCGGCGTTCAGGCACGCCGGGGCGGGGGAAGTGGATCACGAAGTGGAAGCGGCGGGTGAAGGCCGGGTCGATGTTCTCCTTCAGGTTGCTCGTCAGGATGATCAGGCCCTCGCTCGCCTCCAGGCGTTGCAGCAGGTAGCCGACTTCCAGGTTGGCGTAGCGGTCGGTGCCCTGCTTGACCTCGCCGCGTTTGCCGAACAGGGCGTCCGCCTCGTCGAAGAGCAGTACCGCGTGGCTGTCTTCCGCCTGTTGGAAGACAGCCTCCATGTTCTTCTCCGTTTCGCCCACCCACTTGGACACCAGTTGGGACAGGTCGACCTTCAGCAGTTCCAGGCCGAGGATGCCCGTCACCACCTCGGCCGACATCGTCTTGCCCGTGCCCGGCTCGCCGGTGAACAGCGCCTTCACGCCACCGGTCGACGCTCGGCGGGCGAAGCCCCACGACTCCGCGATCCTCGGCCAGGCGCGGAACGCGGACGCGATCTCCTCGACCTGCCCCATCTGGGCCTCCGGCAGGACCAGGTCCGCCGCGCCGCGGCGCGGGATGATCGACTGGACGGCACCGCTGTTGCGGCCCCGGGTCACCGTCGCTATCGCCGGCTCCACGTGGGCCGTGATGGGGTGGCCGTTGCCGGACAGCCGGGCGTCGGTGTCGGCCACCGCGGCCACCGCCCGCAGTTCGCCGCCGCTCATGCGGTAGCGGGCCGCCAGGTCCTCCAGGAGGTTCTCGTCCAGTACCGGGAAGGCCGAGGACCACATCGCGCGGCGTTCCCGGAAGCCGGGGGTGGGCACGGTCAGCTCCGCGTACGTGCGGCTGGCCAGCAGCCGCGCCGGGCGCCACGGGGTCGTGCCGGTCAGGCACAGGGGCACCCTACTGCGCAGCAGCGCGTCGTGGGGGTCCGTCGGGTGCTCGTCGGTCTGTAGCCACAGGATCGCGTTCAGCGCGGCCGCGGCGTGCAGGTCGGCCTCCACATCCGCGGTCGTGCGGCGCAGCACCCTGCCGGCGGCGCCCGCCAGTGCCTGTGCGGCGTCGACCTGGCTGTCGGGCGGGCAACCCCACAGGCCGACCGCGTCCACGTCGCCGGCGCTCAGGGCGCGGGCCAGCCTGGTGAGGCGCTCGGAGTTCAGGTACGGGGAGGCCACCTGCAGCTCGGGACGCACGACCTCGCCGGGGTCGTGGCCGAGGACGCCGACGTCGCCGCTCCACCCGAGGAGGAACTCGAACACCCCGGCGCCCAGCGCCAGCTCTTGGGCCAGCTCGGTCGGCGCCTCGCCGTAGGCACGGAGCAGGCCGTAGCGGCGCAGCCTGCCGGCGCGGCCCAGGTCACGGCGTAGGGCCAGCCGGTCCGCCGGGATCTCCGCCGCCACCGTGACCAGCAGTTCCACGCACGGCGCGCGCCGGTTCAGGTTGTCGACGACGTAGGCGTACACACGCTCGTAGGCCGGGTCCAGCTCCGGGGCCGCCACCAGCAGCAGCGCGTCCTGCTCGGTCCGGGACAGGCCGTAACGCGTCGCGAGTGCGTCCAGGGGCAGGGTCACGCCGCGCGCCGCGGCCAGGCGCCGCAGGTGCTGCTCGGACTCCGGGTCGCGCGGCGGCGGGGACGGCGGCTCGGTCATCGCCTCGGTGAACGCGTCCACGCGGTCCAGCAGGGCGTCGACCTGCTCGTCGGTCACGCAGAACGGGGTCAGGTCCGGGCGGGTCAACGCCGCCGCGGCCTGGGACTGGCGGGCGACGGCCATCCGCAGCGCCCCGTGCAGCTCCGCCAGCCGGACGCGGAGGTGCTCCACCGCGAGACCGCTCACCACCGGCTCACCGGGGACTCCGATCGCGGGGTCACGCGGTCGTTTCGGATCATGGTCCGCTCACCTCAACCACCGGAGAAGGTCAGGGTCCGGCCGCCGAGCCAGACCACGTTCGGCACGTCCGTCAGGGCGCCGGCCCGCCACAGGTCCGCGTGGCGCCGGCCCAGGGGGATCCGCACGCGCACGGACTCGGGCGTGTACCGCACCGTCGCCTCCAGGTCGGCGAACCTCGTCAGCGCGAGCACCGGGTCGGGGGTCTCCCGCTCCCGCCACAGCTGCCAGGCGATCATGCCCAGGGACAGCGACGCCGCCAGTGCGACGCCGCGGTCCAGGGCGCGGTCCGCGGCCAGCGGCACCGCACGGTGCGCCACGAACAGCGTCCGCACCAGTTCGCCGAGCCGGCCGGCCAGGCCGGGAAGTTCCGCGGCCCACCGGGTTCCCACGCCGCCCGTCGTCCACAGTGGAACCCGCCACGGCAGGCGGGACAGGGGGTCGTCGCGCAGCGGGCGCACGTCGGTCAGCACGGGGACGCCCGCGGTGGCCAGGTCACGCAGGCAGGCCGACGGGAGCGGGCTGTCGCAGACCAGCACCGGCGGTCTGCCGCTCGCCGCCCAGTGCGGCAGCAGGTCCGCCGCCGTCGGTGCCCACGCGACCGGGAACATGCCGTGCGCGTCGGCCAGCAGCACACCCCCGTCCACGCCGGCGACCAGCAGCGGATCGACCGGGTCATGGCCCCGGCACAGGGACAGCGCCAGGACGCCGTCCAGCACCGGCAGCGCTGGGCGGACCCGCTGGGCGAAGCGGGTCAGGTCCGGCACCGACGCACAGCCGGCGAACGCGGCGGCCGCGGCGTCGTCCTCGGGTGTCCTGCGCCATCCCCGTTCCGGGGCACCGAGGACCTTGTAGGCCAGGGCCGCGGCGAACAGGGAGGCGTCCGCCAGGAGGTCCACTCCGGACAGTGCCGGGCCGATCGCGTCCAGGTAACCGGTCCGCGCCAGCGGGCCGACCAGCAGGAACGGGAGCACGGAGGACACCCTCGTCTCCCCCGCCGACCAGGTCGAGGCGGCCACCTCCGGGCGAGCGGTCTGCGCCGCGACCGGCTGTTCGGTCGGCCCGGCGGCCGGGGAACCCAGCAGCTCGGCGAGCTCCGCCCGGGTGACGGGCGGTTCCGGCAGCGACAGCCGGCGAGCCAGCTCCGCCGTCAGCTCCGCGGCCGGCCCCACGAGCCGCACGGCCGACGGCTCGATGCCCGCTCCGCCTGGCTGTGCGGCGGCGGCCGGTCCGACCAGCAGCGCGGACAGGTACCTGCGCAGCGTCTCCTCGGGCAGCAGCGGGAGCAACGCGGCCAGCTCGTCACGTTCGGCGAGTTCGTCGAACAGAGCGGCGACCGTCACCGGCGTGCTCGGCGACCAGTCGGTGCCGGGGACCGGACTCTGGCTTTGGCTGTCTACTTTGGATGAGTCCAGAGGCGTGGGAACCGGATCGGGCACCGGCTCACCCGGCACGGCCTCGAGAACGAGGCCGTGTGGCGTCACCACGCTTCCGCCGCGCGAGCTCAACCGGACCGACAGGCGCACCGGCTCGGTGATCTCCAGGTCCGGGCCGTCGCCGGTGAGGTACTCGTCGAACGCCGCGGCCAGCAGGTCGGGCAGGGCGTCGAGGACCCGCTGCACCAGGCCCCTGGGGTCGGGTCCCCAGCTCCACCCACCGCGTCGGACCACCCGCACCACGCACTGGTGCACGGTGATCTCGCCGGCGGTGGGTGTGCTCACTGCTTCTCGACCTTCTCCAGCCGGCCCGCCCACCCGGGGACCAGGACCAGCACACCGTGCGGGTCGTCGTCGACGAGCGTCTGGAGCGTCGTCTCCGTGCCACCCTTGTCGATCTTGTCGACCAGCAGGCTCGAGGACTGGCCGTAGGAGATCAGCACGCGGACCGGGGTGTCGTCGCCCACCTTGCCGTCGACCGCGACCGTCAGGCCGGGTACCTCGAACTTCAGCGGCACGGTCGACTTCTTCAGCGGCACGAGGGTGGGTTTCGGCGGCTGGCCGTCGCTGCCCTGGTCGACCGCGAACGCCAGCGGCTCCGCGAACACGCCGGGCTCGTCGTCCACCTCCCGGACGGCCAGGCCGCTGACCTTCAGCGTGAGGGTCGCGACCCGGTCCGCACCGAGCCAGACGCGCAGCGGCAGCTCGTCGCCGACCAGTTCGGCCACCGTCGGCGCGGCGGCGCCGTTCGCCCGGACCGCGCCGACCACATGGTTGGTCTCCTGCACGTACACCACGAAGAGGCTCATGGTCAGCCACCACCCGTCGCCGCGACCGTTGCCAGGACCAGGAAGTCGACCGCGCCCGGGCTCTCCGTGATCTCCGCGCCCGGGACGAGGAACCGCAGCCGGCACCGGACGCGCCGGTCACCGTCCACAGCGGCCTCGGACGCCGCGACGAGACCCGCGCCGGCCGGCGGGATGCGCGGGGTCACGTACACGTGCAGCGACACCCGGCCGTCAGCGACGTCCTGCGGTGCGACACCGGACGGCAGCGGCAGCACCATGCCGTCGGTCGCGCTGCCGGACGCCGCCAGCACGCTGCCGGCCGAGGCCCTGCTGGAGAAACTCCCGGCGATGGTCAGGTTCCCGTTGGACGCCACCGTCATCAGCGAGGTGACCTCGCCGGTTCCCTTGTACAGCCCGTAAACCAGGGTCGGGGAGTCCCCGCCGGACAGCACCAGCGCCGGCTTCCCCTCCTGCACCGCCGGCTGCGTCCGCAACGCCAGCTCGCCCGACCGGGCCGACACCGTGTCCGCACGCACCCCGACGTACCGCGGGCGGACGCCCCTGGCGTCGGGGAACACGGCGGTGAAGTGGCCCGCGGTCCACTGGACGTAGCCCACCAGCACCAGCGACTGGCCGGAGGGCGCGGCCGGCGCGTCGCCCACCGCGGGTGGCTGTTCGTCGGCCACCCGCTGCTCGTCGCCCAGCCGGCCGAAGGAGATCTGGTACGACTCCTCCACCCGGGTGGCTCCGGCGGTGCCGGCGCACGACGTGGGGCCACCGGCCTGCTGGGACCGGTCGACGGCGGCGAGGAACACCGGGTAGGGCTCGGACGTCGGTCGGTCGGCGCCGTTGACCTGCTCGAAATCGGCCTCGGACAGCACGACCGGTGCCGGCACCACGATCTCGCGGCCCGTCACGTCGACCGCCAACCCGGCCACCACGGTCACCTCGACGAACCGGGCACCCGTCGTCGGGTCCGTCCGGTTCTCGGTGGTCATGCCGAGCCCGTCGGCGATGCCCCAGTCGTGCGACAGCCGCGCGTGCCGGGCGGCGGCCGCGCGGGCGTAGGAGACGGTCGCCGCCAGGTCCGCGGCGGCGAGGACCTGGCCCTCGTGGAACTCCGGGCGCAGCGGAGAAGTCACGACGACTCACCCGACCGCGGTTTCCGGGCGGACCCGCCGGTCCGGCTCGACGACGACCGGCCGCGCCGCGGCGGCGGCTTCGGCTCCGCGTCGGGCTCGGGCTCGGGTTGAGCGTCGGACTCCGGTTCCCGAGCCGTGTCCGGCGCCTCCGGGGACGGCGCGCTCTCCAGGTCCGAGAGCCGGTCGGACAGCCGTTCCGGCAGCTCCTCCCGCACCCGCGACACCTGCTCGCGCGCGGTGTCCAGCTGTGCCCGCAACGCCTCCACGGTCCCGGCCAGGTCGCTCATCTGCCCACGCAGCGCGTTCAGCTCCTGCAGGCTGTCGGTCACCTCGGCCGGCACCGTGTACACCTGCTCGCGCACGGGCTTCGGCACGGTCTCCCCCGGCGCCGGGGTCACCAGGAGGTTCCACATCTGCTCCAGCGGCCCCCTGCGCCGCCACTCCTCGAGCAGCCCCGACACGTACGGCCGCGGGACCGGACCCGCGTCCGGTGTGGTCGGTGGCGTGTAGACCGGCGTCGGCTGGCAGCACACCTGCTCGGCGAGGTGGCGCAACTGGTAGAGCTTCGGCAGCCACTCGCCGTACGCCGAGCCGCCCGGCAGCACCTGCTCCCGCGTCGCCGCGCACACGCGTACGACGTCGCAGCCGTCCAGCTCCAGGTGGGCGAGCAGCACGTCGTTGTCGGTGCAGTCCACGCAGGGCGGGTTCAGCGTCGAGCAGGCCGCGTCGGTGACGAAGCGCCGCACATACGTCGTCAGCTTCCCGGCCGCCTCCGCGAGCAGGCCCAGGTCGGCCACCGTCAGCCGGCGGGTGGGATCCGGCTCCGGGACGGGCAGCGGCTGCGGGATGGCGACCGCGCGCACGTCGTCGTGCAGCCGGCAGTCCGCGATCCCGCCCACCCGGTCCAGGCGGCCGAGCAACCACTCCCGGATCCGGGCGAGGTCGGACCGGAACTCGGCCTCCAGCACGTTGTCGAGCGGGGTGCCCTGCGCCAGCAGGCGGATCTCGATGGGGGCACCGGGATCGGGCGTCGCGATCCGGTTCCTCACCTCGGCCACGACGGCCAGCGCGACCGACCGGTGCGCCGGATCGGGCCAGACCTCCTCGGCGTTCGCCTGGCTCAGGCGAACGCACGTCGCGTCCAGCACCTGCCTGGCGTCCTCGACCTCACCGAGGCCGTGGTTGTCCCGGAGGTCCTGCTGCCCCGCCTGGTCGTAGGTGTCGTACCGGGCGACGGCACTGGCCAGCGCCCGCACGTACTCGGTCAGCTGCCTGGCCACCGGCGGCTGCGGGACTCCGTCACCGTTCTCCCGCAACAGGCGCAGGTTGTCGGCATACCGGACCTCGTCCTCCTTGCCGAACGCGATCGTCCGGGTGGAGGCGGAACCGGCGATCGACATCGGGTCCAGGTACAGGCCGAGCCGCTGTGTCAGCCGGCGGATCTGCTCGTACCTGTCCTTGTCGCCGATGGCGGCCAGCAGCTTGGTGGCGGGGTTGTAGCGGTGGTCGTCGGTGGTGTCGCACCTGACGACGAACCGGAAGCCCTCCTGGACGCGGGAGGGCACGCAGCCGGGCGTGGGGCACGGTTCCTCGGTGGCGAAGGGGGCGACGGGGTCGGCCGGGGTCTCCTCGTAGCGCACGAAGAGGCCGAAGTGGCGCTGGTCGTCATCACACGGGTCGCCGCAGTCGACGCCCGGTGCGGACACCCGCAGCTCGCGGACGAGCGCCCGCACGTCGACCTTCTCCGCGCAGGACAGCACGATGTCGTTGCCGAGGCAGTCCAGCGCGTGGCCGGGGCGCACGAGTACTGAGCCGCCGGCGCAGGAGTCGCAGGTGACCTCCAGTCCACACACGACGCCCGGGCCGGACACCATCCGGTTGTGCAGCCGGTCCTTCCCGGCCACGTAGTCGGTCAGCAGGGACAGGTCGTCCTCGGTGAGCAGCTGCCCCGCGAAGAACCGCGGCCGGACGAACGCGGCCGGGAAGGCCGACGTCCCGCCGCACCCGCACCCGCAGTCTGGCTTGCTCATGAACGCTCCTCGGTGATGAAGAACCAGCTCTCGAAGACGTCCCCGCCCGCGCCGGTGCCGGAGGTCCACGGCCCGATGCCCGACGGCGGCACCAGGCAGCCGGTCGGCTCGGGATCGTGGTCGTGGTCATGATCGTGGTCGTGGTCGTGCCCGGTCTCCGTCTCGACGTCGGACGCCGCCATGCCGGTGAACGGGACCCGGCCGCCCACGTTGGTGCCGTCGACGGGACGGCAGCAGCGGTCGAGGATGAACGCCGCCCGGACCGTGACCAGCACGCGGTCGCCGTCCTGCAGCGTCTCGCGGGTCGTCTGCCGGTACCGGAACCGCCGGGTGAACTCGCCCTCGCCTGGCTCCTCGAACGTCCCGCCCATGTACCAGGTGTCGGCGTTGCGGCCGGCGCCGCCCTCGATCACCTGGATCTCCACCACGCCCGGCCGCAGGCCGTCGACGCGGACGTCGTCGGAGAACTCGACCACCAGACCGCCCGAGTTCTTCTGCGTGCCGAGCAGCTCCCTGGCCTCGCTCACCGAGTACGTGTGCCCGTGCCGCCAGTTGACGCCGGTGATCACGGTCGGCACGTGCCTGCCGAAGGGACGGCGGATGTTCATGTGGATCTGGTCGGTGCGGACCGGTCGGTTCCAGTCCACGCCGTCGATCCTCGCCAGCCACAGGACCTTGTGCTCGCACCGCGAGCAGCAGGTCTCGCAGCGCTCGTCCTTCGGTGGCTCCTTGGCGGTGACCCGGACGACGTAGCTCTCCTCGGTGTAGCCGAAGTCGCAGTCCGACGTGTCCGCGCACGCGGAGTTGAACACGGTCCTGGTCGGCTCGACCGCGCGCTCGTTGTACTCGATGCCGACCCAGACCGCGGTCGCGCCGCTGCGCTCGTCCTCGCGCAGCGCCTCCCACAGGTCGATCACGCAGCTGCCGGAGACGAGCAGCTCGTTGCCGTCGCAGTCCACGCCGAGCCCGGAGGTGATGCGCACCTTGGCCCTGCGGTGCTGGTCCGGCCTGTCCTTGTCCCCCTCGCCCGGCGCGTCGGCTGTCCTGTCGCCGGCACCGGCACTGTCGTTCTCCACCACCGGCTCGACGAAGAGCCCGCACACCACGCCGAACCCGAGCAGGCAGCGCATGCGCAGCTTCAGCTTCTCGCGGAAGTACTCCTGCTCGCGCTGGAAGTCGCGGGCGGTGAGCAGCTGGCCGTGGAAGTACCGCAACCGGCGGAACGGCTGCTGGTCGAACTCCCCGTGTTCCGGGGTCTGGGTGGCGGGCTGCGTTACCTCGGTCATCTCTTCCTGTCCTCTCAAGACACTCGCGTGTGGACCCCGACCGCGGACACCACGCCGACGCTCACGCCGTGGCGTGCGCCTCGTGGCCCGGGCCTCAGTACTCCGTCGTGGTTCAGGCGCGTGCCACCCAGCACGGGCGGCGGCAGCGGGACGAACGCGGTGTCCACCCCGACCGTCGACCGTGTGCCGACCACGAAACCCGCCCCGCCGGTCCGGACCGTTCCCCTCGTGTGGGCGGGCGCCTGCCGGACCACCAGGCGCCGCAACGCGTCCTCGTCCAGGGCCCCGCCCGCCGTGCCGCCGGGCAGCAGGACCCGGAACCGGTGGGCGTGTTCGGTGAGGGGATCGGTGTCCGGGTCGCCGAACGCGCGCAGCGGCGTCGCGCCCAGCGTCGAGGTGTCGAGCCGGAACCTGCTGGCCGACCGGCTGAACAGCCGCACCGAGCCGAGGCCGCGGGCGGTCGCCGGCGTCGCGGTCGCGCGGACCTGCGCCCAGTGCCGGTCACCGGCCAGCTCGTCGATCACCGGCTCGACGCCGAAGACGATCTCGACGGCCTGCTTCAGCGCCGCCGGTGTGCCGCGCCGCCGGTACAGCTCGGGTGCGGCGGTGATCAGCTTCCGGCGCGTGTCCGCGTCCCAGCCGGCCTCGAACGACAGGCCGAGCAACCCGGCCAGCCACGGCAGCGCCGCGTCGGGGACCCCGTCCGGGTCGAGCAGCGCGGGGTAGCGCTCGATGACCTGGTCGATCTCGGCCATGGTCGCGTCGAACAGCGACAGGAACCGCTCGGTGAAGTCGTCGGCGGCGGGATCCTGCCGGAACGCGGCGGGCAGCAGGTCCGCGCTGGTGGAGCGCGGGAAGTCGAGCCGGATCCGGTGCAGGACCGGGGTCGCGGACCCGTCGCCGGAGAGCGCCACACGGGCGGTGAGGTAGCGGCCGGGCGGCTGGTCGACGAGGAAGTCGGTGACGCCCGCGGGCGCGGTCTGCCAGTCGGACTCGGCGAACTGGTCGTCCTCGGACACCACGATCGACACCGTCACCGCGGTGCCGGCCGGCAGGTCGGCGTCCACGCGCACGCGGTGCCAGCGGCAGCGGGAGATGCCGCTGTCGATCCGCCGGGTGGTGAACTCGCCGGCGGGCACGTACACGCCGGCTTCCGGCGGTGGCTCGGGTCGCGGCTCGCCCGCCCAGGTGTAGCAGGAGGTGACGTCGCCGTCGGGGCCCTTCTCCCGGAGGCAGAACCCGTCCTCGTCGGCGGAGACCAGCGTGCTCGGCGGGAGCGCGGCGGCCAGTTCGGCCAGGGTGGCAGTCTGGAACCGGTGGTGGCCGCGCCAGATCCGCAGCCGGCCGCGGTCCCGGGTGAGCAGCCAGATCGTGCGGTCGGGGCCGATGCGGAGCCCGACGATCTCGCCGCCGACGTGTGCGTCGACGACCTCGCAGAGCCGGCCGTCCGGGCCGTACCGGCGCAGCTCGGCGCCGCCGGCCACCCACACCTGCTCGTCCTGCGCCAGCGCGACGATCGTGGCGCGCCGCCACCGGATCACCGCGGTGAGCTGGTCGCCCTCGTTGCGCCACACGAACACCCGGCCGGAGTCGACGACGGCGACGCGGTGCCCGCGTGCGGCGACCGCGACCGGCTCGTGCAGCAGCCGGGGATCGCAGCGGGGAGCCCAGACCGGCAGCCAGCCACCCGCGCAGGTGTCCCGGCGCAGCAACCGGCTCCCGGACAGCAGGTACCAGGCGCACGGGTGGCAGCCGGGCGCCAGGCGCGGGTCCGGGAACCACGGGAGCAGCTGGCCGCGGGTCGGGCCTTCGGGTGACCGGCCGTCGAAGGCGAGGCGCACGCCCGCCCGGTCGTCGAACCCGACGACGTTCGTCACCGCGTCCTGGTCCCACCCGACCACGTCGTCGAGGAGGCGGAACGTGACGGTGGTCGGCGCGCACGTCATGAGTTCTCCACGGGGATCAGCAGTGGGCGTTGCGGCCAGACGAGGTCGTTCGGCGGGATCGCGTGGTCGGTGCACGGCGGCAGCCGCACCCCGTCGACGGTCAGTGCGAGCCCGGAGACGGCGAGCACACCGGGTACGGCGAGGAGCCGGCGCACCAGCGGGGTGTGCCGCACCGCGCCGCCGAACGGCCAGCCGCCGCCGTTCTCCCCACCGCGCAACGGATCCAGGTAGGTGGTCACGGCGTCGCCCGCGCCCGCGAGGACGGCGGCCCGGTCCTGGTCGGCGTCGAGCACGACCCGGGCCTCCACGGCGACCCGCCGGAACGCGACCGAGCCGGTGACCACCGTGACACCGGCGGGCGCGACCTCCCGGGTGAGGAAGTCGGCCACCGCGCGCAGGGTCGCCGCGGACGGCACGGGCGGCTCGCCGGAGTCGTCCAGCGGCGGCACCACGAGGACGCCCACCACGCCGGGGATCGGCGCGCCGGGGAAGCCAGGGTGCAGCCCGGGCACGCCCCGCGCGCGGGCGATCGCGGCACCCGGCGCACGGAGGGCCAGCAGGCCGTAGTCGGCGGGCGCGACGGCCCGGCCGCGCGACCGCAGCTCTTCCACCCCGCGCCGCATCACGTCCTCGTCGGGCTCGGCGTCGGCGCCGCCGGTCGCGGGGAACGGGTTGTTCACGCCGGTCACGAACGGCCGCGCGGTGAGGACGCCGTTGATCGCGCCGGCCGCCACGGCACCCGCGGCGCCGCCGCCGACCCGGTACCGCACGGCACGCACGTTGCGGAAGCCCGGCGGCACGGGCGCGCCGTTGACGCCGTCGCCGAAGGTGACCACGCCGGTCGCGTAGTCGACGACGAACACGCGGTCGTCCGGCCCGTACGCGGCCAGGCTCGGGACCTCCTGCCACCGCGACGCGGACTCCCCGGTCGTGCCGAACAGGTCGGTGCCGGGGTCGTCGTCCACCTCGATCACGACGGTGCCGGCGAGGATCGGGACCTGGCTGAGCCGCAGCTGCCGCCGCACGGTGGGTGACGCGGCGTCCTGGACCGGTTCGAGCGGCTCGTCGAAGATGGTGTGCGCGGCCGTGGCGGCCACCATGTTCAGCCGCAGCCCCGAGATCAGCGGCGGCGCCACGGTGAACAGGCCGTGCGCGACCTGCAGCCGCAGCCACCGCAGTGCCGGACCGGGGCGCGCGGTCGGCGGTTGGCCGGGCGCCCACGTCCGCGGCAGCCGCAGCTCGACGGTGCCGCTGGCACGCAGCCCACCGGTCTCGTCCCGCACGACCTCGGCCGGTACGAACCGGCCGCCGTCCAGCACGTCCCAGCGCAGCAGCGGCTCGGGTGGCAGCGGCAGGGGCGTGAGACCGCCCGCGGCCGCGGGCGTCGGCGGCTCGGCCGCGATGACGACACCGAGTGTCAGCGTCGGGAGCGGGCTCGCGGT
>NZ_JBJMIE010000660.1:0-16464 GCF_045807065.1 Actinophytocola sp. | reverse complement strand
GCTGGTTCGAACGGTGTGGTCGCCGTGTCGGGCGGCCGTTCACGGGAACAGTGGTCCCGGTTCAACCGGGCAGGTCTCGACCGAAACGACTACTATGTACTCTTCCTCGACAGGACCCGCGTACGCGGCGAGTGGAAGCCGGACAGGCCGGTGACCGGCCCACTCGCCGTCGGCGCCGACGGTGACCTACTCGTACCGCTTCCGGGTGAGCTCGTGAGCGTCGGCTAGCGGCCGCTACCGGTTCGGCTCGTGTGCAGCGGCGGTGTGTCTCACCAGCCTGCGCGGGCTCCTCCCGATCCCAGGAGCACGCCGTAGCAGTCCGCTGCCACACCAGAAGGTGCGGCGCAGGCGGGCGAGGCTCAGCACCGCCACCACGAACCAGCTCTCCCACACCGGCGCGTTCGGGAGGTTGGTGTGCGCCTGGAGTTTCTCCACCTCGGCGCTCAGCCTGGCCTCACCCGGATCCGTCACCCGGTAGTAGCGCCGGAGCCGGCCGTCCAACCGTTACCTGCCGCCTGTCCCTTCTCCCGTTCCAGGCGCGTCGAGCATGGCGCAGATCGCCGCGGTCTGGAGTGCGTGGCTGGCCGCGTCGATGTTCGGGTCGGTGCGGAACTCGGCCCACGACTCGGTCGCGACGAGCATGGTCGCCGTGTGCCGGCCGGTGCGGTCGGTGGCGTTGAAGGAGAGGTAGCCGGGGAGGCCGCCGTCGTGGCCCCAGATGGTGCCGCAGGCAGTGGCGCCGGTCTGGATGCCCAGTCCGTAGCCCGGCCCGTCCGGCTGGCCCGGGAGCATCGGCACGGTGGTGAGCATCTGCGTCAGCGCGGCGGCGGGCAGCAGTTCGCCCGACATCAACGCGGCGTAGAAGCGGGACCAGTCCGCTCCGGTGGACACCACCGCACCGGCCGGGCCACCCCACGAGGGGTCGATGCCGGAAACGTCCACGTGACCGTCGTGGCGCGGGCCGGCGAACTCCTGGAACTCGGCCGGCACGCCGGGGGGCATGTGGGCGGCGTCCGGTTCGTAGCCGTGGGCATGCCGGCCGCGCCAGGTGCCGTCCGTGGCGTAGTAGGTGTGCCGCAGGTGCAGTGGCCGAGCGATCCGATCCCGGACCAGCTCTGCCAGCCTCACCCCGGTGACCCGCTCCAGCAGGACGCCGACCGCGGCGTAGTTGGTGTTGCTGTAGGCCCATCCCGCCCCCGGCGCGAACAACGGATCGTGCCGCACACCCACGGCGAGCAACTGCTCCGAGGTCCAGGTCCGCCGATCCGCGCCCACGGCGGCGGGCCAGACCACCGGGTCCTCGGTGAAGTCGAACAGGCCGCTGGTGTGGTTCAGCAGCATGCGCACCGTGATCGCCCGACCCCCCGGCACCTGCCCCGGCAGCCACTTCTCCACCGGATCACTCAGCGCCAGCCTGCCCTCGGCGACCAGTTGCAGCACGAGCGTGGCCATCACGGTCTTGGTGTTGGACCCCTCCCGGAACTCGTCACCGGCCCTGAGCAGGTGATCCCGCCGGGCCCAACGAGCCTGCTCGGCAATCTCGACGGGTTGACCGGCGCCGTCGTCCACCCGCACGATCACCCCCGGAGCCCCGGCGTTCACCAACTCCCGCGCCAACCGGTCCAGCTCGACACGCCGTGCCGCGGCCGCCTCCGTCGTGGCGGCAGCCGGGCCCTCCCCGGCCACGGCCACACCGACCGCCAACACGGACACCATCACCACGCGACACCAACGCGCCCACCTGACACGCTCCGAAGAAGAAACATGGTGAGACATAGACCCTTCCCCCACTCGACAATGACCGCGGAGGCCGATGCTGCCCGCCCCAGCGAACACGGTCGATCCGGCAGGCCACCGGAAACAGGGTGGGGACGGCCCCACCTTACGAAGACCGCGACGAGCCGCAGCATCCGCTCGTCGATATGGCGGATAAACTGCCTATCGGTACTCGACGCCCCACGCTTCTTTCCGATTTCAGGCGGAAAGGCTCGGCTCGAGCGCGCCACGTCCGCGCTCGTGCGCCGCAATGTTCAGTAGTGCCCACGTCGGCAGGTGTCGACGGGTCCGCGGGCAACAGAACCCGCGGACACTGTGCCTGAAAACAAACGATGCCCACACCTCGGCCCGTGTTTTGGTGAAGCGGTTGCCGAGTTCATCGGGCCGCCGTTATGGGAAGTGTTTCGAGGAGGTTCGAAGTACGCGTCCAGCACGCGGCGGACGGGTCATACTTCGCGCTTCCTGTTCGCCGATCCCACTGGGGGAATCATGAAGAGAACACTGTTCGTGCTGTTCGGCGCCGGCGTGGCGCTATTGTCGTTGCTGGGAACCGCAACCGCGGAACCGGGCACGTCAACGGGACGCGATGTGCTGGTCAACGCACCTGTGACAGTACACGCGCCGGTGCAGCATGCCGTCTCGCCTCTGGCCTTGTCGTGCTCTTCCGGCGACCTGTGCGTGTGGCCGGTCAGCGACGGCAGCAGCAGCCGCTGCACCTGGTCGAACGCCGACCCCGACTGGCAGAGCGGCTCGGTCACCTGTTCGTGGTCGTCGTCCAGGGCGGTGTGGGCCGTGTACAACCACGGGGCCAACACATCCTATTCCGGGGTGTGCCTATACCCAGCCGCGAACTACGGGGGCAACATCGCCTACTACACCCCGCGAGGCCAGCAAGACCAAGGGTTCCCGGGCGTGAAGATCCGCTCCCACAAGTGGGTGACCAACGGGTCGTGTTTCTGACCAGTTGACCGCGAGGGCCACCCGGCGGGTGTCTGGCATGGACATCCGTCGCGGTGGCCCTCCGCCGTGTCACCGGTGTGCGCTAAGCACTTGCAGTCCCAACGGTGTGATCAGGTGCCGGGCGAAGTTCTCGTGGCGTTCGGTGGTGATGAACCCCGCCTCGCGTAGGATGCGGGTGTGGTGGCTCACCGTGGCGGGAGCGACGCCGACCACCCTCGCCAGCCCGGTTGTGGTGCTCCCGCCGACCACCGATCGCAGGATCAAGGCTCTCGTGACGCCGAGCAACGCGGTCACGTGGTCCCCGTCCGTTCGCCCGCCCGCCAAGAGCCGGGACTCGGTCCGGATGGGGAAGGCCAACACCGGGCGCAGCCGGGGATCCGCCAGCGCCACAGGGTGGTGCAGGGCGAAGTAGCAGGGAATCAACACCAGGCCCCGGCCCTCGAGGTACAGATCCCGGTCGTGCGGGTATGCGACGGACAGCACGGGCGGCTCCCACCGAGTGGTGCGCCCGAGCCCGTGCAGCAACCCTTCCGCGCCGCAATGCAGGTACTGCTGGATTCCCACCGCCGCATCGGTACGCACCCCGTCCTCGATCGTCGGCAGGTGCGGCTCGATCGCGGACCTGAAAAAGACGCGCAGGGCCTCTCCCAGCCGCCGGAGCGCGACGAGTCTTCCTCTGGCGAGGTCATCCAGCCACGTCGCCGCCGCACCGGCCGGCGGCCGGATCCGGCCGATCTCCTCGCGAAAGCGCCACGACGAGATCGACAAGATCGCGTCGATGCCCTCGTCGATGCCGGACACGTCCCGGGCAGGGGTGAGAAGGTCCGGGAAGTAGGCCGCGTGTGGCGCCGCCGTCACAATGGTACGCACCGCCATCCGGAGATCCGGGTCGCTCCCCGCGAGTTCGCGCACGCCACGACGCCAGGCCCCGAAGGACAGCACACCGTCGCTGTGCTGCAGGATATGAGCGCTGCTGACGATCTCCCACATCAGGTCGATGCCAAGTTTCATCCGCGTGCGTGCGATGTCCGCGTCGGTGAAATAGATACGCAACCACGGCACGTCGTCCCCCCGGAGCTGACAGTGGTTTACAAAGGGGATGTCGTCCGCATGCCGTACAGGGGGACAGGTGCGGCACGAGGAGTAACCGGTTGGAGCAGTGGGGTCGGCGATAGGACAACCGAGAGGCGGCGCACAACGGAAAGGTGACCGGCCTTGGCAGAGCGTCCGCCGATGGTCGCCGATATACTGCGGTGTCGCTGGGTTTCGATGACCGCGCCGAACTCAGTCCGGCAGGACCTCCTACGCCCGCTGCGTGCACGCGCGCCGGTTAGGAACTGAGCCGTGGTCTCATGCAATGGTGGGACAACGGCGCTCAAGTGTGGCTCCGTCGGCGAGAACTGGGCTGGCTAGCCGTACCCGAAATACCGTTCTCCCCCAGAACTGGACATTCCAGCGCACCACCCGGGATTCGATACTGCCGACAGTGCAGGAAACATTGTCCAGATATGCATCAGCGCGGCAGATAGCCGCCGGCGGAATCCGCACCGGATTGATCGCGAATCCGGCCTACGGCCGCGCGATGACCGGTTGGCGTGCGTGCATGCACCAGTCCGGTCACGACTACACCGACCCTCGCGACGCGAAGAACCAACTCCTCGCGCGCTACCGCACCGATCCGGCCACCACGACCACCCGACAGCTGGAAATCGCCGTCGCCGTCGCGGACGCCCGGTGCGCCACGCACGTCCACCTCGGTGCGGTCACCGAGAAGCTGCTGCGCCGGAGCGCGGCCGACCTTCCAGCGGCCGACCACACCGCGTTGAACGAGGTGGCCGACAGCCGGGTAAGCAGCGCCCGCCGGGCGGCATCGCTGGTGGACAACCGTTAGGCAGCAGCACCTCGGCTGGGCGTGCCTGATGTGTTCGGTCCGACGCGTCTCCCTGGCGCGGGATCCAGGGTGGCCACGCACGGACCAGCCAAAAATCGGCGGACACGAACTCGCCGGGATAGGTAGCGTGTGGACCCTTCTTGTCCGAAGGAGAAGGAGAGCCTGTGCCCCAGGCAGCGTTGCGTACCGACCGCGTCGAGCTTGTTCCGCTCGCGGATGAGCACATCGAACTCGAAGTGGAGCTCGACGCCGATCCGCTGGTGTTGCGTTACCTGGATCCGCGCGCCCGAACCCGCGACGAGGTCGTGGCCGCCCACGCCGAGCGGATGAAGCGCGGCACCCGCGTGGACGGGCTGGGGCTCTGGGTCGGGTTCACTGTTCGCGGGGCTCAGCGGGAGTTCGTCGGTTTGTGGATGCTGCAACCACCACACGGCCCGAGTCAGCCCTTCGCCGCCGGTGAAGCCGATCTGGGCTTCCGGTTGCTGCGGCGGTGGTGGCGGCAGGGCTATGCCAGTGAGGGTGCGCGCGAACTGCTCCGGCACGGCTTCGAGGATCTCGGGCTCACCCGGATCTTCGCGCAGACGATGGCGGTGAATCGACCCTCTCGGGCCACGCTGGAGACGCTGGGCATGCACCACGTGCGCAGCTTCCACGAGGGCTACGACGAGCCGGTGCCCGGCTTCGAGCACGGCGAAGTCGAGTACGAGATCCGACGGGTCGACTGGCCACCACCCCAGACGGACACGCGCTGACCCCTCATGGCAAACGCCAGATCTGAGGCGGGGCCGGCCTTGATGTCGCAGCCACTCCAGCGGCCCCCTCAATGTGCTGTCGTGCTAGGGGGAATGGGCTCCGCCGTCGGCGTGGCGACAGTCAAAGGGGTGATGTCACGGCCAGGTTCGCGCTGAGCGGTCGAAGGTCTCGGGATCGCTGTGCACGGGTATCACGCAGAGCAGGTGTCCGCCTGGTGCGCGCAAGGTGTGGGCTTCCTGCCACTGGGCCACCGGCTCCGCGCCCAGGGCTGTGAGCCGGGCGACCTCCGCGGCCAGGTCGTCGGTCTCGATGTCGACGTGGTAGCGCGGCGCGTCGTCGACCGCCTGGATGACGGTGAGCAGGTCGGGGATGGCGCCGGCGAGGACGGTGAACTCCTCCTCCCCCGGCGCGGGACGCGCCGGGACACCCAGCGCGGCTGACCAGAAGTCCGCTGCCGCGCCGGCCTGTGCGGCGGGCGTGTCGATGAGGATGCCCACCAGTCGACTGCGATGCATGGCACCAAGGCTATCCCGTTACCGAGGGGGCCTGTGTGCGAGTTCGTTGTCCATAACGGAAGCACGTGGAAATCGCCGTCGCCCGAGGGAAGTGCCCCTCGGGCGACCCGGCCTTGATGGGACTGCCGTCAGCCGGGCTGAGCGGCCGTCGGCCATCAGAGGCTGTTGGCGACGATGTCGCCGTGCGCGGTGGTCGCGCGGATGGCGAGTTGGGCGGTGCCGTTGTTCTTCAGCGTGTTGCTGATGCGGCCGTTGGAGGTGCCGGCGTCCAGTGTGGCCGAGACTCCGGCGGCCACGCCCACCGAGATGCCGCCGGACTCGGTGCGCAGCACGACCGCGCCCCGCACGGCCTCGGTGATTCGGATGTCGCCCCTCGTGGTGCTGATCTCCGCCGGGCCCGCCAGGTGGCCGACCTCCACGTCGCCGTCGACCGCGGTCAGGTGGAGGCTGGCGGCTTCGTCGATCCTGATCTGGCGGTACGCGCCCGTGAAGGTGACGTCGCCGAGGCGGCCGATGCCGCGGAGCTCGCAGCTGGCGGTCCTGGCCTCGACGTGGGAGCCGGCGGGCAGTGCGACGGTGACCGCCAGGGATCCGGAGGGGCCGAGAAGCTGGTTGCCGGTCCCGGGGGTGTGGATCCGCAGGACACCGTCGGCGTAGTCCACCGTGGTCTGCTCGGCCGCCTTCACGTCGCGGCTCTTCGAGGCGTCCGCGGGCAGGACCTCCACCGTGGTGTCGGCCCGGTCGGCGGCGACGAACCGCACACGGCCGGCGGGGATGTCCAGGACGGCGGCGATCGGGGCCGGGGTGTCGAACTTCTGCATCGTGCTCTCCTGACGGTTCGAACGTTCCCCTGGTGGGGACCTGGTGATGACAACCACGATCGCCCGCCGTCCTGACAGCAGGCCGCCACCGTCCTGACGCGACGCCGCCACGAGGCTGCCGTCCAGCTTTGTCGGTGCCCGTTGTTAGGTTCCGCGCATGAACAAGTCGATCGACATCCTCGACCACGACCAGACCGGCAGTGGGCCGCTGGCCGTCTACGGGCACGGGCTGTTCTTCAGCCGGGCCGTGGAGGACGGCCTCGGCTTCATGGACTGGTCTCCCATTCCCCGCGCCGGTCTGCGGCTGGTCCGCTACGACGCCCGAGGACATGGCCTGTCACCGGGCCGCCCCGATCCCGGGGAGTACACCTTCCAGCGACATGGCGCCAACCTCCTGGATCTTCTCGACCACCTGGGCGCCGACCGGCCGGTCCACGGGCTGGGCAGTTCGTTGGGCTCGGCGGCGCTGCTGTGGGCCGCGGTCACCGCGCCGGCTCGGTTCGACCGGCTGGTGGTCGTCGTGCCGCCGCGTGCCTGGGCGGAACGCCCGGCCAGCGCGGACGTGTACCGGGGGTGGGCCGACCAGATCGACCGCGAGGGCGTGGCTCCCTTCCTAAACGCGCTGAGTGGGGTGGGGCCGCCACCGATCCTGGCCGGGGTGTCCGGCTTCCCACCCGTGCCGGACATCGCCGACGAGACGCTGTCGGCGGTACTGCGCGGCGCGGCCTCCTCGGACCTACCCGCCCCGGAGAAGCTGGCCGACCTCACCCACCCCACCCTGATCCTGGCCTGGGACACCGATCCCACCCACCCCGTCGCCACGGCCACGAAGCTCGCCGAGACACTGCCCAACGCACGAATCGAGGTCGCCCGCACGTTCTCCGAGGTACGAGGGTGGGGTGACCGGGCCGCCCAGTTCCTGACCGAGTAGCACCGGCGCTCAGCCGGAGAAGTCGAACCGGTGGCCGATGTCGGCGCTCACCGCGTGGCGGTAGCCGGTCCGGGCGAGGGCCAGGTCCTGCCACGGCAGGCCGACCGGCGTGTAGACCGTGCGGTCGCGTGGAGCGCCCGGGGACGGTGTCGCGCAGGATGTCGGCATCCCCCGCCCCTGCCCGGGAGCGGTGCCTGGCGAAGTCCTCGCCCCTCCCGCAGTCGAGGTCGCAGACGAGGAGGTCCCGCACAGGCGCAATGCGGCCAGGCCCCGCATCACCAACTCGGCCCGGGCCCCGGCGCCGGGTCGCGGGTCGTGAGAGTGGCCGACGCGTCCTGGCGGCACCATGATCATCGGCGCGGTTCGCTACCTCAGTTGCCCGGCCTACGAATGCTTCTGGCTCTTGCTGTAGGCGCTGTCGCCGGGCTTCCTAGACTCTGGCCATGACCAGTTGGCGCAACACAACCCACGACTGGGCCGGCACGGTCGACACCGCGCACCTGGACGCGATTCGTGCTGCCCCAGAAGGGTTCGCTCCCGGTGGGATGCGGCAGCTGGTGCTCGAGGTGCTGGCCTACGCGGCGGACGAGGCCGAGTCGCGCGGTGGGGGTACCGCCGTTGTCACCCGGCACGCGGACGGGTCGGTCTCGGTCGCGGATGACGGGCGGGGCACCGACACCCGCGTCGACGCCGCGGGGCGCACGGTCAAGAAGCCGGTGATGGCGACCAAGGACCTGCGTTTCTTCGACGATCGGACGGCCGCCGCCCTGCCCGACGGTCACCCGCGGCGGGGTATGTCGGTGGTGGCGGCGCTCAGCGAGTGGCTGGTGCACACCAACCGGCGTACCAACGGGTCGTGGACACAGCGCTACGAACACGGCGTACCCGTCACCGACCTGATCCCCATCCCCGGCGACGGGACCACGGGCACGACCGTCCACTTCCTCCCGACCCGTCCCGGGCCGGTGGACCTCGACGGGCTGGATTTCGGACCGCACCTCAGGGTGGTGCTTCACTGACGAAAGGGGCACGATCGACCGAGGTCGATGGGTGAGCGTGCTCAGCCGGGGCGTGGTCAGCCTTTCGCGTGAATGCCTTCAGCCGTGGGAATTCGCGTGGGACTGTCCGGTCGGGAGCACCACGAGGCCAACCGTCCGTTGTATCCGTGATCACCCGGACACAAACCGTGACCCTGTTCACCTACTTTGAGTGGTCGTTTCCGTTTGCTTACGTGATCATCCGCTCACTCTTTGGAGGTCAGTTCCCACCGAAAGGAGTAAATGGATGAGATCATTTTCTACTCGAGGTGTAACTCTGCTCTCTCTACTCCTCGCTGCGCTGGTAGTCGTCTTCACCGCCTCCACCGCCAGCGCGGCTCCCGCGGCTCCCGCTGCCGTGCCGGGCGCGCCCCTCGCGGGCACCTTCACCGACGCCACCGGTGGCACCGGCACCGCGACGGGCACCTTCACCCCGAACCAGTTCATCACCGAAGGTGACCAGCTGATCGCCCAGGGCGTCGCGGACGTGACCCTGGTGGACTCGGCCGGCCAGGTCGTCGGCACCGAGTCGCGTACGGTCCAGCTGCCGGTCGACACCACCGCGCTCGCCGCGTCGTGCGAGATCCTGGACCTGGTGCTCGGCCCGCTCGACCTCGACGTGCTGGGTCTGGTCGTGCACCTCGACCGCGTGCACCTGAACATCACCGCCGAGGGCGGCCCGGGCAACCTCCTGGGCAACCTCCTGTGTGCGGTCGCCAACCTGCTGAACGGGCCGTCGCTCGACCTGGGCGGACTGGCCGCGCTGCTCCACCAGATCCGCGCGATCCTGGGTAGTTGGTAAGGCGGAAGCGGCCCCGTCGGGTGCGATCCACCCGGCGGGGCCGAGTCATGTGCACTTTCTCGGCTCAACCGCCGATCTTGCCCAGGACGAACTCCGCGGCGTCGTCGCGGTAGCGGTTCAGGTAGGTCAGGTGCACGGCGGTGTTGGCACCGCGGTCGCAGAACGTGTCACCGGAGTCGCAGAAGGCTTGGATGCGGTCGGCGAGACCGGCGAGCACCTTCAGCTGGGCGGCCGAGCGGGGGAACAGGCCGTTGCGGTTCGAGGTGCCGACGTCGAACGGCTGGTCCACCACGTGCCGCGGGTCGCCGAAGGTGGCGACCGCCGTGACGTGGCTCGCGATTGACGCGTCGACCGGCGGGGTCGCCCGGCCGAGGCCGCCGCCCCCACCGCCGCCGAGGACGTCGAGCACCACGTGGGCGCCCTGGGAGTAGCCCGCGAGCACGATCTTCTGGTCCGGGCACTTCTGAACCTGGTCGGTGAGCTGCTCGGTCAGCGCGGCCACGCCCTGCGCCGAACTGCCCGCGTAGTTCCCGAGCGTCGCCGGGTAGTCGACCGACGCCCGGCTGACGCTCTGGTCGCTCGAGTTCACGATCTGCGTCACCAACGCGCCGGTGATGCCCTCACCCGGCCGCTCGGTCGAGGCCCGCGCGGTGATCACGTGGACGGCGGCACAGTCCGTGCCACGCGCCGCGGGTGTCGCGTTCGCGTTCGCCGCGACGAGCGCCGCGGCGGTGAGGCCACCCGCGGCGACGACCGCGAGCACACCGTGGAAACCCCGTCTCGACGGACGGGAATGCGCTGATCTCATGGGAGAACTCCCTTTTCTGGTCAGGGGAAAGCCGCAATAGGCTCCATGCCTGCCGCTCAGCTGATCGCGGCTCGCTCAGTGCGTTCGTGGAGAGGGCACAGTGGACCTGTGCGCACCATCTACACGGGACAGTGAGACACTCGGTTCAACTGTTTCACCGCGCGCACAGGTCGATGTGGTAAGTGCCACTGGCCTTACCGCCGCGGGAGACCGCGGCGGTAAGGCCAGGGAACGTCAGCGCGAGACCGCGCGCAGGCGGCGCTGGACCTCGCTGGCACCGAGGGTGGTGGCGACCGCGTGGAGGTCGGGGCTGCGGGTGGAGCCGGTGAGGGTGACGCGGACGAGCTGGGACGCCTCGCGGATCGAGCCCGGGTAGGCGTCCGGGTTCTTCTTGAACTCCTTGGGGTTCGGCGCGAAGCCGTGTTTCGTCGCGAGCTGGCGGATCTGGTCGAACCATTCCCGGCCGTCCGCCAACGGCTGGTAGCCGTCGGCGAAGTCGGCCAGGAATGCCGTCACGAGCTCGGGGTCCAGGCCGCCGAGGCGCTCGTCGCTCGCGTCGGTGACCGGGGTGAACAGCTCGGCGAAGAAGAAGCCGTACGCGGGCCGGAAGTCCGACCACTTCCGCAGGTCCTTGCGCGGGTTCTCGACCCCGACGCGTTCGACCGCCAGCGCACGCAACGCCAGGTCGCGGTTGTTCTCGAGCACGGGAACCAGCCCGGGGTCGTGACTGGCGGCCCACACCAGCAGCGCGTCGAGGATCTGCTCGCCGGTCAGGGTGGCGATGTGGTCGGCGGAGATGTCCTCCAGCTTCACCAGGTCCACCAGCGGCCCGGCGACGCCGCACTCCGCCAGGTGGATCGGCTCGGTCAGGGCCTGGGACAGCGGCATCTCGGCGAGGCGGCCGTTGGCCAGGCCACGCAGGTAGTAGAGAACCGCCTCGGCCGGGTAGCCGGCGGAGACGTAGAAGTCGACCGACGCTTCCGGGTCCTTGCGCTTCGACAGTTTCCGCTTGCCACCGGGGATCTGCTTCATCAGCGGTGCGATGTGCGCGTACCGCGGCGGCGCGAACCCGAGCGCCTCGAACAGCTGCAGGTGCAACGGCACCGAGGAGATCCACTCCTCACCGCGGATGACCAGCGTGGTGCGCATCAGGTGGTCGTCCACGGCGTGGGCGAAGTGGTACGTGGGCAGCCGCACCGGCTGGTCGGACGACTTGAGGACGACCACGTCGTTCCGGTTGGCCTCGTGCGACAGCTCCCCGCGGATCGCGTCCACGAACGTCGCCCGCTGCCCCGCCGCCTCGTCCGGGGCGCGGAACCGCACCACGTACGGGCTGCCCTTCGCCAGCTCGGCACGCACCCTGTCCGGGTCGGCGTCGCGCCACAGCGCCCACGTGCCGTAGTAGCCCGGCGGGACCTTGGCGGCCTGCTGCCGCGCCGTGATGTCCGCCAGCTCATCGCGGGTCGCGAAGCACAGGTAGGCCCGGCCCTGTCGCAGCAGGTGCCGCACGTAGGTCAGGTAGACCGACTCGCGCGCGGACTGGTGGTACGGGCCGTACGCGCCGTTCCCCTCGCCCTCGGTCGGCTGGATGTGGAAGTAGTCGAACGCCCGCTCGAACTGCGCCAGCGCGCCCTCGACCTCGCGGGACTGGTCGGTGTCCTCGACCCGGACCAGGTAGCGGCCGCCGGAGCGGAAGGACACGTCCTGGTCGATCATCGCCACGTACACACCGCCGATGTGCACGAAGCCCGTCGGCGAGGGGCCGAAGCGGGTGACCTCGGCGCCCTCCGGCAGGTCGCGCGGGGGGTAGCGCTGCTCCCAGTGCTCGGGCTCGGGCAGGTCAGCAGGGAACAACGAGTCGACGACCGCGTGGTCAAGCACGTTCTCTCCAGGTCAGGGGCAGCACCGGCAGGTCGATCGTATCGGCCCGCCGAGCTGCCCCGAGCCGTGCGTCAGCCGTCGGACTCCGTGGACGGCAGATAGGCGCCCGGCACCTGGTCCGGCGCGTACACCGTGCTCTCCCCCGGGTACGGCTGGGTCCAGCCGTGCGTCTGGTACCACGTGAAGTGGTTCATCTGCGCGGGGTTGGCGTAGTCGGCGGTCGCGTTCGGGCCGGTCAGGCGTTGGTGTTTCTGCCAGTTCTGCCACTGTGCGGCCACCGCCCGCCGGTCCGCCGGCACCGTGGTCGGCGGCTGGACCGCGGCGTACTGCGGCGCGACGACGTCCGGGCCGCAGGGTGGCGGGGTGGCGAGCCCCAGGGTCAGCGAGGTCCGGTTCGGCACGGCGGTGAACGGCGTGTAGTCCGGCCGCTGTGTGAACGCCGCCCGCATCGGGGTGGCCGCGCTGTCCTTCTGGTTCATCGGGTGGATCCCGAGGATCTGCTCGATCGTGCGGATCATGGTGATCTGCGAGTAGTAGTGGCTGTCGACCACGCCGTGCCTGGCCCAGGGGCTGATGATCTGGACCGGGGCGCGGTGGCCGTCGACGTGGTCGAGCCCCGCCTGGGAGTCGTCCTCGAGGACGACGATCGCCGAGTCCTTCCAGTACGGGCTGTGGGAGATGGTGTCGACGATCTCGCCGGTCGCGAGGTCGTTGTCGGCGACCTGGGCGGCCCCGTTCGGCGGCCCGCCGGTGTGGTCGCTGGACAGCCAGAACATGTTCAGGTCGGCCGGCCCGTTCCGCTCGAAGTCCTTCTTCCAGATCTGGTACCGGTAGACGTCCGGGACCGCGGTGTCGAACTTCGGGAAGCCGTGCACCGACACGTCGTTCAGCGACGGGATCGGCGAGGACGAGACCAGCGGGTAGGCGGTGTCCTGACCGGTCCGCGCCATGTCCTTGCTGTCGCAGTACAGGTTCTGCCAGCTCGCGCCGGCCGGCTTGGTCAGGAACTGGTGGAACTCGCCGAAGTCCCGCACCGTCCTGCCGGCCGCCTGGGCGCCGGTCCAGAGGAAGCCGGAGCGCTGGTAGCCGAGCGCGTCGTCCTCGGTGTCGTAGCTGCGCAGGTACTCGCCGGCCGAGGACTCGGTGTACTCCGGGTTGTCCGCCTGCATCAGCCAGTTGTGGCCCTCGGCGGAGTTGGTGCCGATGTCGTAGGTGTTGTCGTAGAGCCCGAACTGCCGGGCCAGCGCGTGCTGGTTCGGCGTCACGTTCTCGCCGAACTCCGCCAGCGCCGGATCGCCGTTGCCCTGCGGCAGGTCGCCGAACAGCTGGTCGTAGGTCCGGTTCTCCTTGACGATCAGGAAGACGTGCTTGATCGTCGACGGGTCGCCGAGCCGCTGCGGGACGGGCACCGCCCTCGCGTGGCCCCTGCCGTGCGCGACCTCGACCGAGTTCGGCGTCCAGCCGTTCTGCTGGAACACCCGGGCGGTGTAGGCGCGGATCGCGTGGTCGTCCGGCAGCCGGAACCGCTGCAGGCCGCCCGTGGTGTCGTGGGTGGCGTGCCCGGCCGCGGTGGTGGGTCGGCGGGCGTCGATGCCGCGGGTGTTGGAGACGAGCACGTCCCGGCCGACCGTGGTGATCGCCGTCGGGAAGTAGTCCGTCGGCAGCAGGCCGACGTAGCTGACCGGCTCCTGCGCCCGGCGGTAGCGGTAGACGGCGACCGCGTTGGCGCGGCCGAGCGTCACGAGCAGGTGACCGTCGGCGGTGAGCGTGATCCCGTCCGGCTCGTAGCCGACCGTGGCCTCCGGCCACGGCTGGGTGGCGATGGTCTGGACGACCTTGTTCTTGTGGGTGTCGATGACGGAGACGTCGTTGCTGGCCGTGTCGGCGACGAACAGCACGTCGTTCTTCGTGTACAGGGCGGTCGGGTGCAGTCCGACGTCGATGCTCGTCACGGCGGCGGCCGGGTTCGCCAGGTCGATGGCGCTGACCGTGCCGGTGGTGGTCGCGCCGGTGACCGGGTCGGCGGGGACCTGGGTGTTGTAGGAGTTCAGCGTGCTGTCACCGGGTGCCGCCGGGCGGCCGCCCTCGTTGCTGACGTAGAGCCGGTCGCCGACGCGGACCAGGTCGCGCGGTGCGTTGCCCACCGCCCAGCTCTGCTGGATGGCGCCGGTCGCCGCGTCGATGGCGACCACGCGGTTCTGGCCGTTGACGGCGGCGTACACGGTCGCGCCGTCGGGCGTGAACACGGCCTGGGCCGGCAGCGCGTGCCGGGGACCGTCGGCCGGGATCGTGACGAACGTGGGGTTGGCGACGGTGCCGTCGGGGTTCACGGTGAACCGGCGGTAGCCGTCGGTCTGGGGCAGCCACAGCGCCCTGCCGTCCGGCGAGTAGGTCGGACCCTCCTGGCCGACGTCGTTGCCGGGGATGCGCAGGTTCGCCGTGGCGGAGTTGCCGACGAGCTGCTGCACCGTCCAGCCGCGGAGGTCCACGATGGTGAGCGCGATGCCCCCGTCGGTGGTCAGGGCCGCGAGGTGGCTGCCGTCGGGGCTGACCGTCGACGCCATGATCTTGCCGTTGTTGACGACGAGGCGGTCGCCGACCGGCTTGATGTACTGGTCGTCGGACACGACCTGGCCCTGGCCGGTGGTCTGGCCGACCTGGTCGGTGCCGAACCGCAGCGTGGACGCCGACCCGACCCCCGAGCCGACGGCGACGAGGGCGACCGTGGCCGTCGCGGTCGTCGCGAGGCGTAACCGACGACCGCCGCGAACACCGAGAAGGCGACGCTTCTCGACATCCCGACGGCGACGCGTGACCTGCATGGGACCTGTCCCTTCATGCGGGGAGCAGCTCGACGTTCCCGTCGAACTGCCAAAGGGGGTTGGGCCGGTCCCCGGCCGGGGTCCGCACCTGGTAGTAGCCGTTCACGTCCTTCGGTCCGTCCCCGTCGGCCATGAACCGGCCGTCGGGGGTGACGTCGAGCTGGTAGATGGCCTGCCCGGTAGCCGCGACGCCCGGGAGGTGCCAGGAGACGACGCACCGCCAGTCGTTGCCCGCGCCTTGCGGGACGACCAGGCCGTCGCCCTTGGTGCACGTCGCCGTGGCCCCCAGCTGTGCCTCGGTGACGGCCGGCCGGTGGAGCTGCTCGGCCTGGAGGCGGTAGAGGTGGGCGAACGCCGTGGCGAGCGAGTTCTGCAGCTTGTCCCGCTCGATCCCCGAACCCAGCGACGGGGTCGAGGCGGCGACCGCCGCGAACGCGACGACGACGAGCCCCACCAGCGGCGCGGCGCCGACGACGAGCCCGCGGCGGCCGGAGTTGTCGGCGAGGCTGGTGAAGTCGCGCCGCAGGAAGAGCACGTAGGCCAGCGCGGTCGCCACGGCGGCCCACACCAGGCCGACCGCCATGCTGATCAGCAGGGGACCCAGCTGCGGCGGGCTGGTGAACAGGCCTTCCCAGGAGATGAAGGCGTAGCTGGGCAGGCTGAGCCGGACGGCGACGGGCAGCGGCAGCAGCTGGGCGAGCGCCATCGCGATGGCGACGACCGCGGGCAGCAGCAACCCCATCGGCGACCGTCCCAACGCGACGGACCCGAGCAGCCCGACCCCCGCGAGCGCCAGCGTCGGGGCGAGCACGCAGAGCCAGGCGAGCAGGACCTTGCCGGCGGCGTCCGCGGGCGCCAGCAGGTGGCCGTCGAGCCCGACGAGCGACCGGTTGCCGACCGCGAGGAGGCCGCCGAGCGCACTCGAGCCGGCCATCCCGGTGACGAGCACCAGGATGACGGTGAGGCTGGCCAGCGCCTTGGCCACGAAGATCCGCCGGTACGACCGGACCGCCACCAGCAGGTGCCGCCACGTGCCGAGCCGGTCCTCGGCGGCGAACACGTCCCCGGCGACCAGCGAGGTCAGCAGCGGCAGCGCGTAGGTGCCGGCGAACCCCAGCATCACCAGCGAGCCGGCCCACCCGGTGACGTTCATCCACCGCCCGAACAACGTGTCGACGGGCAACGAACTCTGCAGACTCACCGCGGCGACGAACAACCCGGGCGCGACCCAGCAGGCGAGGACCAGCAGCCGCACCCGCCACTGCGCGAAGAGCTTGACCAGCTCGAACCGGTAGCCCCGGGCGACGGAGGTGGGCCGGGAGGTGGCGGGCCTGCTCATGGTCGCGGTCATCGGGCGGCCTCCTGCTGTTCCGTCAGCGCCAGGAACGCCGCCTCGAGTGGCGAGACCACCGGGGCCAGCTCGCGCACCGCCACGCTCTCCCGGCCGAGGCCCAGCACCAGCTCGTC
>NZ_JBJMIE010000659.1:0-5113 GCF_045807065.1 Actinophytocola sp. | reverse complement strand
CCGCGGAACTCCTCGACCACGCCGATCCGCACACCCGACAGGTCACCGCGGGCGCCCTCGCGAGCGGCGGCGACGACCGGCGGGACGGCGGCGGCGATGGACGTCGAGTCGAGGGGGTCGTGACCGCCGATCACCTCGTGCAGCAGGGCCGCGTCGAGCACGGTCCGCGCGCACGGCCCGCCCTGGTCGAGCGACGAGGAGAACGCGACGAGGCCGTACCGGGACACGCCGCCGTAGGTGGGCTTGACCCCGACCGTGCCGGTGACCGAGGCAGGCTGGCGGATCGAGCCGCCGGTGTCGGTGCCGATGGCCAGCGGCGAGAAGAACGCGGCGAGCGAGGCGGACGAGCCGCCGCCCGAGCCGCCGGGGATGCGGTCGAGGTCCCACGGGTTGCGGGTGGGGCCGAACGCGGAGTTCTCGGTGGAGGAGCCCATGGCGAACTCGTCCATGTTCGTCTTGCCGAGGATGACGATGCCGGCCTCGAGGAGCTTGCGGGTGACCGTCGCGTCGTACGGCGGGATCCAGTTCTCCAGGATCTTCGAGCCGCACGTGGTCGGCAGGCCGGACATCGTGAAGACGTCCTTGAGCGCCAGCGGCACACCCGCCAGCGGCGACGCGGGCTCGCGACCGCCGGCCACCTCCTCGTCGACGGCGCGGGCGGCGGTCAGCGCGCCCTCTGTGTCGACGTGCAGGAACGCGTTGACGGTCTTGTCCATCGCGGCGATCCGGTCCAGGTGGGCCTGCGCGACCTCGACGGCCGAGACCTCCTTCTTCTGGATCTTCTCGGCCAGCTCGGCGGCGGTGAGATGTGTCAACTCATTCATGCTTCTTCTCCCAGAATCCGCGGTACCCGGAACCTGCCGTCCTCCACGGCCGGTGCGCCGGCCAGGGCCTGCTGCTGTGTGAGGCCGGGACGCACGAGGTCGTCACGGAACACGTTGGTCAGCGGCACGGCGTGCGAGGTCGGCGGGATGTCGTCGGCCGCGACCTCACCGACCCGCGCCACCGACTGGAGGATGACGTCCAGCTGACCTGCGAACGTGTCCAGTTCGTCGTCGGTGACGGCTAGCCTGGCGAGGCGAGCGAGGTGGGCAACCTCGTCGCGGGAGATGTTGGGCACGGGAGAGCTCCTATCTGTGTGCGCCGAGTTTATTTGTGGTCCGTGTTGACACACGAACGGGTTATCCAGGTGGCAAGCTGGGCGTAGCACCTGGTCGTCCCGGGGAATGGACGGCCGGGCCGGTCGGCTGCCGACGTCTGGGACAATCGTCGGCCGGCATGCACCTACGTTGCGGGAGGCGTTCGCGTTGTCCTTCCTGATCCGGGTTCAGCTCCCGGACGTTCCGGGAGCGCTCGGGGCGGTCGCGACCGCTCTCGGGGGAATCGGGGCCGACATACTGTCCGTGGACGTCGTGGAACGGAGCGACGGCACGGCCGTCGACGACCTCGTGGTCGAGCTGCCGAAGGGCCGCCTGCCCGACGTCCTGATCACCGCCGCGGAATCGGTCCAGGACGTCGAGGTGGACGCCGTGCGACCGTACGCGGGTGTGCTGGACACGCACCGCGAGTTAGAGCTGGTGGAGGAGGTGGCCGCGCAGCCGGACGAGGGCCTCGCCATCTTCACCGAGGGCGTGCCGAGGATCGTCCGCGCCGGGTGGGCCATGGTCGTCGGCCCGGAGGACGGGGCCGCGAAGACGGTGTGCGCCTCCACGGCCGCGCCGCAGCTCAAGACGCTCGACCTGCCGTTCCTGCCGCTCGCGCGCGCGACCGTGCTGGACGGCGAGGAGGACTGGGTGCCCGAGACCTGGAAGGAGCTGGGCACCGAGCTGGCCGCCACGCCGCTGGGGAAGCCGGAGCGGGTGCTGCTCGTGGGGCGTCCGGGCGGCCCGCAGTTCCGCGCGGCCGAGGTGGCGAGGCTCGCCCACCTGGCCGGGATCATCGCGGTGGTGCTGTCCGGCTAACGGCCCCAGAGCCAGAGGGCCAGGTAGAAGAAGAACACCCGCAGCGGCAGCGGGACGTCACCCGGCAGGTCGGCGTGCGCGGTCGTGGCGCCGTCCTGCTCGACGGCGCCGACCGGGTGGCCACCGCTGTGCAGCTCCCAGGCGGAGTCCCAGGCCCGCACGAACTCCCACCGGCCCGCCGCGGAGCTGATCGTCCACTCCAGGCGGTCGCGTTCGCCGTCCGCGGTCGCGACGTAGCCGGCCGGTCCGGTGAGCGTGACCCGCGTCCGCCCCTCGTGGAACACCCGGAAGTGCTGCCCCGCGACGACGAACCGGCAGCCGCGCGAGCCGAGCTCGGCGAGCGTCGCGACCCGGTGACCGGCCTCGCTGATGGCGAAGGCGGGCTTGCGGAACCCCCGCCGCGTGGCACGCAACATGACTTCATTGAAACAACAACGACCGGTCCGATCGGGCGGAACGCCGCTCAGTCGTCCAGTTGGCGTAGCCGCGGGTGGTCGCCATAGGTGGTGGCGAGGGCCGTGCGCCGCCGCGCATCAACCATCCAGGCGACACCAGGCCGCGAACAGGCGCACCACCTCCCCCGGGGGCCGGTCACACGGTGGCACGGAAGCGGATCGAGCGGTTGCCGGTGTCCACCGTCGTGTGGTCGAAGCCCGCGCCGGTGAGGCGGTCCGGGAGGGTGCCGGGGTTGACCGGTACGCACGTGTCGCCGATGTGGATGAGGCGGAAGCGCAGGCTGGTCCTGCTGTCCGTGCCCGCGAAGACGCCGCCCGGGCGGAGTACCCGCCGGGCCTCGGCGAAGAGCCGGTTCTGCTGCTCCGGCGAGGGCACGTGGTGCAGCATCGTGAAGCAGACGACCGTGTCGAAGGAGCCGTCGGGGAACGGGAGGGCGGTGGCGTCGGCCTCGCGGATGTCGACCTCGCCGTCGAACTGACCGCGCAGGCCGGCCGCCAGGTCCGGGTCCAGCTCGACGGCGGTGAGGCGGCCGCCGTGCTCGGCCAGCCAGCGGGTCGTGATGCCGTAGCCGGGGCCGAGTTCGAGCACGTCGCCGTCGAGCCGCAGGTCGCCGACGGCCCACGGCAGCTTCCGCGTGCGCATCGACTCGGCCCACTCGTCGGACTGGCAGATCCTGCGGTGAATCGCGTTCATCGGCATGGGACCGACGCTACGGGTGGGTCGGGCCGGCCGAAACCACGTAGTCTGTCACCCGATGTCGCGTTACGGTCATCCGGTCGAGTGGGTCGAGCCGCCGCTGGGCGTCGCGCTCGTGGGGCGGTTCGCGGTGGGGCGCGGCACCCGGTACCGCACGCACACCCACCCCACCCACCAGCTCGTCTGGGCCCGCAGCGGGGTCGTCACCGTGGGCGTCGGCGACACTACGTGGGTGCTGCCGCCCAGCCGGGCGTTGTTCGTCCCGGCCGAGGTGGCCCACACGACCGCGGGTGCCTCGGTCGCCGACCTGCACAGCCTCTACCTGCGGCCCAAGCGGTGCCCGCCGCTGTGGTCGGCGCCGACGGTGCTGGCCGCGTCGCCGATGTTCGCCGCGCTCGTCGGGCACCTCAGCAGTGCGTTGCCGGCCGACGCGCGGAGCCGGGCCGAGGCCGTGCTGTTCGACGTGCTCACCCCCGCGCCGGTCGCGTCCAGCGAGCTGACCTGGCCGCGGGACGACCGGGCCCGCCGGGTGGCCGACGCACTGGTGGCCGACCCGGCCGACGGGCGCGACGCGGCGGCCTGGGCCCGCGAGGTGGGCGCCAGTGAGCGCACGCTGTCCCGGCTGTTCGTGGCCGAGACCGGGGTCGGCTTCGGGCGGTGGCGGACCCGGCTGCGGGTCCGCACGGCGCTGGAGCTGCTGGCCGCGGGCACTCCCGTGACGGTGGTGGGCCGGCAGGTCGGGTACCGGACCGCGAGCGCGTTCACCGCCGCGTTCCGCCGTGAGGTGGGCGTCACGCCCTCGCGGTGCTTCAGCTCCTGACGCGGGGCTGACGCCCGGAACGGTCGCGGGTGACCAGTCCCGCGGTCAGCGCGGCCGGTGCAGCAGCCGGTCGACGAGCGAGTCGACGTACTCGGGCGTGCGGCCCCCGTACCGAAGAGGGTGCGGATTCGGTGCGGAACGTCCCACTCGCGGCCTTCCTCGGCCGCGAGTGGGACGTGCCGGTGCCGTGAGGTCGTCAGGCGGACGCCGGGAACGAGACGGTGACCACCAGGCCGCCCTCCGGGCGGGCGGCCGCAGTCAGGGTCGCGCGGTGGGCGTCGGCCACCGCGCGGACTATCGACAGGCCGAGGCCCAGCCCCTGCTCGCTGCTGCGGGCTCGGCCGTTCGCGCGGTGGAACGGCTCGAACAGCGCCGCCACGACGGGCGGCGGCAGCACCGCGCCGCTGTTGGCCACCGTGAGTACCGCGCGGCCGGCGAAGAGCCCGGTGTGGACGGACAGCCAGCCGCCCGGTCCGTTGTGCCGCACCGCGTTGTCGATCAGGTTCACCGCCAGTCGCTCGATCAGGGCGCGGTCGCCGAGGGTGGGCGCCGCCGTGAGGTCGGCCCGCACGGTCAGGCCGCGGTCGGCCGTGCCGTCCAGCGCGTCCTGTGCCGCGGTGGCCAGGTCCGCCGGTTCGGCGGCGATCGCCAGGTGTTGGCTGCGGGTCAGCGTCAGCAACCCGTCCACCAGCTGTTCCGCCCGGCTCATCGCGCCGTTCACGTCGGCCGCCATCCGTTCCAGCTGCTCGGGTGAGCGCTCCGGTTTGGCCAACGTCACGTCGATCGCGGTGCGGGCGACGGCCAGCGGGGTGCGCAGCTCGTGCGACGCGTTCGCCACGAACCGGCGCTGCGCGTCGAACGCGTGCTCCAGCCGGGCCAGCATGTCGTCGAACGTGTCGGCCAGCTCGGTGATCTCGTCGCGACGGCCCGGCAGTGCCAGCCGTTCGCCCAGCTGGTGCTCCGACGCCCGCCTCGCGGCGGCGGTGATCGCGCCGACCGGCCGCAGCGCGCGCCTGGCCACCAGCCATCCGGCCAGCATGGACAGCGGCACCAGCACGGCCAGCGCCAGCAGCGACCCGACCACCAGCGTCCGAAGGGCGTCGGACCGCAATGCCTCACCAGACGTGGTGTTCGCCTCGACCAGCTGGTCCTTGATGTTGTGCATGTCCTTTTCCTGCTG
>NZ_JBJMIE010000658.1:0-10978 GCF_045807065.1 Actinophytocola sp. | reverse complement strand
CACCCAAATACAAAAACACTATAACCATAAACTACAATCATAACAACACCCGCTCCGGGGTGAACTCCGCGGACGGGCCGGGCCGGGGCTGCAGGTCGTCGGCGGCCAGCACCTCGCGCAGCACGCCGGTCAGCTGGTCCTTCATCTCCTCGGCGGAGGTGAAGCGCGCGGCCGGCTCGCCCGCGGTCGCCCGCAGCAGGAACCGGTAGAACGAGTCGTACCGGCCCAGGAGCGGCTCCTCGGCCGGGTTCGGCAGCCGGTCGACGTAGTCGCGCTGGAAGTCGAACGGGAACGCCATCACCGCGAGCGTGCGGCCGATCGTGTACAGGTCGGAGGAGATCGACGGGCCCACGGCCGCGATCTCCGGCGCCTGGTAGCCGATCGTGCCGTAGACCGCGCTGTCCTCGTCGTCCATGTGCCGGACGGCGCCGAGGTCGATCAGCTTCAGCTGCTCCTCGGTCTGGATCACGTTGTCCGGCTTGAAGTCGCAGAACAGCAGGTTCAGCGTGTGCAGGTAGCCGATGGGCGGCAGCATCTCCAGCACGTAGGCGATCGCGCGGGCCAGCGGCAGGCACGCCCGCGGACCCGCCACGGCCCGGATCTCCTTGAGCATCTCTTTGATGGACTGACCCCCGACGTACTCCATCACGATGTAGCCGACCATCGTGCCGGTTTTCTTGTCGGGGTGCTGCACGAAGTTGTGGATCTTGACGATGTTGGGGTGCTCGACCTCGGCGAGGAACCGGCGCTCCGCGACGGCGGCGGCCATCGCGTCCGCGTCGCCGGTGTCGAGCAGGCCCTTGAGCACGACCCAGCGGTCGGCGACGGCCCGGTCGAGCGCGAGGTAGACCCAGCCGAGGCCACCGTGCGCGAGGCAGCCCAGCACCTCGTACTGGTCGTGCAGGATCTCGCCGGGGGACAGCTTGGGGGAGAAGGAGAAGTGTTGGCGGCAGGCCGTGCAGAAGCCCTCGGCCCGCCCGGGCCTCCCGTTGCGGCTGCGGCCGACCTCCTCGCCGCAGTTGCTGCAGAAGCGCTTGTTTTCGGGGACCTTCGGGTCGGCGAGGACGGCGCTCTTCGGGTCGCGGTAGGGGACGCGGGGCACCTCCACCAGGCCGGCGCCGAGCAGGCCGCGGCTTGAGGACCGCGCGGAGCCGCGGCGGGAGCCGCTGGTGACGGCACCCGTTGAAGCGGTCCAGCCGGTCGAGACCGAGCCGGTGCGGACGCTGCCCGTGCGGGTGCTGCCCGGGTCGTGCTCGTGGTCGTGCTCGTGGTCATTGTCCGGGGAGGCGCCGCCGCTGGGGCCGAAGTCGGCGGGTGTGACGGGGGTGCCCGCGGGCTTGGTGCCTGCGGGCGCTGCCAGGCCGCAGGTGTCGCAGAAGCCGTCCTCGTCGAGTGTGCCGTCGCAGTCGGGGCGGGGACAGGACACCCCGAGGAGCGAGGCGGGGGTCGGCGGTGGGGGTGGGGTGGAGGTGGCCGGCGTGGGTGAGTTCGCCGAGGTCGCCGAGGTCGGTGAGTTCGGCGAACCGCCGCGCGTGCCCACCGGCGTCGTGCGAGCACTCGCGGTGCCGCCGTTCGCGGCCGCCGACGTGGTGCCGCCGCTGGCGGCTGTCGTCGTGGCCGCGCCGCCACGGGCCGCCGAGCCGCTGGCCGATGTACTGCTGGCCGCCGTGCTGCTGGTCGCGGTCACCGTCGCCGGGGCCTCGAGGCCGCAGGTGTCGCAGAAGCGGTCCTCGTCGAGGGCGCCGCCGCACCCCGGTCGGGGGCAGTCGGTCATGGAGTCCCCTCCTCACGGGTTCTGTCCTGGATCGCCTGGCGGTAGCGGTTCAACGCGCGGGTCGCCGCCGGTAGGTCGCACGGCGAGGTGAACAGGATCTCGTGTGCCTCGTCGTGCAGCCGGGACAGGTCCGCGTCCTCCGCGTGTCCCAGCCGTGCCGCCTTCACCTGGTAGGCCTCCAACCGGCCACGCAGTTCCGCGCGGCGGTCGAGCAGGCCCGAGATGGCTCGCTGTGCCGTCCGCGCCGCCTCGAGCGTGCTCGCCGCGAACCGGTCCAGCTCGTCGGCCTCCCGCGCCAGCGTCGCCCACCCCGCGGTGTCCATCCGCGCGCGGAGCCGCCGCAGGCGGCCACGCACCGCCGCCGAGCCCTGGCCCGTCGGCTCCGGCAGGCCGGGCGACGCGATCTTCTGCAGCACGGCCGTGTACGTCTGCCGCGCCATCGCCTCGGCAGCCTCGACCTCGGACAGCTCGGACTCCAGTGCCGCGAGCCGGGAGGAGAACTCGTCGCGAACCCTGGCCAGCTCCGCGAGCCGGGTCTCCAGCTCGGTCAGCCGGCGCTCGATCTCCGGCAGCACGTCGGTGGCCCGCGCGGTCAGCACGTCGGTGAGCACCAGCTCCCGCGCCTTCTCCAGGTCCCGCCGCAGGCTGGCGAAGTCACCCTCGCCGATCGACTCCGCGAGCACCGACACCGCGTGCACCCGCCGGTCGATCGGGTCGAGCCGGCCGATCGCCGCCGACCACGCGGACTCGGCGGCCGCGAGCACGGCGGTGACCGTGTCGAACGCCTGCCGCATCCGGCTCAACAGCTCGGCCATCGTGATCCGCTCGCTGACCTGCGCCGCGCCGGTCAGCCCACGCCGCTCGATCGGCACGGCCGCGGAGTCCAGCTCCACGACCGGGCCGTTCAGGATGTGGGTCAGCTCCTCGATCTCCTCGGCGCCCGGCCTCGACCGCCGGGCGCGGACCTCACGGGCGCGGGCGACCAGGTCCCGGTAGCTCGCGTACTGCTCCCACAGGGTCGCCATCGCGGCGGACGCCTCGGCCCACCGCTTCGCCGTCAGGCCGGTGAGCGCCGTGTCCCGCAGCAGCCGGTGCCCGGGGTGGGCGTCCATCTCCACGAGCGACTCGGCGATCCGCTCGCTGTCGGCCTCGACCCGAGCGAGCTCGCGGTCGATCTCGTCCCGGCTCAGCACGACCCCGTCCATCGGCGTTCAGTCCCGGAACTCGGCGACCGGCGGCGCGGCCGGCTCCTGGAGCAGCGGCTGGAGCCATTTGTCGTAGTACGCGGTCCACCTGCCGTCGGCCTTGATCTGCTCGAGCACCGAGTTCACGAACTGGACGAACTCCTTGTGGTTCTTCGGGATGGCGATACCGTACGGCTCGTCGGCGAGCGAGCCGGGAGCCACCATGATGGACGGGTCCTGGGCGGCGAGTCCGGCGAGGATCGTGTCGTCGGTGGAGATCGCGTCGACCTGGTGCTGCTGCAGCATCACCAGACAGTCGGTCCAGCCGGCGACCTGCATGCCGATCGGCTTGGGGTCGACGTCGAGGTTGACGATCCGCGCGAGCGACGTGGACTGCTCCGTCCCGCACACCTTCTTGCCGGCCAACCAGTCCGTGCCCGTGTACTTGGCGTCGTCGCGCACGAGGACCCGTTGGTGGGCCAGGTAGAAGATCGTCGAGAAGTCCACCTTCCGCCACCGGTCGCAGTTCGCGGTCATGGAGTGCACGACGAGGTCGACGTCGCCGTGCTGGACCGCCGGGATGCGCTGGGCCGAGGTGAGCACGACCAGCTGGATCTTGTTCTCGTCACCCAGGATGGCCTTGGCGAGCTGGTGGGCGATGTCGAGTGCGAACCCCTCGATCTGGCCGGTCTTCGAGTCGCGGTAGGCGAACCGGTAGGTGTTCTGGTCGACGCCGACGATCAGCCTGCCCCGCTGGTGGATCGCCGCCATCATCGACCCGGCCGGGAACTGGCCCGGGGCGGGCGGCGGGCCGTCCGGCCGGTAGCTCCTGGTCGGCTGGCAGCTCTCGTCCGCGGACGCCGCCGCCGTCGCGGTGACCTCGGTGGCTCCCGCCGGCAGGGGCTCCACGACCGTGGGGTCATGGGTGTCGACCGGCGCGGGGGCCGCCGAGCACCCCGCGGCGACGAGTACGACGGCGAGTACGAGCGTGACGGCCTTCATCGGTACTCCTTGAGCCGTTGCCAGATCCCCGTCGCCGCGCCCGCCGCGGTCACCAGCGCCAGCAGGATCACCCCGACGACCAGGCCCGTCAGCGCGCCGGACGCCTGCGAGACCTCCTGGTCGAAGGCGGCGGTGGTCTGCCCGATCGCGTCGTTCAACGCCTGGTCGACCCTGTCGAACCCGGCGGACGCGGGACCCAGCGTCACCTCGACCGCGCCGGGGAAGTCACCCTTGTCGTCCGCGGCACGGATCTTGACGTGCTCGCGGTGCCAGGCGATCTCCTGGTCGATCGCGGTCTGCACGTCGGCACGGACGTCCTCGTCGGTGGCGAGTTCACGCGCCTCGGGCAGCTCCTGGGTGGCGAGGTCCTTGCGCGTCGCCTTGTAGTTGTCCTCGAACTCGGCGCCGGTGCCCCTGGCGACGAGCGCGAGGGTCTCGTCGCCCCGCGCGGCGAGCACGTTGATCCTGGCCGCCGCCAGCACCTTCGTCTGGTCCGAGCCGTGCTCGTGGCTCGCCTGCACCTTCGCCATCACGCCGAGTGACGCCGCCAGCACCCACACCACCGACGCCAGCGCGGCGACCGTGGCCACGGCGAGCCCGACGTTGATCCGCCTGCGGGTGCGCTGCCGCACGAACCGCTGCGCGTGGACGAGCAGGACCAGCGTGCCGAGCCCGAGCAGCACCTCGACCGCGAGCGCCAGCCACGACGCCGCCGTGTCCTGGTCGTCGGCGACGCCCTGGGTCTCCGTGTCGTACAGGACGCGGGCGGCCGGCAGCAGCTTCTCCCGCATCAGGGTGGACGCCTCGCGCTGGTAGGCGGCGCCGACCGGGTTGCCCTGGAGGTTGTTGTTCCGCGCGGTCTCGACGACTTCCGTGTAGACCAACAGGTGGCTGGACAGGATCGCGAGCGGGCTGTCCGGGTCGGCGAGGTCGGCCGGCTCCCCCGCGGCCAAGGCGATGGCGAGCGCGTGCTCGGCCTCCGCGATGTCCTTCTCGTACCGGTACCGCACCGCCGGCCGGTCCGCGCCACCCTCGAGGAACGCGCCGTTCGTGGTCGCGTCCGCGTCCGACAGCGAACGGTACAGGTCCTGGGCGGCCACGGAGAGTGGTCCGCTGCGGGCGGAGAGGTTGTCGAGCGCCTGGGCACGCGTCTGCACGCTGATCGCGGTGACCACGCCGACCAGCACGCTGACCAGCACGAGCGCCAGGGTGAGCAGGATCAGCACACCCGGCGTCGTCCTCGACAGCGCACGCAGCTCGGCGACCCGACGCGACTGGTCACCAGCCGGGTCGATCCGTACTGGTGGTGGGACCGTGGGAGCACTCATGACCGGGTCCCCCGAGGAGTGATCGTCACCGAACTGAACCTTTCGCACCGTCCCCCGACGTGATCGCCAGCGTAACCGGCGACCAGCGGTAACCGAGGCGCATTCGCGTGAAACTGCGTCCGGCTTGACAACAGTTGCGTGTACCTCCGCTGTCATCACTAGTCCATTGGTGGGCCGAACTGCTCGATACGGCCCTGACGGAGTACCGCGAGCCGCCGCGGCGCTGGTCGTCGCCACACATTCTCGACGAGTCGCCCTACCGGGACGAGGGGAACGTTACGGTGCCAACTCCGCTGGAAGGAGCCCTGCTCAGGCCTGCGACAGAGGGGCGCTGTGCCAACGCCACTCCGTTCGGTGCGCACGGTCGGGGAGGTCGTGACGACCGGTGGCCCACAGCAGGGTGAGCCAGGGGTCGTCGGCCGGCGTGACGTCCGGGAACAGGCGGGCCAGTACCCGCGCGCACAGGTCGGCGGGCGGCTGCCACGGGACGCCGAGGCCTGCCGCGATGTCGTGCGTGTGCACCAGCACCTCCAGGCTCCCCATCGCGGCGAAACCCTCAGGATCGCCCTCGCCGAAGATGTGGTAGGCGCGGGCCTGCGGCGCGGCGGTGCGGACCACCGCGGTCAGCAGCGCGCCGCAGGCCTCGAGGACTTGCAGCAACCCGTCCGGTCCGGCCTCGCGCCTGGCGGTGATCGTCAGCGCGGGGCCGCCCTCCCGTCGCGGACCGTAGCCGAACGGCACCTCACGCGGGGAGGCGCAGCAGCCGATCTGGGTCGCGTAGAAGAACAGGTCGTCGGCGACGTGCTCGACCGTCTCCCAGCACGTCCACTCCAGGGTCCCGGCCGGCACGTCCCACTTGTCGGGCGCACCCGTCAGCGCCTCGATCGCGAGGCGGACGGACAGGTCGACGTCCTGCGCGGTTACCGGCACGCCGTGAAACCTATCAACCGGGACGGACGAGGCCGGACTCGTACGCGGCGATCACCAGTTGCGCCCGGTCCCGTGCGGCCAGCTTGCTGAGCAGCCGCCCGATGTGGGTCTTCACCGTCGCCATGCCCAGGTGCAGGTGGGCGGCGATCTCGGCGTTCGACCGGCCGCGGGCGATCAACAGCAGCACCTCCCGCTCCCGGTCGGTGACCCCGTCCAGCGTGACCGGCGGGGCCGGCGTCTCGGGGCGGCGCGTGAACTCCGCGATCAGCCGCCGCGTGATCGAGGGCGCCAGCAGGGCCTCGCCGGCCGCCACGACCTCGATCGCGGCCAGCAGGTCCGCGGGCGGCGTGTCCTTCAACAGGAAGCCGCTCGCGCCGGCCCGCAGTGCCGCGTAGACGTACTCGTCGAGGTCGAACGTCGTCAGGATCAGCACCCGCACGCCGGCCGCGGCGGGGTCGCCGCAGATCCGCTCGGTCGCCTCGATGCCGTCCAACCCCGGCATCCGCACGTCCATCAGCACGACGTCCGGCCGCTCACGCACCGCGACCGCGACCGCCTCCTTCCCGTTCGCGGCCTCACCGACCGCGGTCAGTCCCGGGGCGCTCTCCACGAGCATGCGGAAACTGCCCCGCACCAGTGCCTGGTCGTCGGCCACCAGCACCCTGATCACCGCGGCAGCACCGCCGCCACCCGCCAACCCCCTTCGGCTCTCGGCCCGGCCGCGAACGTCCCGCCGTACATCGCCACCCGCTCCCGCATGCCGATCAGCCCGTGACCGCCCGACCCCTGCTCCGCCTTCGGACCGTCGTTGACCACCTCCACCCGCACCGCCTCGTCACACACCGCCACGGTGATGCCGCACCGGCTCGGTGCCGCGTGCCGCACGACGTTGGTCAGCGCCTCCTGCACGATCCGGTACACCGACAGGCCCACGCCCTCCGAAACCCCGGCCGTGTCGTCGAGGGACAGCTGGGCCGTCACGCCCGCGGACCGCGCCCGCTCGACCAGTGCCGGGATGCCCGCCGGACCGGGTGCCGGGGCGCGCTCCGCACCGTCCACCTCGGACCGCAGCACGCCGAGCAGGTGTCGCATCTCGGCGAGCGAGCCGCGGCTGGTCGCCTCGATCACCCGTAACGCCTCGCGTGCCTCGGCCGGCCGTTGCTCGGCGACGTGGTTGGCCACGCCCGCCTTCACCGCGATCAGGCTCATGCTGTGCGCCACGATGTCGTGCAGCTCGCGAGCGATCCGCAGCCGCTCCTGCGCCACCGCCTGCTCGGCCTGCCGGGCCGCGGACTCCTCCGCGTGCCGCCGCCGCTCCCGCGCCGCGAGCCCGAGCGTCCACGCGATCGCCAGCACCAGGAACACGAAGGTCATCGCGGAAAGGCTGTCCACCCACGGATCGGTCTTCGCGCCGACCACCCGGCGGCCGAGCAGCACCACCAGGTGCGCGCCGACGGCGGCGCCGAGCGCGGGCAGCGACCGCCGCAGTGGACAGGTGCTCGCCACCAGGTACAGCGGGACCCCGACCGCGGTCACGGGCGCGCCCATCGCCACCACCGGGATCACCCCGGACACCAGGGCGGCGACCGACGCGCACAGGCTGACCGCCAGGGAGGTCAGCGGCATCCACCGCCGAACGGCGACGGGTCCGGTGATGAGCACGGCGACCACCACGGACACCCAGGCCGGCTCGGTGATGCCTCCCGGCGTCTGCGCGTCCATCGCCGCGTAGGTCACGAGGGCCAGCAGCGTCAACGCCGCGATGATGTCGACGGAGACGAGGTAGGTCCTGCGGGTGGCGGAGAGCACGAGTCGACGGTAGCGGGCGCCGGCGCGCGGCGCGTCCCACCACGGGTGGACCCGTTCCGGCCTTTGCCCGACCGTGGTGGGACACGGAAATCCAGACCCTGGTCCGATGTGGACCCGACCCGTTTCCGGGACCGTTGACGGCGTGCAAACGAACCCAGCCGCACGTGCTCGAGCACTCACCAAGGTCTACGGCACGGGAGATTCCCGTGTCGTCGCGCTCGACCACGTCGACGTCGACTTCCACTCCGGCCGCTTCACCGCGATCATGGGCCCGTCGGGTTCCGGCAAGTCCACGCTCATGCACTGCGTCGCCGGCCTCGACGAACCGACCGGCGGTGCGGTGTTCCTCGGTGACGTCGAGCTGTCGGGGATGAGCGACAACCAGCTGACCGCCTTGCGGCGCGACCGCGTCGGGTTCGTGTTCCAGGCGTTCAACCTGTTACCGACGCTGACCGCGTGGGAGAACATCACGCTGCCGCTCGACCTGGCCGGCCGCGCACCCGACCGCGAGCTGGCGACGACGATCATCGAGGCGGTCGGGCTGGGGGACCGGCTGCACCACCGGCCGAGCCAGCTCTCCGGCGGCCAGCAACAGCGGGTGGCCTGTGCCCGCGCACTGATCACGCGCCCGGACGTGGTGTTCGCCGACGAGCCGACCGGCGCCCTCGACTCGGCGGCGTCCGCGCAGCTGCTCCGCCTGCTGCGCACGAGCGTCGACGACCTCGGCCAGACCGTCGTGATGGTGACGCACGAACCGGCGGCCGCGGCGTACGCCGACCGCGTGCTGTTCCTGGCCGACGGACGCCTGGTCGACGAGCTGGCGGCGCCGACCGCGGACCGCGTGCTCGACCGCGTGAAGAGCCTGGAGCGGGTGAGGGTCTGATGCTGCGTGCGATGGTGCGGGATCTGCGTGCCCACAAGGGCCGGATCGCCATGACACTGGTCGCGATCGTGCTCGGTGTGGCGTTCGTGGTCGCCACGTGGGTGCTGTCCGACTCGACGGCCGCGTCGCTCACGAGCGGAAGCCAACGATCCACTGTGGACGTGGTGGTGCAGGGCCCGCCCCAGGAGGCCGTCCTCACCGACGAGGACCTGGACCGCCTGCGGGCAGTGCCCGGCGTCCGGCGGGCAACCGGCGTGCGGGCCGGTCGAGCGTCCCTGGTGGGCGCCAACGGCAAGATCATCCCGGGCGCACACGACCACGCGGGCACCGGCTGGGACACCACGGGCCGGTTCACCGATCTCAGCGGCAGACCCCCGGCCGCCGCCGACGAGGTCGCCCTGTCCCGAGCGGCGGCCGACAGCGCGAACCTGCGCCTGGGCTCCCGCGCCCGCCTGATCCTGGCCGACGGCCGCGAGTTCCGCGGCCGCGTGGTCGGCCTGTTCACCTACGGGACGCTCGGCGAGGAGACCGCCCCCACGGTGGCGTTCGCCCCGACGGCGGCACGGCGGCTTCTCGGCGGCACCTACGACCGGATCGAGCTACGGGGCACCAACCTGAAGTCCCGCGTCCGGGCGACGCTGACCGATCCCAGGCTCGCCGTACGGACGGGCGCGGAACTGGCGGCCGAGGCCCGTGCGGAGGCGGCCTCCGCCGCGGAGTCCACCCGCGAGTCACTGCTGGCCTTCGCGGCGGTCGCACTGCTGGTGGGCATGTTCGTCATAGCCAACACGTTCACGATGCTGGTCACACAGAGAGTCCGACAGTTCGCGTTGCTGCGCGCGGTGGGGGCGACCAGACGCCAGGTCCGCCGCGCGGTGGTGCTGGAGGCCGCCGCCCTCGGCTTCGTGGGCGCGACGATCGGCGCGGCAGCGGGCATCGCCCTGGGCCTGCTGGGCATGTGGGCATTCACGCCCGACGGCGAGCAGGTGACGTACGCCGTGTCCCCAGGGGGAATCCTGGTGGGCTACGCGGTGGGCATCGGCGTGACGGTGGTGGCGGCCTACGGCTCGGCCCGCCGAGCGGCGGCGGTCCCGCCGGTGGCGGCACTACGGACGGACGTGACCCCGCAGCGCCGCACCACGGTGGTACGCACCACCGCCGGCGCCGTACTGCTGACGGGCGGAGTGGTGGCGGTGGCGCTGACCGCCGGCGTCAATCTGAGCACCACGGAGCGCGTCAGCTGCATGGCCGCGGGTGTGGTCGCCTGGCTCGGCGTACTACTGCTGGCACCGGTGTTCGCCCATGCCCTGCTCACCCCACTGTCACGATTACTGGCCCGGCGAGGCGGTCCGGTAGTCCGCCTGGCAACCCGCAACGCGATCCGCGACCCCCGCCGCACAGCCGCGACGTCGTCGGCACTGTTGGTGGGCTTGGCGCTGGTGTGCGCGTTCGCGACGCTGGGGGAGACCATGGTGTCATCCCTGGGCGCCGCCGTGCGCGACATGGTCCCGCCGACAGCAACGATCCTGCGCTCAGCATCCGGAGCGGATCCACTGGGCACGGACGTACTGGACCGAGTCCGCGAAACTCCCGGCGTGACAGGCGTGGCAGCCGACAGGTACACACTGGTCACGGTGACACACAAGGGAGGAACGTCCTCGTCATCGATCTCGGCAACAGAACCAACAGGCTTCGGAAAGGTCCTCACCCCGAAGATCGTCAAAGGCACCCCCGACCTGACCCGCGGCGTGGTGATGGACACCAACGAAGCAGCCATGATGGGCGTCAACCTGGGCGACGACCTGTCAATAAACCTGCCGAACAGCCGACCCATCCACCAACGAATCACCGGCATGATCAACACAGTCGAGGGCCAACCCCTGATCTACCTGAACGTGGCCAAGGCCCCACCATGGCTCCGCCAGAACGTGACCGCGATCTACGCGACGGGCCCCACCCCAACCACCGTCCGCAAAACGTTGACCGAGGAGTTCACCAACCGCCCAGACGTCCTGGTAACAGACCGAGAAGCCGTAATAGCCTCCGAAACCACCAACTTCCAACTGAT
>NZ_JBJMIE010000657.1:0-3501 GCF_045807065.1 Actinophytocola sp. | reverse complement strand
GGTCGGCCTGACGGGGCGTTTGATGTGGCGTTCGTTCATGGGACCGGTGATGGTTGGCCCAGGGTGGAGTTTCCGGGTGAGGCGGTGTCCATCGACAAAGGCGTGAACGATCCGCTGCACGGACGTGAGATCCGTGAGTTGAGCCGCACGCTGGTGCCGCGGCTACGCGAATCGCTCGGGAAACGGCTGCCGGACTTCATGGTGCCGTCGGCGTTCGTCGTGCTCGACGCGTTGCCGTTGACGGTGAATGGGAAGGTGGATCGGCGGGGTTTGCCGGTGCCGGGTGGTCGGCCGGTGTGGTTGGCGGATGTGGTGGGGCCGCGGTCGGTGGTTGAGGAGGTTTTGGTGGGGGTGTGGCAGGAGGTGTTGGGGGTTGATCGGGTGGGTGTTGAGGATGATTTTTTTGAGTTGGGTGGGCATTCGTTGTTGGCGACGCAGTTGGTGTCGCGGGTGCGGGAGCGGTTGGGTGTTGAGTTGGCGTTGAGGTCGGTGTTTGAGTGTCCGACGGTTGCTGGTTTGGCGGTTGTGGTTGCGGGTGCGGGGCGGCGTGGTGGGGTTGAGTTGGGGTCGGTGGGTCGGCCGGGTGTGGTGCCGTTGTCGTTTGCGCAGCAGCGGTTGTGGTTTTTGGATCAGTTGGTGCCGGGTAGTCCTTTTTATAATTCGCCGCATGTGGTGCGGTTGCGTGGTGGTGTTGATGTTGGTGTGTTGGGGCGGGTGTTGTCGGAGGTTGTTGGGCGGCATGAGTCTTTGCGTACGAGGTTTGTGTCTGTTGATGGGGCGCCGCGGCAGGTTGTGGGTGGGGTGGGTGTGGTGTCGGTTGAGTTGGTTGATGTGTCTGGTGGGGCCGATCCCGAAACAGACGCCCGCGAGACCGCTGCCGACCGCGTGGCCCGGCCGTTCGACCTGGCCGTCGGCCCGCTGGTGCGCGTCACGTTGATCCGGCTCGCCGACGACGACCACGTGCTGTGCGTCGTGGCGCACCACATCGTCTCCGACGGCTGGTCCATGGGAGTCTTCGCGAGTGAGCTGAACGCGCTCTACGAGGCGTTCCTCGCCGGTCGCCCATCGCCGTTGCCGCCCCTGCCGGTGCAGTACGCCGACTTCGCCGTCTGGCAACGCACCTGGCTCGTCGAGGACGAGTTGCGCACGCAGCTCGACTACTGGAGCGCGAACCTGTCCGGCCTGGCGCCCACGCTGGAGCTGCCGACGGACCGGCCACGCCCTCCGATGCTGAGCCACACCGGCGGCGTGGTGACCTTCGACGTCCCCGCCGACGTCGCCGACAGACTGCGCGCACTGAGCCGCAAACACGGCGTGACGTTGTTCATGACACTGCTTGCCGCGTTCCAGGTTGTGCTGGCCCGGTACACCCGGACCACCGACATCGCGGTGGGCTCGCCCATCGCGGGTCGGGTGCGCCCCGAGTTGGAGCGCCTGATCGGGTTCTTCGTGAACACCCTGGTGTTGCGGACCGACTTGTCCGGTGATCCCTCGTTCGTGGACCTTCTGGGTCGGGTGCGGGAGACGGCGTTGGGTGCGTACGCGCATCAGGACCTGCCGTTCGAGCAACTCGTCGAGGAGCTTGCTCCGGTCCGGGACCTGAGCCGCAACCCGCTGGTGCAGGTCATGTTCCAGCTCATGAACGCACCACGGGAGCGCATCGCCCTGACCGGTACGACGGTCGAGTCCTTCGGGACCGGCGTCGGCGGCACCCGGTGCGACGTCGAGTGCTACCTGGTGGAGCGCGGCCCCCGGCTCGCCGGCCGTTTCGTCTACAGCGTCGACCTGTTCGACGAACCCACGATCACGCGCATGGCGAGCCACTTCCTCCACGTGCTGGCCCAGGTCGCGGCCGCGCCGGACCGGTCGCTCCACCACGTCGCACTGCTCGCGCCGGACGAGCACCGCACGATCACCGTCGAATGGAACGACACCGCGGCCGACACGCCGGCGGCGGCCCTGCCGGCACTGTTCGAACGACAGGTCCGGCTCACCCCGGACGCCCCGGCGGTGATCAGCGGTGAGGACCACCTGACCTATGCCGAGCTGAACAGCGCCGCCAACCGGCTCGCGCACGCGATCCGCGCCAGGGGCATCGGTGCGGAGAGCGTGGTCGCCCTGTGCACCAGGAGGTGCGTGTGGGCGGCGGTCGGTCTGCTCGGCATCCTCAAGGCGGGCGCGGCCTACCTGCCACTCGACCCGGAGTACCCGGCCGAACGGCTGGCCTACCTCCTGGCGGACAGTGGCGCCGAGCTCGTGGTCACCTCGGGCGGCGGCGCGGACGCCGTCCTCCCGGCCGACCTGGCCAGGATCAGCCTGGACGATCCCACGGAGCTGGCCGCTCAGCCCGACGACGACCCCGACGGGCAGCTCCCGCCCAACGCACTCGCCTATCTCATCTACACGTCCGGATCCACTGGGGAACCCAAGGCGACTGCGGTGGAACACCGGAGCGTGGTCAACCTGGCAGCCGGGATGCACGCGTTGCTCGCACCCGAGGGACCCCGCCCGTTCAGGGTCGCCGGCGTGGCGTCGCTGTCCTTCGACGCCAGCGTCGCCGAGTACGCCACGGCGTGGCTGCACGGCGGCTGCTGGGTGATCCTCCCGGAGATGGAGCGGACCGGCATGCCGCTGGCCGTGCACCTCAACCAGCACAGGTGCCAGGCGTTGCTGTGCACGCCCTCCGTGCTCCAGACGCTGCCCGTCGTGCCGTTGCCGGAGCTCGCCGTCGTGGCGGTCGCGGGCGAGCCGTGCTCGAGGGAGCTGGCCGCCGCGTGGGCCACCCCGCAGCGGCGCTTCTACAACATCTACGGGCCCACCGAGTGCACGGTGAACGCGACCGCGGCGCACCTGCCCGACGGCCGCGTCGAGCCGACGATCGGCCTCCCGATGCGCAACACCAGGGCCTACGTGCTGGACGCCAGCCTGCGGCCGGCACCCGTCGGTGTGCCCGGCGAGCTGTTCCTCGGCGGAACCGGCGTGGCGCGCGGCTACCGGAGAAGGCCGGCACTGACCGCGCAGCGTTTCGTGGCTGACCCCTTCGGCCCCGCCGGCGCCCGTCTGTACCGCACCGGCGACCTGGCGCGGTGGAACACCGAGGGGCGGCTGGAGTTCCTCGGCCGCATCGACGACCAGGTCAAGGTGCGGGGCTTCCGGATCGAGCCGGGGGAGGTGGAGGCCGCGCTCCGCCGGCACCCGTCCGTCCACGACGCCGCGGTCGTCGCCAGGGAGGACAAGCCGGGCGAGCGACGCCTCGTCGGATACGTGGTGAGCGTGCCCGGTGCCGAGGTGATGCCCCCCGAGCTGCGCGCGTTCCTGCTCCCCATCCTGCCCGAGCACCTGATCCCGACCGTGTTCGTGCCGATGGACGCGTTGCCGTTGACGGTGAATGGGAAGGTGGATCGGCGGGGTTTGCCGGTGCCGGGTGGTCGGCCGGTGTGGTTGGCGGATGTGGTGGGGCCGCGGTCGGTGGTTGAGGAGGTTTTGGTGGGGGTGTGGCAG
>NZ_JBJMIE010000656.1:0-19939 GCF_045807065.1 Actinophytocola sp. | reverse complement strand
CGCAATGCCTGGACGACGTTCGCGAACGTCGAGAAGTCCTGGGCCTACCGCCAGGACCAGCTGCCCTCGACCCACCCGATCGCGGCGGACATCCCCGACCAGGAGGCCGTCGAGGTCAACTTCGACGGCATCACCTACGCGAAGGGCGCTTCGGTGCTGAAGCAGCTCGTGGCGTACGTGGGGCAGGAGCACTTCCTGTCCGGGCTGCGGGTGTACTTCGCGAAGCACGCGTGGGACAACGCGACGCTGGCCGACCTGCTGTCGGCGCTGGAGGAGGCGTCCGGCCGGGACCTGTCGTGGTGGAGCGCGCAGTGGCTGGAGACGACCGGGCTGAACGACCTGCGGCCGCGGTTCTCGGTCGGCGACGACGGCCGGTTCACGTCGTTCTCGATCACGCAGGGCGGGGCGAAGCCGGGCGCCGGTGAGCTGCGCACGCACCGGGTGGCCGTCGGCGTGTACGACGACTCCGACGGGAAGCTGGTCCGGACGCACCGGGTCGAGCTGGACGTGACCGGCGAGCAGACCGACGTACCGGAGCTCGTGGGTGTCTCGCGGGGCAAGCTCGTGCTGGTCAACGACGACGACCTGAGCTACTGCACCATGCGCCTCGACCCGGACTCGCTGGCGACGCTGGTGGACCGCATCGGGGACATCGTCGAGCCGCTGCCGCGGACGTTGTGCTGGTCGGCGGCGTGGGAGATGACCCGCGAGGCCGAGCTGAAGGCGCGGGACTTCGTGACGCTGGTGTGCCACGGGCTGCCGGCGGAGACCGAGGTCGGGGTCGTGCAGCGGCTGCTGCTGCAGGCGCAGACGGCGATCAACTCGTACGCGGACCCGGCGTGGGTGCCGGCGGGCTGGCAGATGTTCACCGAGCGGCTGTTCGAGCTGGCGGCGGACCCGGCCACGGAGTCGGACCAGCAGCTGGCGTTCGTGAACGCGCTGACGGGCTCGGTGCTCGGCGGCGAGCAGCTGGCCGTGCTGCGTGGGTGGCTGGACGGGTCGTCGCCGCTGCCCGGGCTGGTCGTGGACACGGACCTGCGGTGGCGGCTGCTGCAGGCGCTGGTGGCGCACGACGCGGCGACGCTCGACGAGATCGAGGCGACGCTGGCGGACGACCCGACGGCGACCGGTCAGCGGCAGGCGGAGCGGACGCGGGCGCTGCGGCCGTCCGCCGAGGTGAAGGCGGAGGCGTGGCGGCGGGCCGTGCACGACGACGAGCTGCCCAACGCGATCAACGAGGCCATCATCACGGGCTTCGCGCACCCGTCGCAGAAGGAGCTGCTGGCGCCGTACGTGTCCCGGTACTTCGAGGACGTGGCTGACGTGTGGGCGCGGCGGTCGAGTGAGCGGGCCCAGCCGGTGGCACTGGGGCTGTACCCGTCGTGGGCGGTCGCCGAGGAGACGGTGGCGGCCTCGGACTCGTGGCTGGCCGACGAGTCCCAACCGCCGGCCTTGCGCCGCCTGGTCTCGGAGGGCCGCGCCGGCATCCTCCGCGCCCTGGCCGCCCGCGCCTTCGACGCCCAGTAACCCCGCGAGTCCAACGCTCGGGACGCGCGTGTCCAACGCGAAGATCGGGTGAGTTCAGCGAATCGTGACGTCACGATTCGTTGAACTCACCGCGCGGTTTTGTTGGACACGCGGGGCTTAGCGCTTGTGTTTGGGGCCGGCCTGGTCGGTCAGCATGCGGAGGCCGCTCACCAGGCCGCCGGTCAGGTCGCCCTCCTTGAAGGAGGCGACCATGCTCATGACCGCCAGGTTGCAGGCGCGGTCGGGAAGACGGCGGGAGGAGTCTGCGCCGGTCACGATCTCGACCTTGCGCTGCCCCGGGGAGACCGCGATCAGGACGGCCGAGGAGGCGGTGTCGCCGGACTCGGCGTGCAGGGCCTCCGCGGTCGCGCGCGTGTCCTCGCCCAGGTCGCCGAGGTAGACGCTGAAGCCGAGGCCCGTCGTCCGGGCGGAGAGCGTCAGAGCCTCGTCGAGGCGGGCGAGCTGCACCGGGCTGAACGGCAGCTCCGGCCTGGCCGGGGTGCGCTCCCTGGCGATCGACACGCGACCGCTGTTGGTCACGACCGCGGCGTGGCCGTGCTCGACGTCCTCGTCGAGCACGTTGTCGGCACCGCGGACGACGATCTCACCAGCTGCCACGTGCGCCTCCCTTGGCCGTGCCGCGGGTCTTGCCGCCGCCGGTCGGTACGGCGGAGGCGTCGGCCCCAGCCGGGTTCGCGGTCCACCAGACGGCCGGGTACTCCCACGGCTGTCCCGGCCGGTACCGCGGCGCCCGCGCGAACTTGTCCCGCAGGGTCAGCAGGGCGACCAGGCCGTAGATGGCCAGCGGGATCACCGCGTAGACGAGGATGGTCTGCACGACACTCACGCGCGTCACCCTACCCAGGACGCCGGAGCGTCACGCACTCGGCCGCGCCAAGATCACCCGACGTGACGGCTACTGCGGCTCCGGTAACGAGACTGGGCCGTGCGCGGGCCGATCCGCTCATGCTGTTGGTCGAAACGGCGGGGTCGAACGGCCGCTTCTCACGCATCGACATCGCATCGTCACTCTTCATGTCTTGTCGACTACAGTTTCAGGCCATAGCTTTCACCTGTACGGCCCTTGCGGTCCCTTCCCCAGCACTCTCCGTGCCTGTATCGCCGAGGAGTTCCCGTCATGCAGACCCACACCCCGATGGTCATCACCCATTCGGATGAGTCCGCCCTGCTTGGCACCCGGGTGACCCGCGGCACCAGGGTCACCGCCGGCACGAGGGTCACCCGCGGCACGAGGGTGACGAGGGGTACCCGCGTCACCGCCGGCACGAGGGTCACCCGAGGTACGCGAGTCACTCGCGGCACCCGGGTCACCGCCGGTACCCGCGTCACGAGGGGTACGCGGGTCACGCGCGGCACTCGGGTGACGGCGGGCACGCGCGTCACCGCTTCCTGACGTTTCTCTAGGCGGCGGGCTCGCCGAGGTACGGCAACCACTGCGGATCGGTGTCGACCGTGCCGGCGAGCAGCCGCCAGTGCATGCCGCGTGGTGCCCTCGGCACCACGCGCAGGCGCCAACCCAGCTCGGACAGCAGCTTGTCGGCCTTGCGGTGGTTGCACCGCACACAGCAGGCCACGCAGTTCTGCCACGTGTGCTCCCCGCCGCGGCTGCGCGGGATGACGTGGTCGATCGTCTCCGCCCGCCCCCCGCAGTACGCGCAGCGGTGGCGGTCCCGGTGCATGAGCCCGGCGCGGGTCAGCGGCACCCGCGCGCGGTAGGGCACGCGGACGTAGGACGCGAGCCGGATCACCGACGGCACCAGGACGCTGTCCGCGGCGGAGTGCAGCTCGAGGCCGCTGGGGTCGCCGTGCACGACCTCCGCCTTTCCGCACACCACGAGCACGACCGCGCGCCGCAGCGGTAACGCCGTCAGCGGCTCGAACGTGGTGTTGAGCAGCAACACCCGACGCTTGCCCCAGGGCGGCGGGGCGCCACCGGCCGGCTCGGGCGCGCCGACATCCGACGAAACGGCTTGTGAACGCACGGACGTCCGCGACGCCGGCCCTCTGGCGGCGCCGATCGGAGTCGGATGTCGGTCGGGCACGCGACCACCTCCACCGGATCTGGCAACGCATAGCAGATCACACATCACCCGCTGAACGCACGCGTGTTGCGCAACGTGTCCGGCCACTGTGGTAGATCGGTTACCGACAGGGCCTTCGCCGGTCGACCGGGAGCACCGTTGCGGCAGCGTGGCGTGCTGTTCAGGAGTTGGCGATGCGGTCAAGCCACTCACACATCAAACCGCGTTCCGGCTCGGTCAGCACGTCCGTTTCCGGCAGCACCGCCCGCAGGGTGACGGCCGCCGCGACCGGACCGGGTGCTCCCGTCGCGGGTGCGTCGGTGGTGATGGCCGCGACGACCGCCTCTCGTGCCGTCGTGGACAGCTCCGGGTCCCGGCGGTCAGCCGGGGTGGCGATCAGTGTGAGGGTCGTGCCGTGCCCGGCCGCGTGCACCAGCGCCATGGCACGGTCCTCGGGGATGCGCAGCCGACCTGCCTCGGCGATCCGCCGGACGCGCTCGGCCAGGACCCCGAACGCCGCCAGCGCGGCCGGCGACGCCTTGTCGAGACGGCTGTACATGAGCGTGTACAGCGCGGGGTTGGCCAGGCCCAGCTCGACGTGCTGGTCCCAGCCGGCACGCAGCTCCTCGACCGGGTCGGCGCTCGCCACCGTCTGCTTGTCGGCCAGGTACGTGGTGAAGCCGTGGACCACGACCGCGTCCAGCAGGCCCTGCTTGTCGCCGAACAGGCGGTAGATGGTGGGCGGTTGCACGCCAGCGGCGGTGCTGACCGCCCTGGTCGACACGGCGTCGGGACCTCCGCCGGCCAGCAGCCGCGCGGCGGCCTCGACGATGCGTTCCCGGTGCTCCTCCATGTTTCCGATGGTAACAGTGTCACGTTAGCGCCGCTTTGTTTCCAGTGATACGGTTCTGCTGTTATCGACGGAAAGGGGATTGTCGTGATCATCGTCACCGGAGCGAACGGGCAGCTCGGCCGAGCAGTCGTGGAGCGGTTGCTGGCGCGGGTGCCCGCCGAGCGCATCGGCGTCAGCGTGCGCGAACCGGCCAGGGCGAAGGACCTGGCCGAGCGGGGCGTGCGCGTCCGGCAGGCGGACTTCACCGACGCCGCGAGCCTCGCGCACGCCTTCGACGGCGCGGCCAAGGTCCTCGTCGTGTCGACGGACGCCGCCGGGGAGGCCTGCGTCGCGCAGCACCGGACGGCCGTCGAGGCCGCGGCGAAGGCGGGGGCCGACCGCATCTACTACACGAGCCACCTGGGGGTGAGCCCGTCGTCCCTCTTCCTGCCCATGCGCGACCACGCGGCCACCGAGGTCGCGCTGCGGGACAGCGGCGTGCCCTTCACCTCGCTGCGCAACGGCTTCTACGCCGCGACGGTCCCGATGCTGCTCGGCCAGGCGCTCCACACCGGCGAACTGGCCGCGCCGGCGGACGGCCCGGTCTCGTGGACCACCCACGCCGACCTCGCGGCGGCGACGGCACTCGCGCTCACCGAGGACGGCTTCGACGGACCCACCCCGCCGCTCACCGGTCCCGAGGCGGTCGACCTGGCCGGCGTCGCGGATATCGTCACACGGCTCACCGGGCGGGAGATCCGCCGGGTCGTCGTCGCCGACGCCGACTACCGCGCCGGCCTGCTCGCCAACGGCCTGCCGGAGTGGCGGGCGGACCTGCTTCTCGGCATGTTCGCCGCGAGTCGGCGGGGCGAGTTCGCGACGGTCGACCCCGCACTCGCCACCCTGCTCGGCCGGCCCGCGGCGGGCCTCGCGAGCTTCCTGAAGGCCGTGCTCTGAGCGATTTCCGTCACACCGGGTCAGCGCGGGCGACGGTGCCGCCGCCGTTATCGTCGCTCCGTGACCGATCTGGACCCGCTCGATCTGTCGGACCTCGACGCGCCGGCCTGCCCGGACGGCGACAACTGGTGCAGGACCGTCCTCAACATGACGCACAGCCGGTGGCTCGCGCAGTCCGCCGACTGGCTCGTCGCCAAGCCGTTGACGATCCTGTTCATCCTCTTCGTCGCGATCGTCATCCGGGCCCTCGCGCGGCGGCTGATCGACCGGCTGACCCGCAGCAACGGCGACAGCAAGGTGCCCGCGCTGCTGCGTCCGCTGCGGGAACGGGCACCGCAGGCGCTGGGGACGCTGCTGTCGGAGCGGCGGGCGCAGCGGGCCAAGACCATCGGGTCGGTGTTCAAGTCGATCACGTCGGTGCTCGTGTTCGGCACCGCGTTCATGATGATCCTCGCCGAGCTGGGCATGGACCTCGCGCCCGTGCTGGCCTCCGCGGGCATCCTGGGCGTCGCCATCGGTTTCGGCGCGCAGAACGTGGTGAAGGACTTCCTGTCCGGCGTGTTCATGATGCTGGAGGACCAGTACGGCGTCGGTGACGTGGTCGACGTCGGCGAGGCGTCCGGCACGGTCGAGGCCGTCGGGCTGCGGATCACCACCATGCGGGACGTCAACGGCACGGTCTGGTACGTCCGCAACGGCGAGATCCTGCGGGTGGGCAACTCCAGCCAGGGCTTCGCGGTCGCGGTGGTGGACGTGCCCATCGGCTACGGCGCGGACGTCGAGCAGGCCACCGACATCATCGACCGCGTCGCGACCGAGGTCACCGAGGTCGAGCCCGTGTCCAACGACGTGCTGGAGCCGCCCGAGGTGCTGGGCGTCGAGCGGGTGTCGGCCGCCGAGGGCATCATGCTGCGGCTGACCGTCAAGGTCCGGCCCGGCCGGCAGTGGGCCGTGCAGCGCGCGTTGCGGGCCCGCATCGTGGCCGCGTTCGAGGACGCCAGCATCCAGGGACCGATCATGCGCGGATTCCCCAACGGCGATTAGTCCGCCTCCCGAGTTCTCATGTGTGGTCGGGAGGCGGACTGCACGCGAAAGATTCATGGGACAGGCCCTGATGGCAGGATGGAAGGCGTGGCGACACCTGAGGAAGTGACCTTCTACGAGGCGGTCGGCGGCGAGGCCGTCTTCCACCGGATCGTCGGCCGGTTCTACGAGGAGGTCGCGAAGGACGAGGTGCTGCGCCCGCTGTACCCCGAGGAGGACCTCGGGCCGGCCGAGGAGCGCCTGCGGATGTTCCTCACGCAGTACTGGGGCGGGCCGCACACCTACTCGGACCGGCGGGGTCACCCGCGGTTGCGGATGCGGCACGCTCCGTTCGCGATTGGTCCGATCGAACGCGACGCGTGGCTGCGATGCATGCGAATAGCGGTAGACGACGCGGGGCTGTCCGACAACCATCGGCGCCAGCTGTGGGGGTACCTCGAGATGGCCGCCAACAGTCTCATGAACAGCTGGACCTAGTTCCCCGTGGCGCTGCCTGCCACGGCGAGTGGTGGCAGGACGGCGAGAGTGCGAAGAGCCCAGGACGAGTGGTGGCGCGACGCCACCTTCTACCAGGTCTACGTGCGTTCGTTCGCGGACAGCGACGGTGACGGCGTCGGTGACCTCGACGGCGTGCGTGAGCGCCTCGGCTACCTGGACCTGCTCGGCGTCGACGCGCTGTGGCTGACGCTCGACCCGGACGTCGACCTCACCCCCTTCGACCGGCTGGCCGCCGACGCGCACCGCGACGGCCTGCGGATCGTGGTCGACCTGGCCGACGAGCGCACCCTGCGGTTCTGGCTGGACCGCGAGGTGGACGGCGTCCACGTCATCGACGCGGGCGCCCACCGGCTGGTCCGCCAGGTCCTCGACGAGCACCCCGGCACGGTGGGGATCGGCGAGCTGTGGCCGGCCGACGACCCGCGGCCCTACGACCTGCACCTGGGCCTCAACCCCCGGCTGCTGGCGGCCGGCTACGACGCGGTCGAGCTGCGCACGGCCATCGACGCGGCCCTGGACGCCGCCGCGATGGCCGGCGTGCCCCCGATGTGGGCGCTGTCCAACCACGACGCGGTCCGCGAGGCCACCCGCTACGGCGACGGCCCGCTCGGCACGCAGCGGGCACGCGCGATGGCGCTGGTCGAGCTGGGGCTGCCCGGGGTCGTGTACCTGTACAACGGCGAGGAGCTGGGCCTGCCGACCGTGCCGCTGCCGGAATGGGCGCTCCCGCACCGTGCCGACGGCCGCGAGGGCAGCCGCGTCCCGCTGCCGTGGCAGGGCACCGAGCCGCCGTTCGGCTTCTCCTCCGGCGCGTCGGCGTGGCTGCCGGTGCCGCCCGAGTGGGCCAAGCTGACGGTGGAGCGGCAGCTGGAGGACGCCGACTCGACGCTGTCGCTGTACCGGCAGGCGGTGGAGCTGCGGAAGACGAACCCGGCGTTCACCGGTGCGGAGCTGGAGTGGTACGGCGCGCCGGCGGGGTGCTTCGCGTACCGGCGCAAGGGCGGCGGCCTCATCTGCGTGCTCAACGGCAGCGAGACCGCGGTGTCCCTGCCCGCCGGCGAGATCATCCTGGCGAGCGGTTCCCTCAACGACCGCCACCTACCGCCGAACACCGCGGCGTGGCTGGTCGCGAGCTAGAGACCGCTGCCGGCCTCGCCGAAACCACCGCCGTCGTCGTAGCCCTGGTCGGGTGGGTCGGCGCGGCTCAGGTCGGTGTCCACGTCGTCGTCCGAGAGAGCGGCCCCGGCGATGAAGGCGGCGGTCCCGCCCAGGCCCCAGGCCGCCCTGCGGATCGCGTTCTTGCGCCGCTCCGTCGCGGTCAGCGGCACGCCGGGCTCCGCGGGGTGCTGGATGTGCCGCGGCCGCGCGGGACCGTCCTCGGGCTCCCTGCCGTCCCACTCGTCGTGCCTGGGCACGGTCTGGTCCAGGAACCGCCGTGCGGGGTCCTCCTCGCTCACGCGACCATCGAACACCTAGACGAGCAGGGGCAGCAAGGCGTGTCTGCGACGGACCACCGCGCCGAACCTGGCGTCGATGCGCAGCCAGGCGTCCGTCGCCGTGATCCGGACGTGCTCTTCGTCACCCGAGCCGAGGAACCCCATGCCGGACATGGCGAACAGGCAGCGCATGGGGATCTTCACCTCGAGGCCGTCGCCGGTGACCGTGAGGACGGTCTGGTCCAGCAGCGAGGCCGGCGGGGTGCCGTGCGGGCCCACGTTCTCCCGGGCCACGGCGAGGCCGCGGTCGGTCAGGTCGGCCACAACCTTCGCCGGTAGCTGGTCCTCCACGACCTGCCAGTGCGCCTGGGGCGGCAGGGCGGACCGCCACTGGATGTCCATGGGGCGGCCGGGGTCGATCCGGTCGGCGCGGGACACCGCCAGCGCGGCCAGCAGCTCGTTGCCCGACACGGTCACGTCGCCCGGTTCCGCCGCGCCGTGCACGGTCCTGGTGGCCAGCACGTCGAACGGGGTCGCCACCCACGCGTCCACGCGGCCGCCGTCGCGGTTGCGCAGGCGGACCACGGTCTGGCCGTCGAGGCGGACCGCGCGGGCCACGAACGCGCCGAGGTCGTCCCGCTCCGACTGGTCGGCGAAGGTCAGCTCAGGCACCGTTGCTCCTGTAGGCGGCCAAGAAGTCCCGCTCCTCCTCGGTCAGCCGCCGCGGCCGGCCGCTTTCCGTGTTGTACGGCACGAGCAGCGTCTCGGCGGTCGCGGCCACCGGGTCCTCGGCCGACGGTCCGCTGTGGACCTCGTAGTCCAGCGTGAACGACGCGGGCCGCATCTCCCGCACGGTCATCGCCACCCGCACCGTCCTGCCGTTCGCCACCAGCGGCGCGTGGTAGTCCACGACCAGACGCGCGACGACCACGCCGCGGGTCATGCCGCCGGCGCCCTGCCGCGCCGCCTCGTTGAACAGCAGGTCGACGCGGGCCTCCTCCAGCAGCGTCACCGTGTTGGCGTGGTTGACGTGACCGAACGCGTCCATGTCCGACCAGCGCGGCCGGACATCGGCGATGAAGACACCCACTAGCGAACCATACTGCGCACCTGGCGGGTGGCCACCGACAGTGTCGCCAGGTCGAGCCGCCCCACGCGGTGGATCTCCTCCAGCGACTCCCGCGACCGCTCGATGCGCCGCGCGTTGCTCCGCTCCCAGTTCTCGATCTTCTCGTCGGCCGAGGTGCCCGGGTCGCTCTGGCGCAGCACGTCGATGGTGATCGCGCGCAGCGAGCCGTACAGGTCGTCCCGCAGCGCGAGCCGGGCCAGTGCGTGCCAGCGGTTGCCGCGTTCCAGCCCGCTGATCGACGTCAGCATGGAGTCGATGCCGAGGTGGTCGGACAGCGCGTAGTACAGCTCGGCGGTCTCCCTGGGGCTGCGCTCGGTGTCCAGCGAGTCCCGGTCGGCCAGCTCGGCCACCTCGATGACGTCCAGCAGCGAGTAGCAGTCCAGCAGCGACGCGACCCGGCGGGCCAGGTCGGCCGGCACGCCGTCGGTCATCAGCTCGTCCGCGTGCTTCGCGACCGCCTCCCGCTCCGTGCCGCGCAGCATGGTCGGCACCTCGGGCACCAGCTCCGCGAGGACCGACTGGAACCGGTTGATCTCCGCGCCGACCGCGAGCGGCTGGGGCCGGTAGGACAGCAGCCAGCGGGACGCGCGGTCCAGCAGGCGGCGGGACTCCAGCGTCATGTGGTCGGCCGTGTCGGTCGACACCACGTTGTCCAGCTCCTGGACCTGCCGCCACAGCGACTTCAGGTCGAAGATCGTGGTCGCGGTGGTGAACGCGCGCACGGCGTCGGTCGCGGACGCGTTCATCTCCTCGGCCAGCCGGAACGCGTAGGACACGCCGCCGCCGTCCACGACCTCGTTGACCAGCAGGGTCGTGGTGATCTGGCGGCTCAGCGGGTGCTGGGTGATGGCGTCGCCGAAGCGCTCCTGCAGCTGGGTCGGGAAGTACTCGGGCAGGCGGCGGGTGAACACGTCGGCGTCGGGCAGCTCGGAGGCCAGGACATCGTGCTTGAGCCGCAGCTTCACGTGCGCCAGCAGTGTGGCCAGCTCCGGTGAGGTGAGGCCCTCGCCGCGCTTGTCCATGTCGCGGAACTGCGTCTTGCCGGGCAGCGCCTCCAGCCTGCGGTCCAGGCCGGAATGCGTCTCCAGGTCGCTGACCAGGCGGGCCAGCACGGTCAGCATCTGCTTGGCGTGCGCACGGGAGACGCCGAGCACGGCGTTCTGGGCGTAGTTGTCGGCCAGCACCAGGTGCGCGACCTCGTCGGTCATCTCGGCCAGCAGCTCGTTGCGCTGCTCCTTGGCCAGCACGCCGGTGGTGACCAGGTGGTCGAGCAGGATCTTGATGTTGACCTCGTGGTCGGAGCAGTCCACGCCGGCGGAGTTGTCGAGCGCGTCGGTGTTGACCTTGCCGCCCGCCCGCGCGAACTCGATGCGGCCGCGCTGGGTGAGGCCCAGGTTGCCGCCCTCGCCGACCACCTTCACCCGCAGCTCGCCGCCGTCGACGCGGAGGGCGTCGTTGGCCTTGTCGCCGACGTCGGCGTGGGTCTCCCCGGCCGCCTTCACGTACGTGCCGATGCCGCCGTTCCACAGCAGGTCCACCGGGGCCAGCAGGATCGCCTTCATCAGCTCCGGCGGGGACAGCTTGGTGACGCCGTCCTCGATGCCGAGCGCGACCCGTGCCTGCTCGCTGACGGGGATCGACTTGAGGGTCCGCGGCCAGACGCCGCCGCCCTCGCTGATGAGCGAGCGGTCGTAGTCGTCCCAGCTGGAGCGGGGCAGCTCGAACAGGCGGCGGCGCTCGGCGTAGGAGGTGGCCGGGTCCGGGTTCGGGTCGATGAACACGTGCATGTGGTTGAACGCCGCGACCAGCCGGATTTGCTCGGACAGCAGCATGCCGTTGCCGAACACGTCACCGGCCATGTCGCCGATGCCGACCACCGTGAAGTCCTCGGTCTGCGTGTTGACGCGCAGCTCGCGGAAGTGCCGCTTGACGCTCTCCCACGCGCCGCGGGCGGTGATGCCCATGGCCTTGTGGTCGTAGCCGACCGAGCCGCCGGAGGCGAACGCGTCGCCGAGCCAGAAGTCGTACCCGGCCGCCACCTCGTTGGCGATGTCGGAGAACGTGGCGGTGCCCTTGTCGGCCGCGACCACCAGGTAGGTGTCGTCGCCGTCGTAGCGGACCACGTCGCGGGCCGGGACGACCTCGCCGGCACGCAGGTTGTCGGTCAGGTCCAGCAGGCCCGAGATGAACATGCGGTAGCAGGCGATGCCCTCGGCCAGGTAGGTCTCGCGGTCCCTGCCGGCGTCACCCGTCGGCGCGGGCGGGCGCTTGACGACGAAGCCGCCCTTGGCGCCGACCGGCACGATGACGGCGTTCTTGACCGCCTGCGCCTTGACCAGGCCGAGGACCTCGGTGCGGAAGTCGGAGCGGCGGTCGGACCAGCGCAGGCCGCCGCGCGCGACCGGGCCGAAGCGCAGGTGCACGCCCTCGACCCGCGGCGAGTACACGAAGATCTCGAACTTCGGCCGCGGCTCCGGCAGGTCGAGCACCTGGGCCGGGTCGAGCTTGAACGCCAGGTAGGGCCTCGGCTGGCCCTGCTCGTCGCGGACGTTGTAGTTGGTGCGCAGGGTGGCCCGGATGAGCGCCAGGAGACTGCGCAGGATGCGGTCGGCGTCGAGGCTCGTGACCTCGTCGATCATCGTGGTGATCTCGGCGATCTGGCTCTCGACGGCGCGGTCCCGCACCTCGTCGGGCTTGGCGAGGTCGAAGCGGGTCTCGAACAGCCGCACCAGGGCGGTCGCGACCTCGATGTGGTCGAGCAGCGCGGACTCGACATCGCCCTGGTCGAACAGGACGCCGGCCTGCCGCAGGTAGCGGGAGTAGGCCCGCAGCAGCGCCGCCTGCCGCCAGCTCAGGCCGCCGGTCAGTACCAGCGAGTTGAACCGGTCGGACTCGGCGTCACCGCGCCAGATCGCGCGGAACGCCTCCTGGAACAGGGTGCGCTGGCGCAGCTGCTGCTCCGGGGTCCGGTCCTCCACCCGCGCCGGGTCGATGCGCAGGCCGAAGTCGTAGACCCACCAGCGGGTGCCGTCCTCGCGGCGCAGCTCGTACGGGCGTTCGTCGACGACCTGGACGCCCATGTTCTGCAGCACCGGCAGCATCTGGGAGAGCGTGACGCCGTCGCCGGCCAGGTAGAGCTTGAAGCGGCGCTCCCCCGGCAGCTCGTCACCCGGGCGGTAGAAGGAGACCTCCAGGTCGCCCTCGGCACGCAGCGCCTCCAGCCGGCGCAGGTCGGTGAGCGCGTCGGCGGCGGCGAAGTCCTCCTTGTAGGCCTCGGGGAACACGCTCGCGAACCGCTGTCCCTGCTCGTTGGCCGACTCGGCGCCGATCGCGACGAGCTGGTCGCGGGAGCGGGGCAGCTCGGCGTCGACCTTCTGGCGCTGCTCGGCGAACACGGCCTCGACCAGCCGGTCGTCCCAGGTGCGCACGGCCTCGGTCAGCCGCTCCTGGATGCGGTTGACGTCCACGTCCGGGTGCGCCGCCGGGTCGGTGTGGACAGTGAAGTAGACCTGCGCGAACGCGGTCTCGCCGATGCGGACGGAGAACTCGACGTGCGTGCCGCCGAGTTCGTCGATGAGGACGTCCTGCATGGCGATGCGCGAGGTGGTCGTGTACCGGTCGCGCGGGGTGAACACGAGGCAGGAGAAGAAGCGGCGGTACGGGTCGCGGCGCAGGAACAGGCGCAGACGGCGGCGGTCGGCGAGCGCGATGACGCCGGTGGTCGTCTGGTACAGCGTGTCGGTGGTGGTGGAGAACAGCTCCGACCGCGGCCAGTTCTGGATGACCTCGAGCATCTTCTGCCCGGTGTAGGACTCCAGCGGGAAGCCGGCCCGGTGGATGACCTCGCGGACGCGGCGGCCGACCACCGGGATGTCCAGCACGTCCTCGTGCAGGGCGTTGATGGTGAACACGCCCAGGAACCGGTGCTCCCCGCTGACCGTGCCGTCCGCGGCGAAGGTCTTGATGCCCACGTAGTACGGGAAGGTCGAGCGGTAGACGTTCGACGGGGCGGACGCCTCGGTGAGGATCAGCAGGTCGGGCGTGGCGGCGTCGACGTCGGCGTCCGGCCCCGCGGTGAGGTTGCGGGCCGAGATGCTGTCCTGGCGGAGCACGCCCAGCCCGCTGGCCAGGACGGCCTTGAGCGCGCGGCGGTCGTCGTCGCGGACCAGCTCGTAGTGGCGGTAGCCGAGGAAGGTGAAGTGGCCGTCGGCGAGCCAGCGGAGCAGCGCGGCGCCCTCGAGGGCCTGGGCCTCGTCGACGGGTGGGTGCGACTCCAGCTGGTCGGCGAGCGCGCGGGCGGTGCCGGCCATGCGGTCGGTGTCCTCGACGACCTCGCGGACGTCGTTGAGGACGGTCTTGAGGGTGTTGGTGATCTCCTTCTTGCGGTCCGCGTCGGTGATCAGGTCGACCTCGATGGCCATCCACGACTCGGCCAGCGCGTCCGCCGGCGGGTCGTCGGCCTCCGCGTCGGTGCGGATGTCGCGCAGCTCGCCCCCGACCACGTCCCGGCTGACCACGACGATCGGGTGCACGATGCGGTGGACCTGCAGCCCGGTCCTCGTCAGCGCGGCCGAGACGGACTCGACCAGGTAGGGCATGTCGTCGGTGACGAGCTGGACGACCGTGCCCGCGGTGCGCCACCCGTCCGTCTCCGGGTCGGGGTTGAACACTCGGACCGCCGGCCGCCCCGGCACCCGGGTCTCGGCGAGCTTGCGGTGGCAGCGCACCATCCCGACGAGGTCGACGGCGTCGGTGTCGGTGATCTCCTCGGGCGGGATGTAGCGGTAGTAGAGCCGGATCAGGTCGGCGATGTCCTGGGCGGCGGAGGCTGCCTGTTCGATGAGCTCGTCCCGGCGCTGCTCGGGGCTCTCCTCCGCCCTGCTGTCGGCTCTGCTCCCAGCGCTGCGGATGCGGGTTGAGGTCATCTTCGAGCGACTCCACGACTTCTCGGGCACGGCGGTGTGCCGAATTCAGGCACACAGATTAAGCGACCGGGCAACGGTACGACGGCCTGTCGAACCTCATTCGGGCGACCGGTGCCGCCCCGCGGCCGTCGCCGCGTCACCCGAAAGCCGTCCCGGTTCGTCCTGTTCGTCCGTGGTGGCGGTGTTGCCAGCAGTCTCCGCCGCGTCGGTAGAGGACTGGTAGGCCGCGAGTGCTTCGGTGAGGAGACTGGCGATGGTGGTGGCCGAACGCTCCCCGCGGCGGAGGCGCCCGTGGGGGCGTGGCAGCGGCCCGATCGGCTCGTCGTAGGTCGGCCGCGCCGAAGCGCCGGAAGGTGCTGACTCGGCGACGGACGGCCGAGTGGACCATTCACCGAGTGTGGCCGACACCTCATTCCGCGCGGCGGTCGGCTCACTTCGCCCGGCGGCCGACTCACTCCGCCCGCCGGTCTGCTTGCTCCAGGGGGTGATCGAAGGCTCGTCTCGCACGCCCGGTGCCTCATTCCGCGCGGCCGCTGGCTCACTCCGCCCGGCGGCCGACTCGCTCCACCCGACGGTCTGCTCGCTCCACGCGGCGATCGAAGGCTCGTCTCGCACGCCCGGTGCCTCATTCCGCGTGGCGGCTAGCTCACTTCGCCCGGCAGCCGACTCGCCCCGCCCGACGGTCTGCTCGCTCCACGGGGTAATCGAAGGCTCGCCTCGCGCGCCCGGTGCCTCATTCCGCGCGGCAGCCGACTCGCTCCGGCCGGCGGTGTGCTCGCTCCGCCCGGCGGCCGGATCGCTCCACGCGGCGGGCAACTCGCTCCACCCGGCGATCGATGAGTCGTCTCGCGTGGCCGGTGCCTCATTCCATCTGGAGGTCGGCACTTCATCCCGCGCGGCGGTTGACGGCTCGTTCCGCGCGGTCGGCGCGGCGGTCGGCGGCTCGTTGGACGCGGTGGTCGAAGGCTCGTTCCGCGTGGGGCTTGGCGGCTCGGGTTTCGTGGCGGCTGGTGGCTCGGGCTTGGTGGCCGGCGGGTCGCCGAAGTCGGCGAAGGCGTCTCTCAGGTTGGCCCGGTGCTTGGGTCTGTCACCTGGCGAGCCGAAGAGGTCGTCGGCGGGCGACTCGATCACGGCGGCGGACTGCAGCTCGGTCCACGACTTCCGCGGCCTTCGGGACGGCAGCGCGGTGGGGCTCTCGAACTCCGTGCGGAACTTCTCCTGCTCATCCTCCGGCGACGGGAGGACTGGGCCCGAGAGGGCGTCGAAGGCCGCCATGAGCGACGAGCGTTCCCGTGGGAGTCGTTCCGGCTGCGGCTCAGCCGGCTCGTCCGGCCACCGGGACGACTCCGGCTGCGCCGGCGGGGCCGCCTGTGCCGGTGCAGACGGCTCCGGAACCTCGGTCCGGTAGGGCGGGTCCGGCTGGCTGAACGGCTCGGGATAGCTCAGCGGCTCTGGCCGAGTGGACGCCTCCGGCCAGGGCCGCGACTCCGGCGGAGTCAGCAGTTCCCGCCTAGTCTGCGGTTCCGGATGGGCGAGCGGCTCCAGAGGAGCCGGGAACTCCGGCTCAGTTCGCATGCTCCGCTCAGCGTGCGACTCCGGCTGAGCCCGCGGTCCCCGAGGAGCAGGCGTTTCCGGCTCAGCCCGCGATTGCGGCTGGGCGAACGGCGCCGGATAGGTCAGCGGTCCCCACTCACCTAGCGGTTCCGGGTAAGCGAGCGGCTCCGGATGCGTCAGCGGCTCCGGTTCGGTCCGCGGTTCCGGATGAGTGAAGGGGTCCGGGTGGGTCAGTTGTTCCGGGTGGGTCAGTGGGTCCGCGCGGGTGAAGGGCTCCGGCCAGGGCTTTGGGGCTTCTGGCTCGGTCGGCGGCGCCGGCTCAGGCGGCAGTTTTGGCTGGGTTGGCGCAGATGGCTCGGGAGTGCCCGGATGCTGGGGCGGCTCCGGGATGTCCGGATGACCGGGAACCGTCGGGATGTCGGGGTAGTCGGGGATCTCCGGGATGTCGGGGTGGCCGGGTGGCTGCGGCATCTCGTCCGGGTCGGGTGGGGTGGGGATCGTCTGTGCCAGGAAGTCGTCGTGGTGTGTGGGGTCGGTGGGGTGGGGGGTGCCGTGTTGTTCGGGGGTGGGTGTGTCGGTGTTGGCCTTGCCGCGGGAATGGAGGGCCTTGGCGTTCAGCGCCGACATCATCCGGGCCAGTTCTGCCCTTGTTTCCTCGTAGCTGGAGTTGCCGTCGAGGCCGGTTCCAGGTTGGTGGAGGTCGGTGCCCGCGGCGGACGCGGTCCAGTCGATGGAGCCGGTGCCGCTGGTCCAGCTGGAGTCGGGTTGGGCGGTGGAGGCGCTTTCGCCGGGTGGGGGGAAGCCGTCGGTCCTTCCGAGCGGGGCTGGGGTGCCGGCGTCGCTCGTTGGTTCGGGGCCCTCGGTTGGGCCGGCGGTGGCCATCAGGTCAGGGCGGGACTCCAGGCCGGCGCTGCCGATCCGGCCGGCGCCTTCGACCAGGTCGGCGCCGGTGGACGGGCCGGTGCCACCCGGGACGACGTTGCCGGGCCAGTCGACGCTTTCCGTCGGCCCGGGGGACGGGGACGCGCCCATCGTCGTGTCGACGGTGTTGGACAGGACCGTGGAGAGTGCGTTGCTGATCAGGGGGGCGACGCTGCCTGCCGAGTGGGTGCCACTGCCGGCGACGCGGGTGGCGCTGCCTACCGGGTCAGTGGCGCTGCCTGCCGCGTGAGTGGCGCTGTCCGCCGAGCGAGTGGCGCTGCCTGCCGAGCGAGTGGCGCTGTCCGCCGAGTGGGTGGCGCTGCCTGCCGAGTGGGTGGTGCTTGGGGACGGCGTCGGTTCCGTGGGAGGTCGGGGTTCCGGCGGGGTGCGGCGGAGAGCCTGGGAGATGTCCGGCTCCGCGGGCCAGCCCGACGACGGGATGTACGAACTCGGCTGCCCCTGGGCCGTTTGTTCCGCGGCGGCCTGTTCCTGGGCGCGGCGTTCGGCGCGGGTCAGGCGTGGGGGTTCGGGTGGGGCGGCTGGGCTATGCGGGCTCTCGTCGGTGAATGGCTCGTCGTCAGCTCGGCGGCGGCCGCCGCTGCCAGTGGGGATGCTCAGGGAGTTCAGGATCGAGCGGCCTGCCGTGAGCGGGGGTGCTGCGGCCGGTGGGCGTGTCGCGGTCAGGGGTCTTGTAGGGGGCTCGTCCGTCAGGGCGCTGGGGGGTGGCTCGGCTGAGGGTGTTGGTTCCACGGCGGATGGTGGTTGGGGTGGGGTGGATGTCTGTTGCCGCAGGTTGGACAGGGCTGCCTTCGTTTCCACCAGGAAGTCCTGGGGCGCCGGCTGCTGCTTGCCCGAGGTCAGGGCGTCCCGCGCCGCGGTCAGCATGACGGCCGGGTCCATCGGGGACTCGGTGTCGGGGGTTGGCGGGTCGGACTGCACCACGCTCGTGCTGATGCTCAGATCCTTGCCCGTGCCGTCGGCCAGCCAGTCCGACTTCGTGGCCGTCTCGCGGATCGTGGCGGCGAACTCCTCCGCCTGGTCGCGGGTGGTGTGCGGCATGAACACCGCCAGCTCGCCGCCGTCGGACCTGGCCAGCTCGGCGTTCTCCGGCGCCATGTCACGCACCTTGTCGGCCAGGCCGACCATGATGCCGGTGTCGGGACCGCGGTCCTGTTCCGGGTCGTCGTTGTTCGGCTCGAAGCGGACCAGTGTCAGGGCGACCGGGCGCTCGCCCTTGCGGACCGAGCGCAGCCGCTTGACCAGGTCCTCCCGGTTCAGCAGGCCCGTGCGCTCGGCCACCGAGCCCGAGACCTCGCCTGCCATGGGCGGGGTGTGCGGCTCGGAGGACGTCCTCGGCGGGGGCAGTGTCGACGTCGTCTGGGGCACCGGCGGAGGTGCCATCGCCACCGGCACGCCCGCCGGGTGGGCCAGCTGGCGCAGCAACGCGGCCACCGACTGCCGCGTCACGTCCCGGACACCCTGGCCCGCACCCACCTGCACCAGCAGGTGCCGTGCCGCGCGTGCCACCGCGCGCATCCGGCGCTGCTCGGCGGCACGGGCGGACCGCATCGCCTCCAGCGCCTCCTTGGTGCGGCCGGCCTGCTCGTCCAGGCGCGACAGCTCGGTGAGCGCGTCGGCCAGCAGCGAGTCCAGGTGGTGGCGTTCCGCCAGCCACGCCGCCTGGTCCACCAGGCCGCGGCCGCGGTCCACGTCGCCCGCCGGCAGGTGCACGCGGGTCGCCACCGCGAGCATGAGCTGGCCGACCGACTCCGCGGACGTCGCGCGCACCGGCTCGTCGACCGTCGGGCGCGCGGCCTGCGCGGCCTCGTACAGCTCGCCCTCGTCCAGCAGTGCGCACACCAGCTCCAGCACCAGCCGCGCGCGGAGGCGGTCGCTCTCCGGGCGCAGCGCGCGGTGGAGCCGCTCCAGCAGGACGAGACCGTCGCGGGCGGCGCTGACCGCGTCCTCGTTGTCGCCGTACCAGCGGTGGTAGGCGGCCGACCGGACCGCCAGCCTGGCGCGTTCCATGCGGCGGGCGTCCGGGCTCATGCCGTCGTCGGCGGCCAGCAGGCGGTCGGCCTCCGCGAGCGCGTCCTCGATGTCGTCGCGGCGGGCCGCGTGTGCCAGGCAGCCGACGAGACAGCCCAGGGCCGCCGCTCGCACCGACGGCGGCGCCTGCGTCGCCTCCAGTACCGGCCGCAGCAGGGCACCGCCAAGCAACGGCTCGCCGACCTCCTGCGCGCAGGACGCGAGGTCCAGCCGCAGCTCGGCGGCCAGCACCAGCGCGCCACCGGACTCGGCCAGCGCCAGCGCGGCGAAACCGGGTTCCACCGCGCCGACGTGCTGGCTGATCCGCACGAGCCCGGCGGCGAGCACCGCCTGGGCACGCATGGACAGGGTTCTGGCCTCACCCGCGTTGGTCGTGCTCGAGGAGATGTCGGTGGCGCCGATGAGCAGTGCGCGACGGGCGAGCTGGACGGACAGCTCAGGAGCACTCGTACGAAGCGCCTCAGCCGAGCGAACGAGTGCCGCGCACTCGCTCAGCCCGCCCGTTGGCGCATCGCCCCATGCCGCCGCCACCGCACTCCCAACCTAGTCCCGGGTCAACTTGCGGTAGGTGACCCGATGCGGACGGGCGGCTTCCTCGCCGAGGCGCTCGACCTTGTTCTTCTCGTAGCCCTCGAAGTTGCCCTCGAACCAGAACCACTTGGCGGAGTTCTGGTCGTTGCCCTCCCAAGCGAGGATATGCGTCGCGACGCGGTCGAGGAACCACCTGTCGTGAGAGATCACCACGGCGCAGCCGGGGAACTGCTCGAGCGCGTTCTCCAGCGAGCCGAGGGTTTCCACGTCGAGGTCGTTCGTCGGCTCGTCCAGCAGGATCAGGTTGCCGCCCTGCTTGAGGGTGAGCGCCAGGTTGAGCCGGTTGCGCTCGCCACCGGACAGCACTCCGGCCTTCTTCTGCTGGTCGGGGCCCTTGAAGCCGAAGGACGCGACGTAGGCACGGCTGGGGACTTCGTAATGGGCCACCTTGATGTGGTCAAGGCCTCCGGAGACGATCTGCCAGACGTTCTGCT